>JAGRFZ010000188.1 GCA_020445785.1 Rhodocyclaceae bacterium
TCTATGCGCTGCTGATCGCCTTCGACCTGTCGGTCAATACCGTGATCGTCGCCTTCGGTCTGTTCGTGGCCGGAACGATGCTGGTGATCAAACGCCTGCACGAAGCCAACCAGCGCCAGTTCGACTCGGTCGCCCTGCTCGACGACCTCAAGCACTGAGCGGCGTCAGATCAGGGCGGGCCGGTCGGGCAGCTCGTTGGGGTTGCGCGGGTAGGCCGGGAAATGTTGCTCCAACACCTTTCCGACCCGCTCGATCGCATCGAGCGAGCCCGCCAGATACCGCTCGCCGGCAAAGGCGGCTTCCATCGCGGCGCAGATTTCGCGCCAGGTCGACGCGTCCGTCACCTGGGCCACGCCCCGGTCCACGACGATCTCGACGCGACGATCGACCAGTTGCACGAACACCAGCACACCGCTGTTCTCCTCGGTGTCCCAGACGCCGAGGTGACCGAAGGCCTCGACCGCCCGCTGGTGTGGGCTGACGTCCTGCAGCAAGGCCGACAATTCGATTTCGGACTCGACCGCGAAACGGATCTCGCCGCGGTGTCGGCGCTCGGAGTCGACGATCGCGGCTTCGATCCGATCCAGCACCTCGCCGGTGAAATGGCGACGCGCCAGCCAATCGGGCGTCAGCAGATGCCTGATGATCCTGCGCCACTTGCCTACCATCCTCCCGACGCCCCTCCTCCGCCGAATCCACCGCCACCACCGGACCAGCCGCCACCTCCACCGCCGCCCCAGCCGCCGCCACGCCCTGTGCCGTGACCCCAGCCACCGCCGCCGCCGATCACGTGGCCACCGCGGCCCATCGACAGCACGAACAGCAGCGCCAGCACCGACGCAATCAATGCCAGTACCACGACGCCGCTCAGCCACCAGACGCCGGCGCCCACCATTGCAGCGGTCAGACCCGAGCCGAGCAGACGACCGAACATGCTGCGCAGGATACCGCCGCCGAAGATCGAGACCAGCACGCCCATCGTGATGAGGGTCTCGAGATCGCTACCGTCGGCGCGTGATCGCGCCGAATCCGGCGGCGGCAGGGATTCCCCGGCGAGCTTGGATTCTATGGCAGCGAGCGCTGCCGAGAGCCCGCCCGCGTAATCGCCCGACCGAAAGGCCGGAGCCATGCGCTCCTCGATGATCCGTTTGGCGATGGCGTCGGGGATCGCACCCTCGAGACCCCGCCCGACCTCGATGCGCATGCGCCGGTCGTCGACCGCCAGCAGGATCAACACCCCGTCGTCCACGCCTTCGCGCCCGATCTTCCAGTGGTCCACGACGCGGATCGAATAGGCCTCGATCGGTTCCGGCGCAGTGGTCCGCACGATCAGGATCGCGACCTGACTGCCATGCTTCGCCTCGATCCCCTGCAAGGTCGCCGCCAACCGCTGCCGCTCGGCCGCCCCCAGCACGCCGGCCCGATCCTGCAGCGGCGAGGTCGCCGGCGGCAGCGGCTGCAGCGCCTGGGCCGACAGCGGCAGGCTCCACCACAGCAGCCACAGCCAGAACAGGCCGGCGAGGGTCGGCGCGGCTTTCAAGGCCTCAGCGGGCGCCCTGGCCGCCGAACTCGACGCTGGGCGGCGCGCTGATTCGGGCTTCGTCGTCCACCGTGAAGTTGGGCTTGGGATCGTAGCCCAGCACCATCGCCAGCAGATTGTTCGGGAAGGTGCGTACCGAGACGTTGAAGTTTTCCACCGATTGGATATAGCGGTTTCGCGCCACCGCAATGCGGTTTTCGGTGCCTTCGAGCTGGGCCTGCAGGTCGCGGAAGCTCGCGTCCGCCTTCAACTCCGGATAGCGCTCGACCACCACCAGCAGCCGCGACAGCGCGCTCGACAACTGCCCCTGGGCGGACTGGAAGCTGGCCAATGCCTGAGGGTCCTGCAGCAGTTCCGGACCGGCCTGCACACTGCCGACCCGCGCGCGCGCCTCGGTGACTTCGGTCAGCACCTCCCGTTCGTGGGCGGCATAGCCTTCCACCGTCTTGACCAGGTTCGGGATCAGGTCGGCGCGACGCTTGTACTGGTTGATGACCTCGGACCAGGCCGATTTGGTCCGTTCGTCATTGACCTGGATCTCGTTGTAGCCGCAACCGTTGAGCAGCAGGGCGACGACGGCGAGGAACAGCAGGTTTCGAATGGGCATGGACGCCTCCGGCAGGGTTGCGTTCGGACTGGGCGGCCCATTCTAGCCCGCATCGACCGCAGCGGACGCCCGCCGCATGCGCCGCGTGCCGAGGCAATGTGACAGAGTGATTCATGGCCCCGGCGATTCGGTCATCGCCCGCGCCCGGCAGAGGTCTTCCCAGGCTTTGCCCTTGTCGTGCGGATTGCGCAGCAGGTAGGCCGGATGGTAGGTGACGATGACCGGAATGCCCTCGAATTCGAAACAGCGGCCCCGCGCATCGGCGATCCGCACCGGCTGGTCGAGCAACGCCTGGGCCGCCGGCCGGCCGACCGCGACGATCAGCCGCGGCGCCAGCAGCCGCACCTGGCGCCGCAGGTAGGGGAAGCAACTGGCGATCTCTTCCGTTTCGGGCGTGCGATTGCCGGGGGGTCGGCACTTCACCGAATTGGCGATGAAGGCGCCTTCCCTGCGCGACAGCCCGACCGCCGCCAGCATCGCGTCGAGCAACTGCCCAGCCGGCCCGACGAAGGGTTCGCCACGCCGGTCCTCCTCGGCGCCCGGCCCCTCGCCGACCACCAGCCAGCGCGGATGGCGGTCGCCGATGCCGGGCACCGCTTGCTTGCGCTGGCGGTGCAGCGGACAGGCGGTACAGGCGCGGATCTCCCGCTCGAGCGCCAGCCAGTCGCCGTCGGCGCCGTCCGTCTCGGCCTCGGCGGTCGACGCCCGCTCGTCGCTCCGCACGTCGGCCATTGGCGCTGCCGCCCGGATGGGCAGCAGCTCGCGCGCGGCCAGGGCCGGTTCCGAATCGGCCGGAATCCGCTCGGCCGCCTCGTCTTCGACCTCCTGGTGTTCGACCGCGTGATCCTCGCTCGCCGGCTGGCGCAGTCGCCACAGGGGCGCCAGCCCCATCCGCGCCAGCACCCGGGCGCGCTCTGGCGTCACAGCCTGTACCTCATCACGATCGCGTCCTCTCTCGCCTGCCTGCCCGGATAGTAGCCCTTGCGCCGCCCGATCGCCTGGAAGCCGCGACTGCGGTACAGCGCCAGCGCGACCAGATTGGACTCCCGCACCTCGAGGAAGCATTGCGCGGCACCGTGCTGGCGAGACTGGTCGAGCAGGAACGACAACACTGCCGCGCCGATGCCCCGTCCCTGCTGTGGCGCGGTCACCGTCAGATTGAGCAGGTGGGCCTCGTCCAGCACCGACATCACGATCGCGTAGGCAACCGGTACACCGCGCTCGAGGAAAGTCCAGCAGGCATAGCCGGCCGCCAACGCGTCGTCGAAATTACCGCGACTCCACGGACTGGCGTGGCGCGAAGCCTCGACCGCGACCACCCATTCGAGATCGCTCGCGAGCATCGGCCGGCACTCGAGCCGTACCTCCGTCAACTGTCCCCTCCGCGAGCCAGCCGCTCGCGCGTGGTCAGGGCCACCTTGTTGCGCACATACTGGGGGACGGCGGCCTCCAACGGCGTCGCACGGCCTTCGGCGAGGCGTTCGGCGGCGATCGCGGCGACCTCTTCGGCCCGCGCCCGGGCCTCGCCATCCACCATCTCGATCGACTGCAGGAAGGCCTCGGGAAGGCGCCCGGCATAGACCTCGAACGCACTGCCGATGCCCTGCCACCCCCCGGCAGGGGCGAGTGGCCGCAGCTCTTCGGGGGGAACACATTCCGCGGCGCCGCGAGGATGGAGACCCGTGTCATCGCGCTCGAAGCACTGGAGGTAGATCTCGCCCATGCGGGCATCGGTGGCGGCGACGATCCGCGCCCCCTGGCAGCGTGCCGCCAGTGCATGCAGCGACGACACCGCGACAATCGGCTTCGACAATCCGATCGCGAGCCCCTGGGCAAGCCCGCAGCCGAGGCGCAGGCCGGTAAACATGCCCGGCCCGGAGCCGAACGCGACGGCATCGACGTCCTCGATTCGCATACCGCAACCCGCCAGCAGATCGCGCAGGCGCCGCATCGCGGTCTCGGATTGCTTGGGACCGGCATCGAGCTGCGTCGAGGCGACCTTGCCGTCGCGGCTGAGCGCCATGCTTCCGCGCTCGGAAGAAGTCTCGATGGCGAGGATGATCATCGCCGGAATTGTAACCGGCCAGCAGCGTTCGCGACCCGATTCGGATAAAAATCCGGACGACCGCCTCAGCGGCGACCGCGACCCGGGCGCTCGCGCAGCTCGTAGATGTCGCCGTTGGCGCGGATGTCTTCCCGCAGGCGGTGACGTTCCTCGCGACTGATGGCTCGCCGCTCTGCAGCGCTGGTGGGCAGATAGCTGGCGCCCTCCGGCTTCAGCAGTCGACGCATTTCGGCCCGCCACGTGGCACCCAGAGCGACCAGCGGCGTTGCCTCGGCGGTCGCGGCCATCCCGGTGTCAGAATCGTCGGCCACCGCGCCTGCCGTCACCGCGGCGAAGGCCAGCGCAACGATCACGCGGACCCTACCGAGGGTGGACGAAGCTGGCGAAGCAAGGCGGGGCATGTCGTTCCGGACGGAAGTTGATCAGGATTCTTAAGGTTAGCCGCAAAAAGTACTCTCTGGCGAGACTTGTGTCACATTGGGTGACGACTTCTGTAAGGGCGTGTAAATAGCACACTTGGAGCTTACGAAGCGTTACCCGGGGGCCGCAGCCGGGCCACCATGGCTTTAGAATCTCCGGGAAAAACTACCACGAGAAACCTCATGTCCAAGAATCGCTATCGCGTCCTGCTGGTGGACGACGACGCCCGACTGCGGGAGTTGCTCAACCGCTACCTCAGCGAGCAGGGTTTTTCGGTCAAGGCGGTCGCCGACGCCGTCGCGATGGACCGCGCCCTGCACCGCGAACACTACGATCTTATGGTGCTCGACCTGATGCTGCCCGGCGAGGACGGCCTTGCCATCTGCCGGCGCCTGAGGGCCGCCGAGAACCAGCTCCCGATCGTGATGCTGACCGCCAAGGGCGACGACGTCGATCGCATCGTCGGCCTCGAGATGGGCGCCGACGACTATCTGCCCAAGCCGTTCAATCCGAGGGAACTGGTCGCCCGCGTCAATGCGGTCCTTCGGCGCCAGCCCCAGTTGCCACCGGGCGCCCCGGCTGCCGAGGAAGAGCAGATTGCCTTCGGCAAGGTCAGCGTCAACCTCGGCACCCGCACCCTTACCCGCGAAGGCGAGGAACTGCCGCTGACCACCGGCGAGTTCTCGTTGCTGAAGGTGCTGCTCCAGCATCCGCGCCAGCCCCTGTCCCGCGACAAGCTCATGGAACTGGCCCGGGGACGGGAGTACGAAGTGTTCGACCGCGCCATCGATGTCCAGGTCTCTCGCCTGCGCAAGCTGGTCGAGGACGATCCGGCCAAGCCACGCTACATTCAGACCGTCTGGGGCTTCGGCTACGTCTTCGTCCCCGATGGCATCAAGAACAACTGAAGTCGCGCCCGGCACGGCGGCGGCGACACCGATCCCGTCGCCGCGCCAGGGCTGGCGCATGCCATGGCCACGCACGCTGCTGTGGCAGATCTTCGTCGTCGTGACCATCGTGATGCTGATCTCGGCGGTGGTCTGGTATCAGATCTTTCGCCACTTCGAACAGGGACCGCGCGCCCGCGATCTGGCGCAAATGGTGGTCAGCGTGGTCAATCTGACCCGCACCGCACTGATCAACGCCGAGCCCTCGCGCCGGCGCGAACTGCTCATCGACCTGGCCGCGCTGGAGGGTATCCGCATCTATCCGGCCGAGGACAGCGATGTGCTGACGCCGCTGCCACAGACCCGGCCCTTGACCCTGCTGACCCACCGCGTGCGCAACGATCTCGGCGGCAACACCCGTTTCGCGTCGTCGTGGGAAGGGCTGGAGGGCTTCTGGGTCAGCTTTCGGCTCGATCCGGACGATCCCGACGAATACTGGGTGATGCTGCCGGCCGACCGAGTGGTGCGCCCGCGCGCGGTGGACTGGCTCGGCTGGGCAGGGGTCGCCCTCGGCCTGTCGCTGGCCGCTGCCTACGTCATCGTGTCGCGGGTCAATCGGCCGTTGCGTAATATCGCATCGGCGGCGCGCGCGGTCGGTCGCGGCGAAATGCCGGCGCCGCTGCGCGAAGAAGGCCCGGCCGACGTCGCCGAAGTGGCCCGGGCCTTCAACCAGATGGCCGGCGATCTCGCCAGCCTCGAGGCCGACCGACGCCTGATCCTGGCGGGCGTATCCCACGACCTGCGTACACCGTTGGCGCGGCTGCGGCTGGGGGTCGAGCTGTCGTCGTCGAGCCAGGACGACCGCGACGCGATGGGCACCGACATCGACGAGATGGATCGCATCATCGGCCAGTTCGTCGACTTCGCCCGCGACGGCCAGAGCGAGGCCAGCAAGCAGATCGACCTCACCGAAATGCTGGCCGATCTCGAAGCGCACTATGAACGCCTGGGCAGCCGGGTTCGGTTCACGGCGCCCGAATCGGTTCGCGTCGAGGGACGGCCCCTGGGCCTGCGCCGGGCGGTCAGCAACCTGATCGACAATGCGCTGCGCTACGCACCCGGGCAGGCGGTCGATGTCGAGCTCGCGGTCACCCAGGAGCATGCCCTGATCGAAGTGCTCGATCGCGGCCCGGGCATCCCGGCGGATCAGGTGGAGCGCCTGAAGCGCCCGTTCACCCGCCTCGAGGTGGCCCGCACCGACGTCAAGGGCTCCGGCCTGGGGCTTGCCATCGTCGACCGAATCGCCCGCGCCCACGGCGGTTCGCTGCTGATGCTCGGCCGCGAGGGCGGTGGCCTGCGGGCAATCCTTCGGCTGGCGCTCGGCGAGGGCAAGAACCACCCGGGCACCGAGGCCTGAGCGCAGACACTGCAGCTTTTCCGGGCGTGCCGGCGATACCCGATATAATCCCGAGAATCGCAGTCGGCCGCTCATTTGCCGTCGATAAGAGCATGAATGGACGAGAATTGTTGACGCCGTTCTGGCGCGCCGAGCGGGCGAACGCACCGCAGGTCGAAATGCACGCCGCGAACGCCCCCGAGCGCGCAGCACCCGCGTGCCGGTGTGCGGTCCACCGCGCCACGCCTGGCCGGACCACCGCCTTCATCCACGGTCGAAGGCGCCCGAGCGCGGTTTCTAGGATAATCCGTCGCCTATGAAGTTCTTTTTCGACCTGTTGCCGGTCATCCTTTTCTTCGTCGCCTACAAGGTCGCGGGCGGGCACGAGGAGGCGGCGCTCGAGCTTGCCCGCTCGGTGCTGGGAGACGGTATCGAGGCGCGACAGGCGCCCATCCTGATCGCGACCGCGATCGCCATCGTCGCCACCGCGGGCCAGATCGTGTGGGTGTGGCTGCGCCATCGCAAGGTGGAGACCATGCTGTGGATCAGTCTCGCGATCGTCACCCTGTTCGGAGGCGCCACGCTGCTGTTTCACGATCCGACCTTCATCAAGTGGAAGCCCACCGCCCTGTACTGGTTGTTCGCGGCCACTTTGCTGGGTTCGGCCCTGCTGTTCCAGCGCAATCTGATCCGCAAGCTGCTGGAGGCTCAGCTCAGCCTGCCGGACGGGATCTGGCATCGCCTGAATCTGATGTGGGCACTGTTCTTCGCGCTGATGGGGGTTCTCAATCTGGTGGTCGCGTACCAGTTCTCGGAGGCGACCTGGGTCAACTTCAAGCTGTTCGGCGGGATGGGGCTGATGCTGGTATTCGTGCTCGCCCAGGGCGCGTGGCTGTCCCGCCACATGGAGGATGAACAGACGTGATCTACGCCCTCATCGGACACGACAAGCCCGACTCGCTCGCTTCGCGCATGGCCGTGCGTGACGAGCACTTGGCGCGGCTCAACGAACTCAAGGCACAGGCTCGGCTGCTGATGGCCGGCCCGTTTCCGGCGATCGATTCGCCCGACCCCGGCCCGGCCGGCTTCAGCGGCAGCCTGGTCATCGCCGAATTCCCGTCGCTGGCCGACGCCGAAGCCTGGCTGGCCGACGACCCCTATACCCGCACCGGCGTATTCGTCCGCACCGAGGTACGACCTTACAAGAAGGTGCTGCCGTGAGCCAGGCCACCATCGAAAAGATGAAGCAGCGCCTCGCCGTGCTGTCGCCGAGCGAAATCTCGATCGGCGACGACAGCGCGCTGCACGCCGGCCACGCCGGAGCCCGCGACGGGGGCGGCCACTACCGACTGCGCATCGTCGCCGCCTGCTTCGCCGGAAAGTCCCCCCTGGCCCGTCACCGGGTCGTCCATGACGCCCTTGGAGACATGATGCAGAAGGAAATCCACGCGCTTGTGATCCAGGCGCTTCCGCCCACCAATTGAAGCACGAACACACCGAAGGATCTGCAATGAAGCTCGTTTCAGCCCGAATCGCCGTTGCGCTGGCTGCCGCAATCGGCGCCTCGATCGCCATCGCCGCGGACACCATCGTCACCGTCAATGGCCAAGCCATTCCGCAGGCCCGCGCCGACGCCCTGCTCGCCGAGCAGAAGGCCCAGGGCCAGCAGGACAGCCCGCAACTGCAAAACGCGGTCAAGGAAGAACTGGTGCGCCGCGAGGTGATGGCCCAGGCAGCCCGCAAACAGGGGCTCGACAAGAAGGGCAACGTCCAGGCCCAGATGGAACTGGCGCAACAGGCCATTCTGATCCGCGCATACATCCAGGACTACGTCGCCAACAATCCGGTCAGCGACGAGGCCGTGCGCAAGGCCTACGATGAGATCAAGGGCCGCGCCGGCGACAAGGAGTACAAGGTCCGCCACATCCTGGTCGAGACCGAGGACGAGGCCAAGGCGATCATCACCAAGCTGCAGACCGGCGAGAAGTTCGAGGATCTGGCGACCCAGTCCACCGATCCCGGCAGCAAGGGCAAGGGCGGCGAACTGGGTTGGTCGAATCCGGGGATGTTCGTGCAGCCGTTCTCGGACGCCATGGTCAAGCTCGAAAAGGGCAAATTCACGGGCGTGCCGGTCAAGTCCGACTTCGGCTACCACGTGATCCGGCTCGACGACGTGCGCGAACTCAAGGCGCCGCCGTTCGAGGAGGTCAAGGGCCAGCTCTCGCAGCGCATCCAGCAGCAGCAGGTGGAACGCCACATGCTCGACCTGCGCAGCAAGGCCAAGGTCGAGTAAAGCGCGACCGCCGCACGAAAGAAGGGGGCCTCGCGGCCCCCTTCTTCGTTTCTTTGCGGGCGACCGGTCAGAACTGAGCCTCGTCGAGCGCCAGCGCGGCCCCCGCGCCGGCGGTCACGGTGTGGGCCAGGCCGGGTGCCTGCGGCAACACGTGGTCGGCGTAGAAGCGGGCGGTGACGATCTTGGCACGATAGAAGTCGGGATCACCCTCGCCCGCCGCCAGTCGCTGGCTGGCGATGCGGGCGGCACGCGCCATTTGCCAGCCTCCGGCGACGATGCCGAGCAACTTGAGGAAGGGCACCGCGCCGACGTGCACGGCCTTGAGTTCGGCGCCATAGTTCTCGACGATGTAGCCGACTGCCGTCTCGACGGCATTGACGCCGTCGGCCAAGGCCTTGCCGATCGCCTTGAGCGAATCGTCGCCACGAGCCAGCGCACCGGCGGCATCGCGCATCTCGCCGATCAGCGCACGTACCGCGGTGCCCCCGTCGCGGGCGATCTTGCGGCCGATCAGGTCGTTGGCCTGGATCGCCGTGGTGCCCTCGTAGATCGTCGTGATGCGAGCGTCGCGCAGGTGCTGCGCAGCGCCGGTCTCCTCGATGAAGCCCATGCCGCCATGGACCTGGACGCCGGTGGACGCGATCTCGATCGAGTTCTCGGTACTCCAGCCCTTGACCACCGGGATCAAGAGGTCCACGAAGGCCTGCGATGCGGCGCGGGTGGCTTCGTCCGGATGGCAGTGCGCCTTGTCGTTGGCCGCCGCGACGACGTAGGCCAGGGCACGCATGGCTTCGGTCTGGGACTTCATCGACAGCAGCATACGGCGCACATCCGGATGATGGATGATGCTGACCTTGTCGCCGCCACGCACCCCCAGCTCGGTACCCTGCACTCGATCACGGGCATAGGCCACGGCCTGCTGATAGGCCCGCTCGGCCAGCGCCACGCCTTCCATGCCGACCGCGAAGCGCGCCTCGTTCATCATGATGAACATGTACTCGAGGCCGCGGTTGGCTTCGCCGACGAGATAGCCGGTGGCACCGCCCTTGTCGCCGAAGGCCAGCACGCAGGTCGGGCTGGCATGGATGCCGAGCTTGTGTTCGATCGAGACGCAATGCACGTCGTTGCGCTCGGCGGGCGAACCGTCCGCGCCGAGCAGGAACTTCGGCACCACGAACAGGGAGATGCCCTTGACACCCTCGGGCGCATCCGGCAGGCGGGCAAGCACCAGATGGATGATGTTGTCGGTGAGGTCGTGCTCGCCGTAGGTGATGAAGATCTTCTGGCCGAAGACCTTGTAGCTGCCGTCCGGCTGGGGCTCGGCGCGGCTGCGCACGGCAGCCAGATCGGAGCCGGCCTGGGGCTCGGTGAGGTTCATCGTGCCGGTCCATTCGCCGCTCACCATCTTCGGCAGATAGGCGGCCTTGAGCGCGTCGGAGCCGCGCAACAGCAGCGCCTCGATGGCACCGTTGGTGAGCATCGGGCATAGCGAGAACGCCATGTTGGCGGACTTCCACATCTCGATCACCGCGGTATTGACCAGCTTCGGCAGGCCCTGGCCGCCGAATTCTGGCTCGGCCGCCAGCGCGGTCCAGCCGGCCTCCGTGAACTGCTGATAGGCGTCCTGCCAACCCGGCGCGGTGCGCACCTCGCCGTCCTGCCACTTGGCGCCTTCCTGGTCGCCGGTCCAGTTCAGCGGCGCGAGCACGCCGGAGGCGAACTTGCCGGCCTCCTCGAGAATCGCATCCACCAGATCCTCGCTGGCCTCCTCGCATCCGGGCAGCGCGGCAATCTCATCGAGGCCGGCCAGCTCCTTCATGACGAACTGCATGTCGCGCACTGGTGCGTTGTATTCACTCATTCCCTTGGTCTCCCGTATTGTCCCGGTGCTCGCCCCTCGACGGCCCGGGTGATTCAGCCAGATATCGCTTGTCTTCGAAACTCCCGACCCAGGCGGGCCGGAACACTACCATCAGCGTCATCGCCATACCGCTCATCCATGCTTCCGAAAAGGCCAGCAGCAGGAAGAATGGCAGGTATTCGTCCAACAGCAGCCGGCTCGGATAGGCCCCGACCAGGATCAGCGCCGCGGTGGCCGCCAGGCCGACCAGGATCACGCCGACGCCTGCACCGGCGAAGGCCTGTACAAAGATGTAGACGAAGTAGTTGGGCGGCAGACGGCGCTCCGCGAAGCGCCGCAGGCGTTCCGCCAGCAAGACCGGAATACCGGCCATGACCAGCAGGTTCAGTCCCAGCGCGGACCAGTGGATCGAGCCGTTGATCGCGCTGCCGAGGATCACCACGGCGAGTGCGACCAGGGCGAGCGGGCCACCGAACATCAAGGTCGCCACGCTCGCCCCCAGCAAGTGCAGGTTCAGCCCTTCGCGCACCCCGGCGTTCATCGACCACATCAACAGCAGCACGACGATGGCACCGAGCCAGGCGTTGAGCCGAACCGGGTCGCGCAGGCGCCACCAGGGGGCCCGCCGGACCGCGACCGCGAGTACCGCTGCCGCGGCCAAGGCCGACAGCCACAACCAGGCTGCCGGAAACAGCGGGCCGGAAAGGTCCACCCGGGTTGCCGACTCAGAGCGCCTTGGTCAGTTCCGGCACGGCGTCGAACAGGTCCGCGGCCAGGCCGTAATCGGCGACCTGGAA
>JAGRFZ010000189.1 GCA_020445785.1 Rhodocyclaceae bacterium
GCAACGGCTACGAGGTGATCGATCTCGGCGTGATGGTGCCGACCGAGAAGATTCTCCACGCCGCCCGGGAACACGGTGCCCAGGCGATCGGCCTGTCGGGCCTGATCACGCCTTCGCTCGAGGAGATGAGCCACGTCGCCGCCGAAATGGAGCGCCAGGGCTTCGAACTGCCGTTGCTGATCGGCGGTGCCACCACCAGCCGTGCCCACACTGCGATCAAGATCGCGCCCAACTACGGCCAGCCGGTGGTGTATGTGCCCGACGCCTCGCGCGCGGTCGGCGTCGTCACCGCGCTGCTGTCGGAAGGCCAGAGCGAGGGCTTCAAGTCCCAGCTCGCGGCCGACTACGAGAAGATTCGCCAGCAGCATGCGAACAAGCGCGGCGTGTCGCTGGTGCGACTCGAGGATGCGCGCGCCAATGCCTTCGATCCGCTGTCGGTCCCGGCCTATCGGCCGGATGCGCCGGGGAGCACCGGGGTCGTCGCGCTCGACGTGGACCTCGAGGATCTGCTGCCGTACATCGATTGGGGGCCGTTCTTCCAGACCTGGGACCTGGCCGGGCGATTCCCGCAGATCCTCGACGACGAAACCGTCGGCGAGACTGCGCGCGGCGTCTTCGACGATGCCCAGCGGATGCTCGGACAACTGGTGCGCGAGCAGTGGCTGCAGGCCGCCGCGGTGTTCGGCCTGTTTCCGGCCAACAGCGTGGGTGACGACATCGAGTTCTACCGGGACGAAACCCGGCATACGCCGATGATGACCTGGTACGGACTGCGCCAACAGCACGAGCGCCCGAGCGGCAAGCCCCATTGGTGCCTGGCGGATTTCGTTGCGTCGAAGGATTCCGGCGTGCGCGACTGGTGCGGCGCCTTCGCGGTCACCGCCGGGCTCGGCATCGAGCACAAGCTCGAAGAGTTCGAGGCGGCCCACGACGACTACCACGCGATCATGCTGAAGAGCCTCGCCGACCGTCTCGCCGAGGCCTGCGCCGAATGGCTGCACGAGCGGGTTCGCCGCGAGCACTGGGGCTACGCTGCCGACGAGGATTTCGACAACGAGGCGCTGATTCGCGAGCTGTATCGAGGCATCCGTCCGGCCCCGGGCTATCCGTCCTGCCCGGACCATACCGTCAAGGCGGCGCTGTTCCAGCTCCTGGATGCGCCGACCAACGCCGGCATGGGGCTGACCGAATCGATGGCGATGACGCCGGCGGCGTCGGTGAGCGGCTTTTATTTCGCGCATCCCGAAAGCCACTACTTTGCAATCTCGAAGATCGGCGAAGACCAGTTGAAGGACTGGGCGCGCCGCACCGGCATGAGCGAGGCGGCCGCGCGCAAGTGGCTGGCACCGTTGCTCTAGGGCCGACGGGGTGGTCGCTGACGTCGGCTTGCCTAGGGCATGGATAATCGCGACGTCGGACCCGATGCGGCGCCAGGTGCCCTGTCGCCCGATGTAGGAGTGGTCGACATGACGGATCATCGCTTCGCGGGGAAAGTCCTGCGACCCGTGGCATGGGTGCGGCTCGAAGGTCGGCGTAGCGCACCACGGTGCTGCCTGTCTGGTGGCCGATGGCCGCTGCAACTGCCGAACCGCGGCGAATTTCCGGGCCGTTCGGCGCCGGCGGGAGATTGCGGGCCCGGGCGGGGCGCGTCGGTACTTGCGAGCGTGCTCGCCGCAGCCGTTCTGTGCGTGGGGCAGCTTCCAGCGGCTTCCCATGCCGGATCCGGTGCGCCGCTTGCAGAATTCCTGGATGCGGCGCAGGGGTTTGCAACCACGCCCGCGGCCGTCGACGCCCTGCGTGAAGGGCCTGGGGCCGAATTCTACCGCTGGGGCGACCAGGCCTGTGAGTGGGTCCGGCTGGGTCGGGCCGACTTCGACGCCACGACCGCCAACTACGCCGAGTTCTGGGGTGAAGACCTGGCGCGCGCGCCGGTCCTTGCGGCCCGGCAGGTGATCTGCCCGGAACTCGCCCGGCCGGCCGAGTCGGATCTCTGACGGGCGCATGCGCCCTTCGGCCTCGCCGTGTTCCCGCGCGGCGGCATCCGCTCGCGAAGTCCCGCTTTCCTGGCCATCGGGCCGGCAAAGGTTTCGAGCCGCTACGCGGCGACCCGCCCTGGACGCTACGGCGCGGTTCGAATGCCGGATCGTCGGTCAGCGCTTGTCGGCGTTGTCCCGCAAGGCCTGCATGGTCTCCTCGGAAACGCCGCTGACGTCGACGAAGCAGCCGCACAGCGGGCATTGGGTGCCGGGTGCGCAGCCGTGCTCTTGCGCACATTGCTCCTGCGTCTGGTCGGTCAAAACGATGGTGCGTTTCCTTTCACAGCGCGATATCGGGGAGTCGAAGAAGCTCATGATCCTTCCTGCGGAATTGCGGATTCGATTGGGAGGCCAATTGCGTTATAGGCGCGCTCGCGCTTCCATGGGGTGACAGGGCGGCGGGGGTTGACATCGATCAAGTCGGAGTGGCGTCGCTGCTCATGTGCGCCTGTCGGCGATTCACCATCGAAAATCCACGAGATCACCAGGTTTCGGCCCAGCGTCGACGGTCGACCGTGGGTAGCCTGTCGGTCATCGAACAGGCAACCGACGGGGTGGCATCATGGATGCGATGACGAAGGCGACGATCGAACGCGAGAATCGGCAGTTTCACGGCACTGGCGGTATCAGCCCGGGCAATCGCCAGGAGGGATTCCGGCCGGCCTTCCGCGATGCCGAATCCGGTCGCGTGTATGCGTCCTGTTTTGCCAGCGGACAGCCGGCGCCCTGTCACCTGCTCGACGGCCTGCCCGACGAACTCGTGGTAGCGCGCCATGCCAGCGGTCGGGTGATTGCGGTCAAGCCGTCGGTGGCATCGGGCTTCGTCCGCAAGGGGCGCTTCTATACGCGCGAAGAGGCTGCCGAGGTGGTCGCGCCGGCGCACTGAAGCCGGCGCGTGATCCGGCCCCCTCGGGACCGGAACGCCGACTTGTATCCGGCGCTTACGAAGCACACCAATGCTTACCCTTCTTCGATGCGCGGATGCCGGCGGCGGATTAGGCTGCAACGGTCGGGCGCGTTGCCCGCATTCCCCACCTGGAGAAGACTGTGAACAGAGGTCTGTTGGTTCTGGCGGCGGTCGCCGCGTTGTTTTCGTCGAGTGCTTTTGCCGACAACTGCCCGTCCGTGATGAAGCGGATCGATGCGGCGATGGGCGGCGATCTGGATCCGCCCCTGCGTGGCGATCAGATTGACGAGGTCAAGCGTCTGCGGAAAGAGGCGGAAGCCTTGCACAACGAAGGCAAGCACGAGGCGTCGATGGCAAAGCTCGACCAGATCAGGAAGATGATGGGCATCTGAAGCCACGGCACATACAGCGGCGGGGCGGCGGGATGCGGCCCCGCCTCCGCCGCGGACCGACCAAGCGGCGAGCGAACCGCGCTTTTCTCACAGCTTGTTACTTGGCCTTGCCGGCCTGCGCGACCATAGTGGAATGGCGCCTTTCCGGGCGCGCCAGACCCTTCCTGCCGCAACGAGGAGATCGCCATGTCCGTAGCCCGCGTCACCGAAATCATCGCTTCGTCGCCGAAAAGCTTCGACGACGCCATCAAGAAGGGCGTGCAGCGCGCCACCAAGACCCTCAAGAACGTCCAGTCGGCGTGGGTGCAGGACCAGACCGTGGTCATCACCAAGGGCAAGGTCAGTGGCTATCGGGTCAACCTGAAAGTCACTTTCGTACTGGCCGACTGAGCGTCGCGGGGCGGGCCTTCCGCTGCCGCCCGGCTCGCCATCAACGCTGCGTCCGCTGGGGAACGACGCGCAGCGACTTCAGAAAATCGACCACGGCCCTCTGTTCGCCGGGCGGGGCGGAGGCAAAGGCGTCCCGCGATGCTCTTGCTTCGCCGCCGTGGAACAGAATCGCCTCGCTGATCGTCCCGATGTCGCCTCGGTGACCGTACGGCCCGGACGTGCCGACATCCCATAGGCGACGGGTCAGGAAGAATTCGGCGCCGGGGCGTCCGTCCTGGTCCGGGCGGCCTTGCGCGAGTTGCTCGTTGCAAAAGTAGCGGATCGCGTCGGGGCCGGGTTCGTCACACAGGTTGTGGCGTTTGAGATCGGTGTACGCACGTACCAGCGCGCGCCCGCCGGGCAATTTCTCGAGGCGAGGCGGTTGACCGCGCTCGGTCATGTCGAAAGTGAATTCGCTGCAGCCGTCAACGGCGCCCGCGCAGGTGCCGGGCGGATTGAAGGGGTTGGGCTCTACGAACAGGCGCGTTTCGAGCACCAGTGCGGGCATGTGGCACGTGGCGCAACCGAGGTCGTGAAACAGGCGTCGGCCGCGGCGTACCCGTTGTCGGCCCGTGCGATCCCGCGGCAGAACCCGCGTCGGGGTCGACAACTGCGCCTGCCAGACGCTGATGGCGGTCTGATCACCAATCGTCAGTTCGCGCGCGATGCCGTCGCCATCGTGATCCGGGTCGAAACCCTTGTCGGGATTGAGATCGAAGCGCTCCTCCGCCTGCATGCCGAAGTGCTGGTTCATGGCGCTGGTGGCGAACTCGCGCAGGGATACCACGCTGCCGGCGTGGGTGAAGGGCTTGATGATCAGGTCGCGATCGACGCCCTCGGAGCGGATCACGGCGCCATGCGCGATCTCGACCGAAAAGCGCACGCCCTTGGTCTCGAGCACGTGCTCGCCGTCGCCGAGGTCGGCCGCCTGCCAACGCAAGTCCTCGCTCATTTCGCGCGCCAGTATCTCGATCGGGCCAGTGCCGTGCAGTCCGGGTGGGTTGCGGCTGTTGCTGCGGCTCGGGCTGGTCGACAAGGTGACCGGATCGAGGGTTTCGGCGAGGACGAAGGCATTGGTCGTAAATGAACCCGCGCCACCGGTCTCGGGCAGGTTGTGGCAGATCACGCACGCGTCGGAATCCGGGCCGGACGTGCGCAGGCGGGCAATCTGGCCGCTGGCGATGGCCTCGCCCTCGTCGGACCGGGTCGGCAGTGGGCGCTTGTCGCCAGCCACGGTGGTGTGGGGCCGGCCGGCACCGTCGCAGCGATTGAAGGCCGTCGTGAATAGGCGCTCGCCATGGACGCGCAGATCGTCGAAGTCGAGGACGCCACGATCGATCGCCTCCTGCTCGATCGACAAGGGCAGCGCCGGTTCTTCGGCCGCCAGTTCGGCCGGGCATTGCTTGGCCGTCGCGGCGGCGCCGATTGCCGGCAGAAAGATCAGGCCGACAAGCGCGTAGTACGGATACGGAGTGGGCACGACACCTCCCTGGTAGCACGAATGAACGGTACGCCCGCGCCCTTCGGCGACGACGGTGGGCTGCGGGCGCTCCGGAATCGTTTCACAGGCGATGGCGACAGACCGCAGCACGGGTGGCGTCCTCGTGCGAATTTTCACCATTTTGCGATTGCCATCGACCGGGGCGGGAAAGCCGCCGCTTCTCGACCGGTGCTTGGTGGTGGCCATGGGCGTCCGGAAGACAGACATGCGCCGTACAATCGGTCGACGCCGATCACCGGATTCATGCCATCCCTGCCGCCTGCGGCGGCCCCGCCGAGCAAAAGACCATGCCCCCACTGCGCAGCTTCCATCCCCCGATCGAGCCCTATGACAGCGGCCGCCTGGATGTCGGCGATGGTCACAGCATCCATTACGAACGGGTCGGCACGCCCGGGGCCAAGCCGGCGGTGTTCCTCCACGGGGGGCCTGGCGGTGGCATCTCGGCCCAGCATCGACGGCTCTTCGACCCGGCCCGCTATGACGTGGTGCTGTTCGATCAGCGCGGCTGCGGGCGATCGACGCCCCACGCCGGCCTCGAAGCCAATACCACCTGGCATCTGGTGTCCGACATCGAGCGCCTGCGGCAGATGGTGGGCGTCGAGCGGTGGCTAGTCCTGGGCGGATCCTGGGGATCGACGCTGGCCCTGGCCTACGCCGAGACGCACCCGCAGCGGGTCAGCGAATTGGTGCTACGGGGGGTTTACCTGGTGACCCGGGCCGAATTGGCCTGGTACTACCAGTTCGGCGTTTCGGAGATGTACCCGGACAAGTGGGAAGCCTTCGTTGCGCCGATCCCGGAACACGAGCGGGGTGACATGATTTCCGCCTATCGTCGGCGCCTGACCGGCGACGACGTCGCGATGCGGATCGAAGCCGCGCGCGCCTGGAGCACCTGGGAAGGCGGGACCATCAAGCTGCTGCCGGATGCCGATTTTGCGGCGGGTTTCGGTGAAGACCGGTTTGCCCTGGCGTTCGCCCGCATCGAGAATCACTACTTCACGCACGGTGCCTGGCTCGACGAAGGGCAACTCCTGCGTGATGCCCATCGCCTGCACGGCATTCCCGGCACCATCGTGCACGGCCGCTACGACATGCCCTGCCCGCTCAAGTACGCCTGGGCGCTCCATAAGGCCTGGCCGGATGCCGACTTCCACCTGATCGAGGGCGCCGGCCATGCCTTCGACGAGCCCGGCATCCTCGATCGGCTGATCCGCGCCACCGATCGCTACGCCGTCGCCGAATGAGGCTGCCGCCGCAGCGGCCGGGCTCGTGAACGACCTGGGCCGACGCCGCCGCCGTCGGCCCAGGCAAGCGCCGCCGGATCGCCTCGGGCGTCCCGTCACTCGATCGCGATGCTCTGCTTCGGTCGCACTTCCTTGCGCGGCAGCTTGAGCGTCAGCACACCGTCGGCGAAGCGTGCGACCGTGTGCTCGGCATCCAGATCGGCGTCCAGTTGGAAGCTCCGGGCGATCCGCCCGAAGTGCCGCTCGCTGCGGATGACGCGGTCACCTTCGCGTTCCTCCTTGTCCTGGCGCCGCTCCGCCGAGATCGACACCAGTGGCCCTTCGACGTGCACATGGATGTCTTCTTTCCGGATGCCGGGCATTTCGGCATGGACCTCGTAGCCCTCGGCGCCCTCGCGCACATCGACGCGCATCGTCGTAACCTGATCGTCCTGTCCGAACGCCACCGGACGGACAAAGAACCCGCGGAACAAGTCCTCGACCGGGTCGAACGGTTTGAGCGTGTTCATGAGCGTCTCCTCGTCACGTTTCGATCCATGGGGCCACTTCGTTCCAGGTGGCCTCTCCACTTCAACGATAGCGTCGGCCGAAGCCGAGGCAAGGGCGGCGGACAAGGCCTTTGACCTCGGGCAAGCTTTGCGCCGGCGTCCGGCATGGCGCACCATGGACGCCGATTCCGGCTGAGGCCGGAGGTATCTGCGGAGAAATCACGTGCCGAAGAGCTTGTTGCGAGTCGCGTTGCTCAGTGCGGTCTGGGCGGTTGCCAGCGTACCGGTATCGGCGGCCGAGATCGGTGTCGAAGTGGATGTTCGCCTGCCCGGCGTGCGCATCCATATCGGCGAGCGTCACCCCGACGGCCGATACTGGGATGGCGAACACTGGCGGGATCCGGCATGGTGGCATGACAACTGCCCCCGTTTCCGCCACCACGAGGATTTTCGTGGCCGCTGCGACGAGCCCCCGCGCGGACCCAGGCATTGCCCACCTGGGCAGGCAAAGAAAGGGAACTGCTGACCCATTCGGAAAGGCCGGCGGACGAGGGCGCGGAACCGCTCAGTGGGCGGGGCTGGCCTCAGGCTCGTCGACGCTGTGACGGATCTGCTCGATCTGCGCCAGGGCAGACACGAACAGTTCGACCAGGCGTGGGTCGAACTGCTTGCCGGACTGCTCGATGAGATAGTCGATGGCGTTCTGTACCGACCAGGGGTCCTTGTAGGGCCGTGCCGAGATCAAGGTGTCGAAGACGTCGCAGATCGCCGTGATGCGTCCCTCGATCGGGATCTCCTCGCCCCGGAGCCCGTTCGGATAGCCACTGCCGTCCCACCGTTCGTGATGGCTCGAGGCGATTTCCGAGGCCATGCGCACGAGCGGCGAGTCCGGACCGTCCAACAATTCACTGCCGGCATCCGCGTGGCGCTTGATCTGTTCGAACTCCTGCTTGGTCAGTGCCGCGGGCTTGAGCAGAAGCTCGACCGGCAGCATCACCTTGCCGACGTCGTGCAGCGGTGCCGCCTGCTCCACCAAGTGGGCGGTCTGGGCGGGCAACTCGGCCAGACGGGCGAGCATCCCGGCAAATCGGCCGACGCGGCGAATGTGCCCACCGGCGTCCTTGTCGCACATTTCGCAGATTTGTCCGAGTTTATGCACGAAGGTGTCGGTGGCGCGCTCCAGATCGTCCGTACGCACCCGCACCTGGCGTTCGAGTTCCCGATTGACCTCCCGCTGACGCACTACCATGTCCTGGAGCCGCAAGGTGTTGCGCACGCGCAGCACGACCTCGGTATGGTCGAAGGGCTTGCGGATGAAATCGTTGGCGCCCATCTTGAGGGCCCGCAGGCAGGCGTCTTCGCCGGCCACCCCGGTGATCACGATGACCGGAATCTGCTCGTGTTCGCGCAGCTCGCTGCGCAGCAGTTCGAGTACTTCGAAACCGTCGAGATGGGGCATGTCGAGGTCGAGCACCAGCAGTGCGAAATCGCCCTGGCCCGAAATCGCCGGCAGCACCCGACGCGAATCGGTCACTACCTCCACGCGGCGCACGCCTTCGCTGTTCAGCAGGCTCTGCAGCATCGATGCGTGACTCGGCGAGTCGTCGCAAACGAGGACCTTGGATTCGTAGAGGTGAGGGTCGATCAGCATGGGCGATACGGCGTGGGAAGCAACCGGCCCCATTTCTACGGCGGCACGCGATGGAGCTTTAGCGTTCGCCATCCGCCATTCAGGGGCGTGCTTGCAGCAGCCGCCAGACGCCGATCGACCATAAGCCTCCGGCGGCCAACCCGAGCGCCACGTCGGTCGGATAGTGGACTTGCAGGTGCACACGGGTGGCGCCGACCACAGCCGCCAGGGCGAGCGCGGCGACGACGCCGGCGCGCCGCTGCCGCGGTGGCAGCAACAGCGCCAGGGCGAGTAGCGCGGCGCTAGCCTGGATCGTGTGTCCACTGGGAAAGGAGGGGCTGCCGGGCAGGCGGACGATGGCGTCGAACAGGGCGGGCCGGGGACGATCCAGCCACTCCTTGACGAGCTGGCCGAGCAGCGCCGCACCGGCCAGCGACAGCAGCGGCAGGAGTCCTTCTCGCGGCCTCCGGCAGACCCGTCCCACGCCGGCCGCGAGCAGGCAGAGCGGCGCCAGCACGAACAGCGAACCGAACCAGGTCGTGCCGGCGGCGAAGGCATTCAAGGTGGGCCCCTGCGCAGCGTGTGCCGCCGCCAGTACGGCGCTGTCGATGGCCGGCACCCGGCATGCGTCGGACGGGCACAGCCAGAGGCCGCCGGTGACGAGCACGGCCACCGCCCCGAGCAGGCACAGCACGCCCACGGCCGCATGGGTTCCGGCCATGGGCGTCGTGCGGCAATCGGTCTGCGCCATGCCCCGGGCAGTCAGCGACTCATCGGCAGTGCCGCACCGAGCGCCACGAAGAGGCCGCCACAAGCGCGATTGAAGCGTCTGCCGCTGCGCTGCAACCACGGCCGGACACGATGGGCGAGGCGGGCGAGCAGATACTCGACCAGTGCCTCGACCAGCGCGAAACTCGCGGCCATGACGACGAATTGGTGCACGACCGGGCGCGTGGGGTCGATGAACTGGGGCAGAAAGGCACCGTAGAACAGAAGCACCTTGGGATTCGAGGCAGCCGCCAGGAAGCCCTGTGCAAATAGGCGCGACCCGCGCTCGTGGGCCGTCGCAGGGACGGCATCGAGCGCCAGCGGTGGTGCTCGCCAGAGCTGCACGCCGAGCCAGATCAGATAGGCGCCGCCGACCAGCTTCATGACCGACAGGGCGTGGGCGCTGGCCTGAAGCAGGGCCCCGATGCCGGCCATCGACAGCGCCATCAGCAGGACGAAGCCGACGGTGCCGCCGAGGATGGTCCACAGGGTGCGGCGATGTCCGTAGCGGGCACCGTGGCTCAGCGCCAGCAAGCTGTTGGGTCCCGGGGTCAGTGACAGGCCGGTGACCGCCAGCAGGTAGATGAGCCAGGTGTCGGTGTCCAATTCGCGTGCTCCGTCGTCGCCCGATGCATTTACAGCGACCAATCGTAATCGACGATCAGCGGTGCGTGGTCGGAGAAGCGCTGTTCCTTATAGACGGTCGCCGCGCATGCGCGTGCGGCGAAGCCCGGCGTGGCGATCTGGTAGTCCAGCCGCCAGCCGACGTTCTTTGCCCAGGCCTGTCCGCGGTTCGACCACCACGTGTAGCACTCCCCGGTGGCCTCGGGATGCAGTCGGCGGTAGACATCGACGTAGCCCAAGTCCTCGAACACGCGGCTGAGCCATGCGCGCTCCTCCGGAAGAAAGCCGGAATTCTTCTGGTTGGACTTCCAGTTCTTGAGGTCGATTTCGCGGTGGGCAATGTTCCAGTCGCCGCAGACCACCACCTCGCGGCCGCTGGCACGCAGTTCGGTCAGGTGCGGCGCAAAATCGTCCATGAAGCGAAACTTGGCCTGCTGGCGGTCGTCCGAACTGGAGCCCGAGGGCAGATACAGGGACACCACCGAAAGATCGCCGAAGTCGGCCTGGATGTAACGTCCCTCGGGGTCGAACTCCTGATGACCGAGGCCCTCGACGATGCGTTGCGCCGGTTGGGCGAGATAGAGGCCGACACCGCTGTAGCCCTTCTTTTCGGCATGTGCGAAATGGCCGGTGAGGCCCTCGGGTGCGCGCATCTCGTCGCTCAGGTTGGCGGCCTGGGCCTTCAGTTCCTGCAGGCAGACGATGCGGGCGCGCTGCTGTGGCAACCATTCGAGGAACCCTTTCGCGGATGCCGAGCGGATTCCGTTGAGGTTAGCGGTTATGATGCGTAACATGCGCCTTTCCATCCGGTGGAAGAATTTCAAGCTTGGAGTTTAGTCGCGAATTCATTCGCCTTGCCTGCGACAAGGGCGTCCTTCGCTTCGGTGAGTTCCGCACCAAGGCGGGGCGCCTGTCACCCTATTTCTTCAATGCCGGGCTGTTCGACGACGGCGAGTCCTTCGGCCGATTGTGCGATTTCTACGCACGAGCGATCGTCGCCTCGAAGGTCGAATGCGACGTGCTTTTCGGCCCGGCGTACAAGGGAATCCCGCTGGTCGCCGGCACCGCGCTCAAGCTCGCCGAGGCGGGGCGCAACCTGCCCTTCTGCTTCAATCGCAAGGAAGCCAAGGATCACGGCGAAGGTGGAACGCTGGTCGGGGCACCGCTGCAGGGTCGGGTGCTGGTACTCGACGACGTCATCTCTGCCGGTACTTCGGTACGCGAGTCGGTACGCATCATCGCCGCTGCCGGTGCACGGCTGGCCGGCGTCGTGATCGCCCTCGATCGCATGGAGCGGGGGCAAGGAGAGTTGTCGGCGGTCCAGGAAGTGGAGCTCGCCTACGGCGTGCCGGTGATCAGTGTCGCCAGCCTCGACGACCTGATCGGACATCTGGCGGATGCGGGCCGCCTGCAAGAACATCTTGGTGCGGTTCGCGGTTACCGGGAAACCTATGGCATTGCGCGCCCGGCCTGACCTCGTCGCCGTGCTGCTCGCCGGTATTTCCCTGATGGTTTCGCCGACCGTGTCGGCGGACGTCTTCTGTTGCGACGACGCCAGCGGCCGCCAGGTCTGTGCCGATGTACTGCCGACCCAATGCTATGGCAGCGCCTATCGCGTGCTCAACCCGCAGGGGCTGGTGATCCGCGAAGTCGAGGCACCGCTGACCCGCGAGCAGCGCGAGGCGCGTCGGCGGGCCGATCGCGAACGGCGAATCGAGCAGGACCGCTTGCGCTCGATTCGCCTGAAGGAACGCGCGCTGCTCGAAACCTACCGCAGCGTCGAGGACATCGACGCGATCGAGGCGCGCGCCGTCGACGACGTCGAACAGGATCTCGCCAAGGCGCGCCGCTTCAAGGAGCGGCTGCTGGAGGAACAGCAGGAGTTGCATCAGGAGCGCGAATTCTACAAGGAGGCCGAGGTGCCGTCCGAGCTGGCCAAGGCGCTGAACGACAATGAACTGGAAATCATCGCGCAGGAGAGCGTGATCGATTCCAAGCTGAGGCTGATCGACGCGATCCGCGAGCGCTATGCCGCCGACCGCACGGCCTATCAGGAAATTCTGGACCGTCGCGAAGCCCTGTTCCGGCGCTGAGCGGGTGGTCGGCACCGCCCTTCGGAAGTCGGGTGCGGTCGCGTCGCGGTCGGTCGCACCCTCGAATGCGCCGGCCCAACCGCCGAATGTCATTGGCCCGAGACCATGAGTGCCGATTCCGAACTCGACCACGTCGCCCGCCTGTGCGAGCGCGCCCAGCGAATCCTGTTTGTCACCGGTGCCGGCATCTCGGCCGATTCCGGGCTGCCCACTTACCGTGGCATCGGTGGCCTGTACGAAGACGCCCACACCGAGGAAGGGTTGCCGATCGAGGTCGCCCTGTCCGGCCGGATGATGGCCGAGCGGCCCGACATTGCCTGGAAGTACCTTTCGCAGATCGAGGCCAATTGCCGCGGGGCCGGACCCAATCGCTCGCACCAGGCGATTGCTCGGCTCGAGCGCGAGAAGCAGCGCGGCATGGTGTTCACCCAGAACGTGGATGGCCTCCACCGTGCGGCGGGTTCGACCGAAGTGCTCGAGATCCACGGCACGCTCCACCGTCTGCGCTGCACCGATTGCCAGTCGTCGCGCACGGTCGAGGACTATCACGGGCTGGCGCTGCCGCCCGCCTGCCCGCGTTGCGGCGGACGGCTTCGGCCCGACGTCGTGCTGTTCGGTGAGGCGTTGCCGCAAGCCGGCCTGCGGCAACTGGAAGGGGCGCTGGCCGAAGGCTTCGACCTGGTGTTCACGGTCGGCACCACGAGTGTCTTTCCGTACGTCGCGGCGCCGGTCTGGTGGGCGTCGCGCATGGGCTGGCCGACCGTCGAGATCAATCCTGGTGAAAGCGAAGTCAGCGGCATCGTCGACGTGCGTCTGCGCATGGCGGCGGCCGAGGCGTTTGCTGCCATCGGCCTGCGGCTGGGCTGGTAGACGCCGGCTCCGGGGACCCGCCGACGCGTGCAGTTCGAAAGTCTGATCCGCCAACTCGACGACGAGCGCCTAGGCGAGTATTTCTCGGCCGCAGCGCTGCGGCAGGCGAAAGCCTTGGTCGACCGGGTCGATTCCCTCGAAGCCAGCGGCAGCCTGCTCAGCGCACGGGTTGCCGGCGCGGACGGTGAACATTTCCAGGTACGGGTTCGGATCGAGACACGGGCGTTCCTGGGCCAGCGAAGCCTCGAGCTGGCCACCCGATGCAACTGTGCAGTGGTCAATCGCTGCAAGCATGCGGCGGCAGTGCTGATGGCGGCGCGACGGCCCGACGCGGTCAGTTCGCGGCCGCGCAGCGAGGTCGTGAGCTGGGCGGAGGGTCTGGTCGGGCGGCTCGTCGACAAGCCGGTCGAGGGCGGAAGGGGCGGCGGTGGTGAAGCCTTGTTCTATCTCGTGCGCCGATCGCCCCAGCTCGCCGATCTGGAAATCGTGCTGCTGAAAGCGCGCAGCGACGGCGACGCCCTTGCCGGAGCGCGTGAGTGGCGCAACCTGGAAGCGGCGTTGCTGCGCCCTCCGGCGTTCGTGCGCGACGAAGACCTCGACGTGCTTCGCCGCTTCCGCAGTGTCGGTCGTCGCCAGCCCCATCCTGGCATTGCGCGAATCGGCGGCATCGAGGGCGCCGCCCTGGCCAGTGCGGCATTGGCCACCGGACGCTTGTGCGCGGTCGACGGCAGCGGCCATGTGCGGCGCCTGGAGGCGGGCGAGGACCGCAGCGGGACATTGGGCTGGCATGCCAGCGAACAGGGGCTGGCGGCGTCGGTCGGTTGCGAGCCACCGTGCGCGATGATCGCCCGAACTCGGCCCATGATGTACTTCGATGTCGAGGCCGGCACCGCGGGGCGGCTGCTGTTGCCGTCGCCGGCTCTGGCGCTGGAAGTGCTGCAGCTTCCGCCCCTGGCGCGCTCCGAAGTGGCGCTGGTGGCGGCAGCCATGGCCGCGGTCGGCAGCGAACTGCCCTTGCCGCTCGCCGACGATGCCGAGCCCGTTGCGATCGAGGCGGCATGCCGCCCGGTGCTCGCGCTGTCCACAATGGACTGCCGGCGTTGGCGCGCCCACCGGGACTATCCGCGGCAAAGCGCAGTAGGCACCCTCGCCGGCACGCTGCCGTACGACTACGCGCTGCCGGTATTCGCGTACGGCGGCGCCAGCTTTGCGCCCGGCAGTGGCGGCAGCGTCGCCACTGCCGTCGACGGGCGCCGTGTCCGCGTGCGGCGCGATCCGGTCGTCGAGGCCGCTGCGATGGCCGCCTTGGGCGAGGCCGGTTTTGCGCCGATCCGCAGCGGCTGGCTGGAAGCGGCCGGCGAGTTGCCGGCCGGCCTCTACGGTCTTGCCGGTGAACGGGACTGGCAGCGGCTGCTGCCGGAGCTTGCGCCGTCGCTGGTGGCGGCCGGATGGGAACTGGCCTGCCCGCGCGACTTTCGCCACCGTATCGTGATGCCGACTGCCTGGCATGCCGAGCTGGCGGCGGCAGCGCACGGGCTGGAACTGCAATTGGGGATCGACGTCGATGCCCGTCGCGTCGATCTCGCCCCCCTGCTGCACGCAGCCTTCCGTGACGATCCGCGCTGGCTCGATCCCCAGGCCGTGGCAGCGATCGACGACGACGAGGCCATTGTGGTCGCCCTCGAGGACGGGACGCGGGTGGCCCTGCCCGGCGCCCGGTTGAAGCCGCTGGCGATGACCCTGATCGACCTCTTCGATCGGCCGGCGGAGCGCCTTCGGCTCGCCGGTGCGGACGCCGCACGCATCGACGAAGTCTTGGACGGCGACTGGCAGGTGGCGGGGCGCGAGGCGCTGGCTGGCTGGCTGGGCAGGCTGCGCGAGGGCGGACCACCCCAGCCGGTCACCCCGCCGTCGACCCTGCAGGCGACGCTGCGCAGCTACCAGCAGCAGGGGCTCGATTGGCTCCAGTGGCTCGCCCGCCAGGGCCTCGGCGGCATTCTTGCGGACGACATGGGCCTGGGCAAGACGGTGCAGGTGCTCGCGCATTTGCTGGTGGAGAAGGAGGCCGGGCGGCTGCAGCGGCCGGCGCTGGTGGTCGTGCCGACCTCGCTGGCCTTCAATTGGCGGCAGGAGGCCGCACGCTTCGCGCCATCGCTGCGGGTGCTCGAATTGCGGGGTAGCGCCCGCTCGGCGGCGTTTCCGACGATCCCGTCCCACGATCTCTGCCTGACCACCTATCCACTGTTGTGGCGCGACCGGGAACGGCTCGCGGCGCACGCCTATCATTGTCTGATCCTGGACGAGGCGCACACGGTCAAGAACGCCGGCAGTCAGGCGGCGCGGGTGGTGCGACGGCTCGAGGCCGAGCAGCGGTTGTGCCTGAGCGGTACGCCGCTGGAGAACCACCTCGGCGAGTTGTGGGCCCAATTCGACTTCCTGATGCCCGGCCTGCTCGGCGATGCCGCCGATTTCGCGGCGCGCTGGCGCAAGCCGATCGAGAAGCGCGATGACCGAACCCGGGCCGCACTGCTGGCGCGCCGCATTGCGCCCTTTGTCCTGAGGCGGCGCAAGCAGGCGGTCGCCGCCGAGTTGCCGCCAAAATCGGTGGTGGTTCGCAGCGTCGAACTGGATGGTCGCCAGCGCGATCTCTACGAGACCGTGCGGGCGGCGATGGATGCGCGGGTGCGCGACGAAGTCGCGGCGCGTGGCTTTGCCCGCAGCCGCATCGTCATCCTCGACGCGCTGCTCAAGTTGCGACAGGTCTGCTGCGACCCGCGCCTGCTGGCCAGCGACGCAGCCGCCGGGGTACGGGAACGGGCCAAGCTGGCGCTGTTGATGACGATGCTGCCGGAACTGGTGGCGGAAGGGCGCAATGTGCTCGTGTTTTCGCAGTTCTCGGCGATGCTCGACCTGATCGAGGCGGAGCTGGCACGTTGCCGCATTCCGTGGGTACGCCTGTCCGGCAACACGAAGGATCGGGAGACGCCGGTGTGCCGATTCCAGCAGGGGGACGTGCCGGTGTTCCTGATCAGCCTCAAGGCCGGCGGCGTCGGCCTCAATCTGACGGCGGCCGATACGGTGATCCACTACGATCCCTGGTGGAACCCCGCAGTCGAGGAGCAGGCCACCGATCGTGCCCACCGGCTTGGGCAGGACCGGCCGGTGTTCGTGTACAAGCTGATCGTCGCCGGCTCGATCGAGGAACGGATTCTGGCCATGCAGCAGCGCAAGGCCGACCTCGCCGCGGCGATCCTCGACGACTCCGGTCGATCGGACGCCGGCTTCGGCGATCAGGATCTGGCCGCGTTGTTCGCGCCACTGCCCGAGCGCCCGCGGCGCCGACGAGACTGAATACGGGTTTCAGTGCGACGAAGTCGCGGGCCGGCCGAACGCGGCCGGCATCAGACGGATCGGGCGCGAGCGAAGGAATTCGAGGCGGCGCCGGCCGGCGCGCAGCAGCAAGCGATCTTCGCTCAGATCGTCCACCACGAGTGTGCGCAGCGAGGGCCCGACGCCATCGATGCCGGTCTCGCCCACGGCTGTGCGCTCGAGCAGTTCGATGCGGCCGCCGTCGAACGCATAGCGGCCCCGCTCCACCACGCCGTCCGGCTTGGGTGCATGACAGGTGTTGAGGAACAGGTAGCGCCGAACGCCGAAATAGATCGCGTCCGGGCAGGCCGTCGTGCCACTCCGCACCCATCGGCTGTGGGCCAGCGAATCGCTGGCGGCGGCCGGCAGGCAGCTTCCGGTGACGAGCGCGAGCAGGGCGAAGGCTATGCGATGCCGGTGTCGTGGGGTGTGCCGAAAGGGCGCGCGGATGGTCATCGGAGGCCTCCGTACCGACCGTGTGGCGGCGACGTCGCCCGCCGGGGGTGTGTCCCGGCAGGGCCGCGCGTAGCGGGCAATTCCGTTCCGGAGCGTGGCGCCTCCGGCAATGTCGATTCTACCCGGTTCGCGACTTCGCGGATTCCTACGGCGCTTCCGGAGGCGGCCTACAGTCGGTCTGCCGCGATCCGGCGACACTGGTGCCGTGGATGCGTTGACGTGGCCATGAGCCGCGACGGCCGACCCGTCCGATGAAATCACGACAGCAACCGAAACCGAGGAGAAACAGCATGAAGTCGCCGATTTGCAGGACTACTCTTGTCACTACCGCCGCCGCAGCGCTGCTGCTCGCTGCCTGCGGCGCGGAGAACGAGACCGTCGCCGCCAAGGACGCGGAGGTGCTCGCCGAATCCAAGGCCGACATGGCCGCCGCCGGGGATGCGATCGAACGGGGCGCCGAGCGCGCCGGAAAGGCGCTCAAGGAGAGCATTGCCGACGCCGGGCAGGTCGTGGAAGACGCGGCCATCACCACAGCGGTCAAGGCTGAGCTGATCCATGATGAGCGCATCGATGCCCTCGCGATCGATGTCGATACGCAGGACGGCGAAGTCACCTTGACCGGCACCGCGCCGGACGCCGCGGCACGCGATCAGGCAGAACGCGTGGCCGCCGCGGTGACGGGTGTCAAGGTGGTGCACAACAAGCTGGCCGTTGCCGACAGCTGATGCGGCTCGGCCCAGGCCCCCGACCGCCCCGCCGCCGACGCGTGGCGGGCGGGTGACCCAGGTTACATCCGAGCGCCCTTGCTGCCTGCTAGTTTGCCGACGCCGTCGGGGCAGATGCCCGACGGCCCGGCTTTTTTCCTTCTACAGCGGCAGGAGACCGAAATGATCAGCAATGGGGCAGGGCAGGCAATCAAGCTTTTGACTGTGGCAGCCGTCAGCGGGTTGGCGGCGTGCGGGGGCGGAAACGGGAGCGGCGCTTCCGGGCTCATCGAGGCGGCGGTCGTCGCCACCGACGGCGGCACCTTCAGCGATTCGTCCGGCACGGTCACCGTGGTCGTTCCCGCCAACGCGCTCGACGAGGACGCGGTGTTGCGCGTGGGCCAAGCCGCCGTCGCCTCGGGTGCCGATGATCCCGAGTTCGCGAGCGCGGCGTTCGAGATGTCGCTGAAGAACCTGCGAGGCGAAGACGTCGCGCTGGCACGGCCGCTCAAGGTCGTGCTGGAAGCGGAAGAGGCCCCGGAGCACCCTACGCTGGGGGAAATCGCACGCTTCGAAGGCGGGCGCTGGCAGCGTGTCGATGCCAGCTTCTACCGCAGCGCGAGTCGAAGCGTGGCCGGCCTGAGCCGTGAGAACCGAGGCGTCTACCGGGTCGTGTTTCGCACCCTGCAGGCAACCGCGGGCGATGCCGTGGCGCGGGGCCGGAGCGTTCTGATGGACGAGACTTTCGGCAACGAGGCCTTCTTCGGCGATGTCATCGGCCTGCACTCGCTGCTGGCTGCGGTGTCACCAGCCGACGCGGTGGCGCTCGGTGTGCAGGTGGACATCGCCCGCCTTCCCCAGTCTGTCGTCGACCTCATGACCGGCTCCGATCTTGCGGCCAAGGACGCCGCGCTGGCCGACCCCGCCACGACCCGTCTGCTGCTGGAGAACGACGCCGTGATCGGTGTCCGTGCCCGTTTCGACGGCGAAGGCAAGCTGATCCGTGCCGGTCTGACCTGCGCGCTTTGCCACGTCACGGTGTCGCCGACCGAATTCCAACTCTCCGCCGGCCCCACCCTGTTGCCGATCGGCGAGCCGCAGTTCGACGGTGTGCCCAACAACCGCATCGACGCCGGCACCATCCTGTCGCTGACGCCTTTCGTCCAGAACCTGGGCGACGGGGGTGCCACGGCTGCAGTGCTGCAGAGTTGGGGGGCAGGCAACTTCGACATCCGGGCCCTGCCCGACAACCCGCTCGAGGACGATGTCGTGAATCCCACCAACAATCCGCCGATCTGGAACTTCGTCGATTTGGCGGAACAAGGCTATCGGTTCGGCTGGGATGGCCTGTTTGCCAACGACGGCAGCAACGACAACGCCATCGCGAGCCAGGCGGAAGCAGTCTACGATCTGATCATGCATGGCAACGGCGCCTTCGGCACCGCATCGGCGACGCTGCCGGCGGAGCTCGCGGTGGTGCCGCCCCAATCGCTGCTGGATGCGCTCGCCCAGGCCGAGGCGGACCAGCCGGGCAACGACATCACCGCCGACAAGTTGCTGGATCTGCAGGCCTGGATGCGCAGTCTCAACAGCCCGGCGCCCGGTGCCTTCGACGAGGTGATGGCCGAACGGGGTTTCGAACTCTTCCACGGCGACGCCGGCTGTTCGAGCTGCCACCGGAGCGCCGAGCTGACCGGCCCCGGACTGGTCACCGCGATCACCTCGCCGCAGGGGGGACTGGCCGGCGGCATCAAGGTGCCGTCGTTGCGCGGGATCTCGCACACCGCTCCCTACCTTTCCGACGGCAGCGTGCCGACTCTGGATGCCACGGTCGAGGGGGTATTGTCGGTGCTCGAGGCGTTGGACCCGGCGCGACCGGATTTCTCCGACGACGATCGCGCGGCTTTGGTCGAGTACCTCAAGAGCCTCTGAGCGGGTTGCTGGCTGCGCCGGGCCGCTGGGTCTAATCTGAAGGCGGGTGCCCGCTTCCGGCGCGATCTTCGCCGCCGGACGGGCGCGTCGGGGTAGGTTTTCGCGGCCGACCCCTTTCGGGGCGAGCCGGCCGACGAGAATGGCTGTGCCGCGCCGGGCATGTGCCGGAGGTCAGAGATGCCACAAGTCATTCGAATCGGTGTGGCGGCACTGCTGTTGCTGCTGGTTGCGTCGCCGGCGGCGGCAGACACCCGTCAGCGCCAGTGCGGCGATGGCAGGCCGTGGATTTCTTTCGTCGCGTTTCCTTCGATCGACTTGCGCTCTCAGCCGCCCGGCCCCCTCACGATCAAGGCCAAGCTGACGTTCCCGGCGCGGCCCGCCGCTGCGGGACATTGCCGTCCGCAGAGGCCCCGGCTTCCTGCCGTGGTCATCCTGCACGGATCGGCGGGGGTCGATTCCCGCGGCGAATTCTATGCGCAGGCCCTCAACGAGGCCGGCCTGGTGACCTTCGAGATCGACATGTGGGAGGCCCGCGGCGTCACCGGAGTGGCCGATCGTCCCGCCTTGCCGCTCCTGACCTACCCGGATGCCTTCGCGGCGCTGGCATACCTGAGCGCCCGCGGCGACATCGATCCGGCACGGATCGGTGTGCTCGGCTTTTCCTGGGGCGCGGCGGTCGGCCTCGCCAGCGCCGAACGTCTGTATGCGGAATCGTTCGGCCGGGGGCTGCGTTTTGCCGCCCATGCCGTCAACTATCCTCCGTGCTATGCGATCAACAATCCGGCGATCCCGGTCTTGGACCCGCCCGCCGAAAAGGGCGCACAGTTTCTGTTTCCGACCGGCGCGCCGGTGTTGATCCAGATCGGTAGCGAGGACGGCTACGACAATGGTCCGGATCACTGCCTTGCGTTGCGCGACCAGGTCAATGCCGAGTGGGGGAAAATCATCCGGGTCGTACCCTACGAAGGCGCGCAACACGCTTGGGATCGACTGATGGTGCCGATCGAGGTGGCGGACCCCTTCGCCGACGAGGGCTCCGTGTTCCGCACCGGGGTCGTGCCGACCGTGGCGATCGTCCCGTCGGTGATCCAGGCCTACGAGTCGCGCCGTACCGTCGTCCGCTTCCTGAAGAAGCACCTGAGCCGCTCCCGCCCGTAGGGTGCGGTCGGCCCGGACCGGTGCCTCATTCGCTCGACGGGCCGGGGTCGGCGAGGGACTTCTCGAGCAACTGGAATCCGCTGCGCGCACGATAGCCGCGGTCGCGGTAGAAGCGGTGGCCGGCGGCATTGTCGCGGCCGACCTGGAGCGAGACGGCGGTCAGCCCGGAGCGCAGAAAATGTGCCTCGGCAGTATCGAGCAGCGTGCCGCCGATGCCCAGGCCACGGTGTCCGGGCAGGACGTACAATTCGTCGATCTCCACGGTCAGGCCACCGTGCTCGAGGCTGAAGACTTTCACCGCAAGCAAATAGGCGACGACGCGCCCGTGGGAACGCGCGACCCAAGCCGCGCCCAGTCGGGAATCCGTCAGCATGCGTTGGAGTTGTGGCGCGAGTCGCTCGCGATCGAAATCCGCAATCGCCTCGAACTGCCAGTAATCCGCCACCAGTTCGAGGATCTCGGCAATGTCGGCCGGCACCGCCGGGCGGATCGTCGTCGGCCCGGTGCGCCTGTCGGCATCCGATGCCTTGTCCGGTTGGTTCGTCATCTCTGCCCCTCCGGGCTTTTTTCGTACCCGGGCGCTCTGCGGTGAGCGCCCCCTACCTCGCACGAGCCGGATTGGGGGCACCGGGAACGCCGCCTGCATGGCTTCCCGGTGGCCGGCAGTAAACAGGGGCCTCTTGCATAAAGCTTTGGCGAGCCCGGTCGTTTAATTCTGTGTCCGAGAATCCTGGAGCCACGCGTGCGAGCCGCTCGCAGCCGTTTGGGCAACTGCCCGTTCATGTTAGCTGCGCTGACCGATGCCGGTGGGTTCCAGCCGTCCTCACTTCGTAGCTGCGAACCGCGGGGCGGTTGCTGAATGCCGCCGTCGATCGGAGGACTTTCATTGCGCTGGAAAGCCGTCATCGGCGTCGCCGCGATCACGGTGACGACACTGGCGGTGATCATCGGTGCCGCGCTCGGGCAGGCGGAACGCACTCTGGCGCGTCATCTGCGGCATAGTGCGGACACCGCAATGGCGCTGTTCTCGACGGCAGCCGGCGGTGCCGTGGGATTCCACGATCTTGCCGCGATCGACGCCCTCGCGGAAGGGCTCGTGGCGCGCAATCTGGCCGTATTCGTGCGCGTGCGCGACAGCGACGGGCGCGAACTGCTGGCCAAGGGAGATCCCGGGGCGCTGGCGCGGCATTTCGATGCCACCGAACCTCCGCTCGACGAAGACGGCGTCTTCGAGGTCGTCGGCCCGTTTTTCGGCGGAACGGCGCTGATGGGACACATCGAACTCGGCATCGATAGTCGCAGCGCACGTGAGGAACTCGCCGATGGGGCGCGCGAGGCGTTGCTGGCGGCGGCGTTCACCTTGGCGCTCGCTGTGCTGATTGCCTGGCTGCTGGGTGGCTGGTTGGCGGCCGGCATTGCGCGTCTGGCGGGCAGCGCGGAGGCCATCGCATCCGGACGGGCGTCGGCGCGGGCGGTGGGCGGCGGCGGGCGGGAACTTGCATCGCTGGCCGGTTCCTTCGACCGCATGGCCGAGACGCTGGCGGAGCGTGACCGCGAGCGCGACGCGCTGTTGGCGCGGGCCGAGCAAGCGGCCGAGGCTGCGCGAGCCGCCAGTCGCGCAAAGTCGATGTTCCTGGCGTCGATCAGCCATGAGATCCGGACCCCGTTGAACGGCATCTGGGGCATCTCGCAACTGCTGCGAGAGCGCCCCGGCCGGGACGACGCGCCCGAGCTGATCGGCCTGCTGACCGATTCGGCAGGACACCTGCGCCGTCTGGTCAACGACGTCCTCGATTTCTCCAAGATCGAGTCCGGGCGGATCGAGCTCGAGCGTGCTCCGTTCGATCCGTGTCAGGTGCTGTCGAGCTGTGCCGCCGGCTTCGAGCGCGAGGCGCGCGGCAAGGGGCTGCAATTGACCTTGCGGGGCCAACTCGCGCTGCCACCGAGGGTCCTCGGCGACCGCACACGCTTCGCCCAGATCGTCACCAATCTGGTGTCCAATGCGGTCACACTGACCGAGGTGGGCGAGGTCGAGATCGAAGCCCGCGCCCGCCTCGGATCGCGCTCGGGCGACGCCCGCTGGTGGCTCGACGTGTTCGTCCTCGACAGCGGTCCCGGGCTGCCAGCCGATTGCATCGAAGAATTGTTCGATCCCTTCCGCCAGGGGCAGGCGTCGGTCTCCCGCGGTGTCGGCGGCAGTGGACTGGGGCTGGCGATCTGCCGCCGGCTGGCCGAAGCCATGGGCGGGCGGGTCAACGCCGCCAACCGAGGCGGCGGTGGCGCCGAGTTCCGGGTCGAACTGCCCTTCGAGGCCGCACCGGTCCATACGGTCGATCAGCCCGAGGCACCGGTCCGGGATGGCGCGGCGAGGGCGTCGATACGAATTCTGCTGGTCGAGGACAATGCCACCAGCCGTCGCGTCGCGGCGGCATTGCTGGCGCCGCATGTGGCGCGCGTGGATACGGCCGAAGATGGTGCACAGGCCCTCGAAATGGCGATGCCCGGGCGCTACGACGTGATCTTAATGGATCTTCAGATGCCGCGCCTCGATGGTCGCCAGGCCGCCGCCGCGGTCATGAGCCGGCTCGGCGGGTCGGCGCCCCCGATCGTCGCGCTGACCGCCCACGCCCTGGTCGACGAGCGCGACCAGTGTCTGGCGATGGGCATGCGCGGCTATCTCACCAAACCCTTCGATGTCGGCGCCGTGTTGAGCCAGTTCGAAGCCCTCGGATTGGGCGGTGGCCCTCCCGCGGTCGAGCCCACTTCGGCGGTGCGTGCCTCGCGGGCGGACGCGGTCGTTGCCGGCGAACTCGATCCGGCGCCGGCGATCCGACGTTGCGGAGACGACGGGGAGTGCTATCGCGAATTGCTCGAGATCGAACTGCCCCGGCTTGTCGCGTTGGCCGAGGAGTCCGCGTGGCAGCTCGAGCCGGACGCTGCCGCTGCGCGCCAGGACCTGCGGGAGCGGGTGCATGCCCTCAAGGGTGGCTGCCTGACCCTGGGGCTGAGCGGGATCGCGCGGGCCTTGGGCCGCATCGAATCGCTGCTGGAGGACGGCCGAAGCGATGCCCACCACATCAATGCTTCACTGGCCGCAATCCGCCCGAGGCTGCAGCGGGCGGTCGAGGAGATCGAAGCCTATCTGGCGGCGACGGCGACGCGCGGCGTCTCCTGAGCGCGGGCCGCAGACTGGGGTGGACCTCGCTCAGGGCGCCGCTTCGGCGGGATCGCGCCCGCCCCGCGGCGATGGCCGTACCCGATACATGACGGCATACAGTGCGGGTACGAAGCCGAGCGTCAGCAGGGTCCCGACCGCGAGGCCGAAGGCCATTGCGCAGGCCATCGCATAGAACAGCGGATCCCGCGACAGAATCAGCGGCAGCAGGCCGAGGATGGTGGTCAGCGAAGTGATCAGGATCGGCCGAAGGCGCGCCAGGCAGGCGTCGACGATGGCCTGGTGGGGTGGCTTGCCGGCGCACTCCTCCTCGCCGATGCGCTCGATCAGCACGATGCCGTTGTTGATGATGATGCCCGCGAGGCTGAACAGGCCCAGCATCACCATGAACCCGAACAGCGCGTCCAGCGCCAGCAGACCGGTCACTGCGCCGATCAGCACCAGCGGAATCGTCGCCAGGATGATCAGTGGCCGGCGGAAGGAATTGAACTGGCCGACCAACAGTACCGCGATCAGCGCCAGGCACATCGGCAGTGCTGCGAACAGTTTCTCGTTGGCTTCTGCCTGGCTCTCGATTTCGCCGCCGATTTCGAGGCGGTGACCGGGCGGCAGTTCGAGCCGGTCGATTGCATCCTGTACCTTCGGCAGCAGTTCGGCCGCGCTGAGCGTTCCATGCTTGGCCGAGATCGTCAGCGTGCGCGCCTGATCGCGGCGGCGGATGCGGGCGTCGGTCCATTCGCCGCCGATGCGCGCGACCTGGGGCAGCGGGATCCACGTTCCGTGCTGGCGCGAGTACACCGACAAGGCCTGCAATTCGCTGAGGGCACCGCGCGCCTGCGGCTCGCTGCGCATGATCACCGGTATGACGTCGTCGCCCTCGCGATAGTCGGTGACGGTCGTGCCGGACAGCACCATGTTGAGGGCATTGGCAATGTCCTGAGACGTGACGCCGGCGGCCCGTGCCCGGCTCTGGTCCACGTCGATGCGGATCTTGGCGACCCGGTTCTCCCAATCCTGTTTGACGCTGGTCATGCCGTCCACACCGCGCAGGGCTGCCAGCAGCGATTCCGCGCCGCCGCGCAGGGCCTCGCCGTTCGGCCCGATCAGGCGCAATTCCAGGAGGCCCGACTCGGACGCGCCCATCCACATCTTCTTGGCACTCACGCGGGCCTCGGGCAGTTGCTCGAGCGCGAAGGCGCGGGTCCTGGCGACCACGCCGTCTACCTGGTCCGGCGCCGCGGTATTGACCACCACGAACGCGCGATGCGGATCCGGATCCATCGACGCCAGCGAGAGGAAGAAGCGTGGTCCGCCGGTGGCGACATACGCCACGCTGCTGACGATCTCCGGATTGACTTGCCGATCGGCCAACCAGTCGGCGAGTCGACGCACCACCTCGTCGGTCTTGTGGATCGAACTGCCGGCCGGCAGATCGACGTAGACCAAATACTGATTGCGATCGCCGAGCGGAAAGAATTCCTTGCCGACCAGATTCATCGCAGCCACGGCGACGGCCAGCAGTGCGAACATGGCGGCCAGGAACAGCCAGCGCAGGCGCAGAATGCCCTCCAGCACCCGCCGATAGAGGCGGTAGCTTGGTGCGTCGAACCGCGCAGAAGCCGGCTTCGTCGTGGGCGTGACCTTCATGAACCACACGCAGAACGCGGGCGTCATGAACAGGGACAAGAACCACGAAGCCAGCAGCACGATGGTCACGACTTGGGCCAGTGAGCGCGTGAACTCACCGGTACCGCCCTCGGCCAGGGCCATCGGCATGAAGAACAGGATCGTCGTCAGCGACGAGGTGAGCAGTGGGATCGCCAGGGTTTTGCCGGCCGCCATCGCCGCCACCAGTCGCTCGGTGCCGGCCTCGAGCCGAACCCGGATATCCTCGGCGATGACGATGCCGTTATCCACCAGCATGCCGAGGGCGATGATCAGCGCCGCGATCGACACCCGTTGCAGCTCGACGTCGAACCAGCGCATGACGATGATCGCGAGCAACATCGTCACCGGGACGAAGGCGCCGACGATCAGGCCGGTGCGCACGCCGAGGAAGAGCATCACCACGGCAAGCACGATGACGAGCGTCTGGAACAGGTTGGTCGTGGCGCCGGCGATCGTCGCTTCGATCAGCTCGGGCTGGTAGGTCGCAAACTCGAGCACGTAGCCCAGCGGCAAGTCGTCCTGTAGCGCTCCCAGGCGTGCGCGCAACTGCTCGCCGAAGGCCACGGCATTGGTGCCGTCGAGCGCCGAGACGCCGAGCACCAAGGCCGGGTGGCCGTCGAAATAGACCTTGCTCTGGGGTGGGTCGACGAAGCCCCGGCGCAGCGTCATGATGTCGCCCAGCCGCAGCACCTGACTGCCGCCGGGGATCGTGATCAAGGTGTCGCGGATTTCTGCCACCGATTCGAAATTGCCGCTCGGTTCGAGCACGAAGACCTGGCCCGACGCATCGACCGAACCGCCGGGCAGGATGATGTTCTGCGTCTTCAGCGTATTGACCACGGCGTCTGGATCGATGCCGAGCTGGGCCAGGCGCTCGCGCGAGAACTCCATGAACACGCGCTCGTCCTGGCCGCCATAGGCATCGATCTTCATGACACCGGGTAGCGCGTACAAGGCCTCTCGGATGTGGTCGGCACGCTCGGACAGTTCGGCCATGTCGAAGCCGTCCGCCCACAGCGCGATCGTCGCCACCGCGGTCAGGCCGACCTGGTCGTTGACACTCGGACCGATGGTGCCGGCGGGAAGGCTGCCGGCAACATCGCTCATCTTGTCGCGCAGGTCCTGCCAGACCGGCCCGAGCGCGACGACATCGTCGCGCAGGGTGATGCTGATCAGCGAGACGCCGGTCTTCGAGTCCGAAACGATGTGCTTGACTTCGGGAATCTCGCGGATCTTTTCCTCGAGCTTGCGAGTGATCAATTGCTCGACCCGCAGCGTCGCCATGCCCGGAAAGCGTGCGCTGACCTGGGCTTGGCGGATCACAATGGATGGGTCCTCGCGGCTCGGATAGTTGAGGAAGGTGAGGACGCCGCCGAGCACGAAGAACAGCACGGCGAGAATCGTCAGGCGAGAATTGCGCAGCGCGAATTCGGTGATCAGGGACATGGCCGGCCTCCGCGCTCAGCGCGTCGGCGGCGTCATCAGCCGCACGGCCTGGCCATCGGAGAGGAAGGCGACGCCGGCGACGACGACACGCTGACCCGGTTCGAGCCCGGCGATCACCGCGTCGTTGTCGCGGACCGACAGGATTCTGACCGGGGTCATGCGGGCGATGCCGGCATCGCTGTCGAAGACGAATACGTCGCCCTTGCCCGGCTCGCTACCCGGCTTCAGTGCGGACACCGGGACCAGGAAACCTTCGCTTTCTTCGGCCGGCCCCGCCGCGGCAATGCTGACTTCGGCGGTCATGCCGGCACGCAGGTGTCGTGGGGCCCGATCGAGTGCGATCTTGACCGGATAGACATTGCCGGCGCCGGCGACGCGGCCGATCTCGCGCACCTTGCCGTCGAAGCGCTCTTGCGGCAGAGCGCCGAACACGATCCCCGCCGGCATGCCGACCGAAAGCTGCGCGATCGCGATCTCCGGCACTGACACGTCCACTTCGAAGCGATCTTCCCCGAGCAGGGACAGCACGGCCTTGCCGGCACCGACTTCCTCGTTGGCCTGGACATGCCGCTCGCCGATGACGCCGGCAAAGGGCGCGAGCATGCGCGTGTCCTGCAGCGACAGGCTCGCCCGGTCGAGGCGCGATTTGCGGTAGGCGACATCGCTGCGTGCCGTCGCCACGTCGGCCCGGCTCTGTTCGATGCTGGCTTCGCCGATGAAGCCCTTGGCCAGCAACTCCTCGTTGCGGCGCAGGGTACTGCTGCGCTGGGCGAGCACCGACTCGGCCTTGTGCAGGTCGGCGCGGGCGCCTTCCACCTCGAGCGCGAGCGGACGGGAATCGATGGTCGCGAGCAACTGGCCGCGTTCGACCCGATCGCCGGCATTGACCGAGATCTTCGACACCGTTCCGCCGACCGGGAAGCTCAACTCCGCCGTGGTGGCGGCGGCAACCCGACCCGAAAAGCGACGCAGTCGTTCGCCCGCCCGGGCTTCGACGATCATCGTCTTGACGCTGCGGACTGCGGGGGCTGGCGGGGGCGGTGGCTCGCTGCAGCCGCCGAGCAGGGCAAGACACGCTGCCACGAGCGGCAGCTGACGCCGCCAGGCAATACCGCGCGAGATTCGGCGTGGCTGGATCGACTGCGCTCGACATGGCTTCATGGGGCCGCTCCTCCGTCATCCCACGTGCGGTGTGCCGGCCGGCGGGGCCGGGTCCCCTGGAGAATACACGCAGTCGAGGCCGTCGGCCCGGCCCGACGGCCTGCTAACATCCGGCACGATGAGAATTCGAACGTTCATCCAGCGCCTGCGTGCGGCCGGCGCCAAGCCTTGCCACGAAGACGCCCTGCTGCGGATGTGGGTGCGGGCGGTCGGGTCCGAGTCCGGCCACGGTCGTCCGGACGAATTCTTTCCGACGACCCTGCGGTACCATCTCCCGGCCTGGCGGGCGCAGTGCGACGGCCTCGTGCGCATGGTCTCCCGGCATCCCGCGGAGGATGCCTCCGAGCGCCTGCTGCTGGCCCTCGCCGACGGCAGGACGATCGAAAGCGTGCTGCTGCCACGCGGTGGCTTGTGCGTATCGACCCAGGTCGGTTGCGCGGTCGGTTGCACCTTCTGCATGACTGGGCGGGACGGATTGCTGCGCCAGCTCGGCAGCGCCGAGATCGTCGCCCAGCTCGCGTTGGCGAGACGCTTCAGAGCGGTGAGCAAGGTGGTGTTCATGGGCATGGGCGAACCTGCCCACAATCTCGACAATGTCTTCGAGGCGATCGAACTGATCGCCCACCACGGCGCGATCGCCCACAAGAACCTGGTGGTGTCGACCGTGGGCGATCGGCGCCTGTTCGAGCGACTGGCGCGGACTCCGGTGCGGCCGGCGCTGGCCTTGTCGCTGCACACCACGAAAGCCGCCCTGCGCCGTGAACTGCTGCCGCGGGCAGCCGAACTCGCGCCGTCCGAACTGGTGGACCTGGCCGAGGCGTACGCACGGCTGTCGCGTTATCCGGTGCAGGTCCAATGGACCCTGATCGAGGGTGTCAATGACGGCGACGACGAGGTCGAAGCGCTGGTCGACCTCCTGGCCGGCAAATACATGGTGCTCAACCTCATCCCGGTGAACCGGGTCGATGGTGGCACGCTGCGAAGGCCTTCGGCCGAACGGGCCGCGGCAATGTCGCTGGCCCTCTATCGGCGGGGCGTCCTGACCAAGCTGCGCGACTCCGCCGGCCAGCAGGTGGACGCCGGCTGCGGCCAGTTGCGGGCACGCCAGCCGGTGATACCGCTGGCGCCGCTCAGGCCCATCGAAACGCCAGCCACCCCCAGGGTTTCATGACACCCCCGGGGGGCAGGCCGGGCCGTACCCGGCCGTGGGGGTCGTCCGCCGGAAACGCCGGGCCGCTCCCAAGTTTCCGGGCAGCCCCCTCGGGGGGCAGGCCGGGCTGTGCCCGGCCGTGGGGGTCGTC
>JAGRFZ010000044.1:0-4526 GCA_020445785.1 Rhodocyclaceae bacterium
TGAACACCTCGGTCGGCCGGGTGCACGACTTCGGCGTCAGCACCCAACGCAGCACGGACCGACAGACCGAAACGGGCCGCACGACCCGCTTCAATGCGCTGACCGCCGGCGAGGGCACGCTCAGCATCCACACCGGCGGCGACGCGGACCTCTCTGCCACCCATCTCAGCGCCGGGGGCGATCTGGTCACCGCAATCGGCGCCACCCTCACGCTGGGCGGCGCGAGCGACATCGCCAGCAGCAGCTGGCAGACCCAGGACCGGGTCACCCTCGGCAAGGCCGAAGACCTCGAACGTGCCACCACCACCGCAAGCCGGGTGCAGGCCAGCCGCATTGAGGCCGGCGGGCGCTTCGCAGTATCGGCCGACACGGTCGAGATCGGTGCTGTGCAGGTCAGCACCGGCGCGGGCACGGTGTTCGACGCTAGCACCATCGAGCTGACGATCGAGACCGACTCCGACTTCCACCAGTTCGAACAGAAGGACAACGACTGGTCTTACACCATCGAATCCGACCAGGGTCACCTCACCGAAACCGCCCACCGGGCGCTATTCGACGGTGGTGTGGACTGGGGCGGCAGCGCCCTCAGCGTGCAGGTGGCGGTCGGTGAAGAAGACGCCGCCGGTTTCAGCCAGCAGGACCTGCGCGCCCGCATCGGCGACCAAGCCGCCGAGCCGGGCCAGGGCTGGACCGCGAACCTCGCGGACGACCCGGCGACCCGCTTCGAGGCGGTCAACACCGTCGAGCAGCGCTGGGACGTGGACCAGCAGGGGCTCACGCAGGAAGGGACGATTGTGGTAGCAACCGTCGCCGCGGTGTTCACCGGCGGTGCCGCGGCCAGTTGGGCCGGCGGGGCAGCCACTGTCCAGGGCGCCGTGGTTGGTGCGGGCGCCGGCAGCCTGGCCGCCACCAGTGCGGTCTCCTTCGCCAACTCCGGGGGCGACTTCGGCGCCGTGTTCGACGCCTGGGGCGATGACGAGACCTGGCGGCAGGCGGGCGCTGCGATGCTCACCGCCGGTCTGCTCAACGCGCAGTTTGTACCGGCGGCCTCTGGCGAAACCATGAGCATCAACCAATGGGCGAGCATTACGAACGTCGAAGGCATGGGGCGAGTCGCCAGCGGGGGCCTCTCCGACGTCGGCGGGACGTTCTCCGCTTACCTTGCTCGGGGCGTCGTCAATGCCGGCGTCGATACCCTTGTCCATGGGACGGAAGCCGGATCATTCGTGGACCTTTTCCGCGACTCGGTCGTACTCGACTTCTCCGCCGCCGGCGCCCACCAGATCGGCACCAGCTTCGGCGCCGGCGGCAGCCACGCCAGCCCGGCGCTGCAAACCCTCGCCCACGCAGGCCTGGGCTGCCTCTCGGCCGCCGCTCGGGACGCCGACTGCGGCGCCGGTGCGCTGGGCGGCGCGGGCGAGAGCGTGGTGGGCAACGCATTCGATGCGCTGGGCGTACCGATTGACCGCAGCAACCCGTACGCCGGCACGGCGTATCAGGTGGGCAACGAACTCTTCGCGCGCGGCGTCGCCGGCGAACTGGGGCTGGACCAGGATACGGCGCAGGGGGCAGCGAGGAACTCGGCGGTCAATAACTTCCTGATGCACTCTCAGCAGCGGGCCTTTGCGGACGAACTTGCGAATTGCCATGGCGATGCAGGCTGCATCGAGGATATTCGAGCCAAGTTCCAGGGCGTCAGCGATCAAAACGACACCGTCCTCGATGCGGCGCTCGCCGATTGCACGCGTACGGGCGACTGCGCGGGCTATGGCTTTCTCGTGGATGCGAGCATGCCCATGCTGCAGGGGTATCAAAAACCGGTCGAAATCGATCCGGGCGCGCCCTGGGTGAGCGAAAGCCTGAACGTGGAAGTCGCCGCCCAAAACGGCACAACACATCGGCACCTTCTCGACCGGGACCTGGACGACGAGATCATCAACCATCCTGCCACTGAATCGGACCCGGAGGCCTATCCCTTTGCGCCGGACGGGGTTCCGGAACAGTACGCCTCACGGATTGACCACCAGAACGCGCAACTCCTTATTTTGGTCGGCATAGGCACGGCGAGCACGGTGCTGCCCGATCCGACCGACTTGTTTGTGGGCGCGATGCTTGTGAGCAAGACTGGGCAGGTCGTCGGCCAAGTCGTCGAACAAGCGGGAGAGAGGCTGCTGAAGTTCGGCAATGACTTCCTGAAGCTCGATGGTCCGAAGGGCGGACAGCTTGTGTCGGGTCGAGGCCCATCACCGGTCGATGGCGAACTGGTCACCAATCCCGGCACGGGTATCGTCACCAGCCATGTCTCCCCTGGCGGTGCCGCCAACAAGCCGCTGGCCGATGCAGCCGAAGGTACGGCAGACGCCACCTCCGGCTCGCGCTTGCGCGAAGAACTGCATGAAGTCTCCCGCATCCAGCCCGGCACGAGTCGCGATGCGTGGTATCGGGCGAATACCGACGAACAGTTGCTCGACGACAACAAGTTCGATTTCAATCACGTGCTTGCCGGCGATCTGAAGAAGAACGGCACGGGCAGTGGCTATCACGCCGAGTTCGCAGCCAAGGGCAACGCACGGATCAAGCCGGGAACTCGGATTCAATACAATTCGAACGGAACATACCAGGCCGAGGTGCAGATCTGGAACCCGGACTGGGTCAATCCGATTGATGGTAAGAAGGGGGCTTGGGTGGACAAATTGACGTACGGTGGAAAGCCTCAGAGATCGACGTTTTTCCCGCCGTCTTGGTCAGAGGCAAGGGTCAGGTACGAGGTGAGTGAGGCGTTCAAGGCAGGCGTGCCCGGCGGCAGTTTTGCAGGGACATCTCCTGCGGGGATAAGAATTCAATTCCACTGGGATTCAACTAATCAGCGTACGACGTTCTATCCGAGGAATGATTGAGGCAATGACCGCACTGAAGCTGAAATGTCGCCCACGTGAGTGGATCTCGATTCCGGAGAAGGGAAAGGACTACAGTGCCGATCTGAATCTTCACGTGTACGATCGCAACGGCAAACTGGTGGATTCCTACGAGACCATGTGTGCGAGCCTCGACGAAGACATAAGTTTCGGCGATGGTGATGGCGGAGGCATGAAGATCAATGTCGACATGATCGTAGCTGGGGAGGAAACGCTTATCCAGACGGGCGGAAACGCTTGGATCTTCTACCTTACCCCCGAGGTCGTCTGGTTTGAGGGGCAGTATGGCCAGACAGATGGTGAGGCCGGCGCGGTCACCTTCGGTCAGTTCAACATCGCGTTGCAGACCTACATTCAGTTCCTTGGCGATCCCGAGCACAAGCCGATCGAGGTGCCGTTTCCCGATGAGCCGACGCCGGCGATCCCGGACGTGTCGAGCATCCGCGAACGTCTCGAGCTGGAGTCGGTCGAGAATGCGCGGATCTATCAACTCAATACGCGGGATCGCGAAGTGCTTGCGGCCATCCGTGCCGGCATGACGGATACCGAGGTTTGCGCCTCTCTGAACCTCTCTCCGGATCGGCTGGCCCAATACCGCGTGGAAGTGCTGGAGAAGACTGGTCTGCCTAGTCTGGAGGGGATTTTCGGCATGATCGACCGGGTCGATGCCCGCAAGGTCGAGCAGTCCGCGAAGGAGGCGCGCTGGAAGAAGATGGAGAGGCTGTGATGAGCCGGCCGATCGTCACTGGCTGTCATGCCGCGTTTTCTCTGGGAGAGCGGGTCCGCATCGTCGCCGGCACGGAACCGGTGGCCCACCCGGACGGATGCTTCGAGGCTTTGATCGAAATGAGCGACGGACACGGTCAATGGATTCCGAAGCTGGGCTACAACACCTTCTTTCCGCCCACCTGGTCGGATGCCCGTATCCGCTACGAGGCTGCCGAAGCATTCAAGCAGGGGCGCCCACGCACGCGCTTCAAGGCGCTGAGCCCTGGCGGCGTGGTCATTCAGTTCGAGTGGGACGAATCCCAGTCGCGGACTTGCTTCTATCCGCTGCAAGGCAACCGATGAGTCTGGTTGTCCAATGCCATCCGAGGGCGCCGCTTGGGCCAGATGCCGGCTTGAGCAGGCAACTCGATGTGTTTCGAGATGGTGCGCCGGCCCACGAATTCGAAGCCGTGTGCGAGGCTCTGGACTGTGACGTCCAGAGTGCCACAGGCGCGGGAGGCGCCTTACTCGCCTTGACCAAGCAAGTTCTGGTCGGCGAAGCCGAGCACGGGGAGGTCGACGGCAACGGCTGGATCATTCGGGTCGATAGCAGAGTCGTGACCTGCAGTGGACTCTATGGGCAGGGGGGCGGGGAAATCGGCACGCCGCTTTTTCATGCGCTGCTTGTGGAGTACGTTGCCTTCCTGTCCGATTCCCATAAGCGGTCGCGTTCGGTTCTCTTGCTGCCTGTTAGGTCATGAGCGCAAGATGAAAAGTGCGACCGGATGGGCGTAACTGCCGGGTGCCAGGGGCGGGAGTGACAAGGCTCGCGCGCCTCAAAAGCAAAGAGCCAAGCGTCGTAACGCTTGGCTCTTTGCTGGATCTGGTTGCGGGGGCAGGATT
>JAGRFZ010000044.1:4538-5324 GCA_020445785.1 Rhodocyclaceae bacterium
CTTCGGGTTATGAGCCCGACGAGCTGCCAGACTGCTCCACCCCGCGTCTGGTGAGGCATAACTATAGTCGCGTGTTCCGGCCAAGTCAAGAATTGGATGCGCTCGGTAGAGTTTCGCCCACCTCGCGCGCAGGAACCGGCGGAATGAAAGCTGGGGTGGATCCGGGCTTCCGTTTTCGTCCGGTTGGCCGCTTGGTGTAGGGTGCGTGCTCGCGTGCGCGGGAGAACGCACCGCGTCCGCTGATCCGGCGCCCGCGGCGGATGGAATCGAAAGACGCCCGGCGCCGATCGCCCGATCGCGCAACTGGAATGATGGTGCCCCCGAGAGGAGTCGAACCCCCGACCTTCGCATTACAAGTGCGCTGCTCTACCAGCTGAGCTACAAGGGCGTGCGCCGGCGCGAGGCCGGTGCTGGAAGCACGAATTATAGCGGATCGGCGGGGGTGGCCGGACGGGGTGGCCGGCTGAATTAGTGGACAGACTCTAGAAATCGTCTTGACTACACTGTGGGCGAACGTATGATTCAAACAAACGTTTGAATGGGGTGCGTTGCGCGGCCCCACCCGGTGGTAATTCGGGGCTTGTGACGGTGGCTCGGCAGGAGGGTGATGGTGGCAGTCCAGGCACGGCAGGGGGGCGATACCCGGGGGCGCATTCTCGATGCGGCCGAGGAGCTGTTCGCCTGCCATGGCATCGACGGCACTTCGATGCGGCTGATCACCAGCCGCGCCGGGGCCAACCTGGCGGCGGTCAATTACCACTTCGGCGGCAAGGATGGCCTGGTGCG
>JAGRFZ010000190.1 GCA_020445785.1 Rhodocyclaceae bacterium
AGCGCGCATCGGACCGGGAAGGAGCCGGAGTAGTAGTTCCAAAATTCATTTCCCCCGACCCCGATTTGCTCGCCCAGCGGGATCTGCCCCCCGGGCTGGGACCCGATGAGCAGCGTGCAGCGATCCGGATCCTCGACCGCCTCGCCGATGCCGAACTCTCCCGCCTGGTGATCGACGAGTGGGCCGCCCATCTCGCTGGCGGCGCCTTGCGCTCACCGCTGGGCTACCTCGCCGCGCTGGTGTCGCGGGCCAACAGCGGGCAGTTCGTGCCGGCGCGGGCCCTGCAGCGACGGCTTGCCCGCCGCAACGCCGCCCGGCTCGAGGCCGCGCGCCGGCGCCGACCGGACGGCATGGCCGACGCGGGGCAGGGCGCGGAGCCCGGTGGCGCCAGCAGCGGGACCGGATGCGCGCCAAGCCCCGAGATTCAGCAAAGACTCGACGCACTGCGAAGGAGCCTGCGACGTGGCGTGCCATGACTGTATGGCCCAGATTGGGCCGCCATATGAACCTGAAACGGTGGCCCAAAGTGGGCCGCAAAGGGAGAGCCGATGACCGAGTCCGAGATCACGGCCCGGCTGCTGTGGGCCTTGCGGGGCAACTGGGCGCAGCTGAGCGTCGTCTGCCTGCTGCTGCACCGGCATGCGGCCGAGCACTCGGTGCCGCTCAGCTGGCGCGAGGCCGTGCGCCATTGCCCCTGGCTGTCGCGGATGACGGTGGCCCGGGCCCTGAGCGATCTGGCCGATCGCGGCCTGCTCGAGGCCCGCGCCGACCCGAACGCGCCGAGCAATGCCCCGCGGCGCTACCGCGTCGATGTCGCGCAGCTCGCCGCGCTGCTCGCCGAGCCGCTGCCTTCCGGCCAGGTCGTGCCTGGCCTGACACCGAACCCGGCCCTCGCCGCCCTGGGCGAGCGCTTTCTTCCACCCCAGCCGCGAGAGGTCAGCGAATGAATTCACCGTCTTCCCCTGCCAAGCCGATGGCCGAGATGACGCCGGGCAGCTTCGTGCCGTTCGAGGGTGGGCCCGCGCAGCACTTCGAGCGCGAGCCCGATTCGCCGTTCGAAGACGGCTACAGCCTCGAACAGGAACGGGCCCACGTACGCCACCTGATCGAGGCGGACGACCCCGATCCGTCGGATCCGATGTGGTGGCGCTTCGCCGAGTTTCAGAAGCGGGAAGCGCAGCTGCGCCAGATGCAGGCCGAGTACGACTCGATGAACGCGGCGCCGCCCGGCGTCACCCAGCAGGAAGCGTCCAAGCTGCGGGACATGGGCGATCTGGTCGATGACGACGACGACCAGATGACGCTGCACACGAAGGAGGGCTACCGGATGTTCCTCGGGCGCCGCCACGACCCCGCCAAGCGCCTGCCGGCGATTCCCGGCGGGCGGGCGCTGGCCTCATCGCTGCGCTTCCTGTGGGCGCGCTCGGCACTCGACAACCCCTACGCCGACTGGGCCTTGCTGCTCGCCGATCAGTACGTGACGCAGCTCAAAGACGACCTGCGTCGTGAGGGCGATGAGCTGAAGGCGCGGATCGACGCGATGGCCGATCGCGGCCTGAAGCTCTCGGTGCTGCGCTCGCGCGAGCCGAAGACCGTCGAGCTGGGCTTCAAGAGCCCGTACGGCTATGCCGTCGCCCAGCTGATCGTCGAGTACGACTACTTCGTCCGCATCGTGAAAACGCTGATCCGCAAGGACCTGCTGCGGGACGACGAAGGTCGCACGCGCATCCGCAACCACACCCGACGCTTCCGCGCCAACTGCCACAAGGTGTTCCACTTCGAACGCTTCCTGGCCCAGGGCGAGCTCTACGAGCTCTCCCGTCGGGACTTCGTGCCGGGGGCGGAGGAGATGGCGCAGAAACGCGTGCAGGCGGTGCTGCAGCATTTCGGGCCGGTGCCGCAGGAGGTCTTTACCGGCGAGGTGATGCCGCGACATTCGCGCCGCCGGGTGCAGCTGACCGCCGAGGACCGGCGCCTGCTGACGACCGTCGCCGCGCAGATCGAGGCGGCGGGTGAGGGGGCCGATGATGGCGAGTCGGAGACCTTGCTGTGAGCCCAGCGAGGCGCGACGAACATCCGTCGATGCGTCAGTCGGCCAGCCGGCCCGCCGGACCTGGGCCAAAGCGCACAACCGGGCCCGGCGCTGCGGCAACTGGCCGTCCTGCCGTGGGTGAGCCAAAGGCATTTACGGGTAGGGGTGGCGCAGCGGGTGGTCAAGCGGCCGAGGAGCGACGCCTGCGGCGGGCCGTCGAGCGGATCGAAGGCGAACTGTTGGAGCTTGCCGACAGCACGAAGGGATCGGCCGGGCGGAGCCTCCACCTCGCCGTGCATCGACGTCCGAGCGGGGGGATCTTCGTGCGGTGGCGGCGCAATGGCGTGCATGCGGGCCACGTCTCGTGGGAGCGATTCGCGGACGAGATCGATGGCCAGCCGGAAGCGCTGCGCCAGTGGTACTGCCGGGTGAACCAGGAAGCCCTGCGATTGAACGACGAGGCGCGTCTGCGGATGCTGGCCCTGTCGCTCTACCTGTGTCGCCGGAAGCGGCTCGCGGCGCTCGACGGAGCCGACTGGGACGAGCATACGGCATGAACGGAATGGCACGCCTCGTCCAATACGACTCGGGTAGGGCGGTCATCGTGTCCTTCGGCGTGTTGCGCCCATGGCGAAGGAATCTGCATAAGGCGCGCAAGGAGAAGCGGATGTCCAATCGATTCGAAGGCAAGGGAAACTGGGTACGGAACCGGTGCTGAAGACGGTACCGATCGCGGGTGAAGATCGGCAGGTGGCCGAGATGCGGGTGTTCTTCGATGAGTACACGCGCAATGCGGCGGGCGAGCTGGAGCAGACGGGTGGATTCTGGCTGCCGGTGTCGCTCTGGGACGAGCGGGCTCCGGGCTGCCAGGCTGCTGCGCAAGGGGGCGCGGGTGCGCGTGGTCGGCCAGCTGAGGCCGTTCGACTACACACCCGAGGGCACCGATGTGCGGGTTCCGGCGTTTCACCTGCTGGCAGAGGACATTTCGCTGACCTTGGCTCGCGTTGACGAGGTCAGGTTCGCGGCGAAGCGCGAAGCGGAAGGCGCGGGTGCTTGACCGATGACGGTGCGTCGGCCAGTCACAAGCGACGCGAGCAGTGTGATGTGCAATGCAAGGACAGCTTACAGAACGACAATGCGACGGTTCTGAGCAATCTGGGTCGTTCAGGAGGTCGGCCTGAGCGGCCGTCGGCCAGCCACGCCCAATCCGGCGGCGATGCGTCGGTGACCTGCCGTTCGAGAGTTTGCGGTCTGGAACGGCGGCCTACCTACCCGATGAAGGCGAACAAAGACAAAAAGCTGCTGCTTGGGCGTGACCTAGCGAAGACCGCGGTCGTCCACGATGACGTCAATGCATTTCCATGCTGCGCGAAGCCATTTGTTGAAAGGGCCTTGCGGGAAGATTCGAGACCCTTTCCGACGCCAACGATGAATCCGGCAGCAGGACACTCCCGAGCCAATCGCGGAAGGCGATAGGTTACCCTTGCAAACTGCTAGCGTTTTTCACACAGGAGTTCCGCCGTGGCTGTCAGGAAGACCGAGGTGGTCAGCGCCCGAGTCCCGCCCGATGTCAAAGCCGCGCTGTCGGCGGCCGCGGAGGTCGAGAGGCGCAGTGTTGCGTCTATGTTGGAGGTCATGGTGCTCAGCTACTGTCGTGATCACGGCATCGTTAGCCCGCCGGTCAAGTCGACCGGCCCGCACCATCCCGCGGCATCTCGCAAGTAACGCCAGCCTCCGAGTAAAGACTACCGATGCTCGGCGACAAGCCATCGAATTTCGGACACCTCAAGTCGCACGACCAGCAACTGGTGCGCCTCGGGATGCTCGCCGAGCGCTACTTTGCTGATGACCCGAACACTTGCCTTCTGAAGCTTCGCCAACTGGCGGAGCTGCTCGCGCAGCTTGCTGCGTCGAACGTGGGAGTGTTTACGTCGCCTGACGAGAAGCAGGTCGACCTGCTGCGCCGCCTGCAGGACCAGGGCATCGTCCCGCGCGAGGTCGGCAACCTGTTCCACGAGGTTCGGCGCGCCGGCAACGACGCCAACCACCGCCTGGCCGGCGACCACCGAACCGCCCTGCTTGGACTGCGCCTCACCTGGCAGCTGGGCGTGTGGTTCCACCGCACCTTCAAGGACGCCGGCTTCAAGTCGGGCCCCTTCAAGCCACCGTCACCACCGGCGAATCAGAGCGCCGAGCTGCTGGCCGAGCTGGACAACCTGCGCAACGAGCTCGCGCAGCACCGAGCGGCCCACCAGGACGCGACCCAAACGCTCGACCAGGTGCAGGCCCAAGCCCAGCAAGCCAAGCAGGACCGCGCCTTCTGGGAGTCGATGGCCGCGGACGCCGAGGCCGCCAAAGCCGAACTGCAGCAACGCCTGCAAACCCTGCAGGCCCAAGCCGAGGCGGCACCGCCGCAAACCATCGCCAGGTTCGTGGCGGCTGCCAACACAGCAGCAGCATCCCTCCAGATCAGCGAACGCGACACACGCAAGCTGATCGATGAACAACTGGCCGCTGCCGGCTGGACTGTCGACTCAGAGCAGCTCACCTTCACCAAGGGCGCAAGGCCGCAACGCGGCCAGAACCTGGCCATTGCCGAATGGCCGACGGAGACGGGGCCAGCCGACTACGCACTCTTCGTGGACCTGGTTCCCATCGCCATCGTCGAAGCCAAGCGCAAGCACATCGACGTCTCCGGCGCGCTGCAGCAAGCCAAGCGCTACAGCCGCGGCTTCAGACCCTCCCCCGAGGTGGAACTGCCGGCCACCAACTACGGCGCACAAGGCGAGTTCCGTATCCCCTTCGTGTTCTCCACCAACGGCCGTCCCTACCTGCGCCAATTGGCCGAGCAAAGCGGCGTCTGGTTCTGTGACGTGCGCCGGCCCGAAAACCTGGGCCATGCACTCGATGGCTGGTACACCCCCGAGGGCCTGAGCGCGCTGCTGCAGCGCGACGATTCCCGCGCCCACGCCGAGCTGGCCCAGTCGCCCTTCGACTACGGCTTTCCGCTGCGCCCCTACCAGCAGCAGGCCATCCTCGCGACCGAGGCCGGCATTCGTGATGGCCAGCGCGCCATCCTGCTTGCCATGGCCACCGGCACGGGCAAGACCAAGACCTGCATTGCGCTGATCTACCGTCTGCTCAAGGCCAAGCGCTTCCGACGCATCCTGTTCCTCGTCGACCGCTCGGCCCTAGGCGAGCAGGCGGCCAATGCGTTCAAGGACACGCGCATGGAGCGCCTGCAGACCTTTGCCGATATCTTCGGCATCAAGGAGCTGGAACACCAAGTGCCCGATGCCGACACCGCTGTACACCTGGCCACCGTGCAGGGCATGGTGAAGCGTGTGCTATACGCCGCCGATGGCGAGCCACCGCCGCCGATCGACCAATACGACTGCATCGTCGTCGACGAGTGCCACCGCGGCTACCTGCTGGACCGCGAGTTGTCCGACACCGAGCTCAGCTTCCGCGGCTACGAGGACTACGTGTCCAAGTACCGCCGCGTGCTGGACTACTTCGACGCGGTAAAGGTCGGCCTGACCGCTACGCCCGCGCTGCACACCACGCAGATCTTCGGTGCGCCCGTCTTCACCTACGGTTACCGCGAGGCGGTGGTTGACGGCTACCTCGTGGACTACGAGCCGCCAGTCCAAGTGCACACCGTCCTCTCCGGGCAGGGAATCGCCTGGAAGGCCGGTGAGGAGGTCAAGGTCTACCACCCCGGCCGCCAGCAGATCGAGCTGTTCAAGACGCCCGACGAGATCAAGCTCAAGGTCGACGACTTCAACCGCAAGGTCATCACCCGGCCGTTCAACGAGGTGGTCTGCACCTACCTGGCGCAGGAGCTGGACCCGGCCTCGCGCTGCAAGACGCTGATCTTCTGCGTCAGCGACAGCCACGCCGACATGGTGGTGGACTTGCTGAAGAAGGCCTTCGCCGTCCAGTACGGCGCGGTCGAAGACGATGCCGTCATCAAGATCACCGGCGCGGCCGACAAGCCCTTGCAACTGATCCGCCGCTACAAGAACGAGCGCCTGCCCAATGTCGCGGTCACCGTCGACCTGCTAACCACCGGTGTCGATGTACCCGAGATCTGCAACCTGGTGATCCTGCGCCAGGTGAACAGCCGCATCCTGTTCGACCAGATGCTGGGCCGCGCGACGCGGCTGTGCGACTTCGGCGGTACCGACGTGAAGGATGCCTTCCGCGTCTTCGACGCCGTGCGTATCTTCGAAGCCATCGGCGACATGACGGCCATGAAGCCCGTGGTCGTGAATCCGAAAATCACCTTCACTCAGCTTTCGCAGGAGTTGGCCACGCTGAACGATGAGTCCGCCACCGAACTGGCGCGCGACCAGTTCCTGGCCAAGCTGCAAGCCAAGAAGCGCCACCTCACGGACAAGAGCCGACAGGACTTCGAAGCCAAGGCAGGAATGCCGGTGCAAGCCTTTATCCAAAAGCTGAAGGCCATGCCACTGGCCGACGTAGCGGCGTGGTTCGTCCGGAACCCGGAACTGGGCGAGATGCTGGATCGCCGCAGCGACGGCCCCGAGCGCGAGATGTTCGTGTCAGACCACGCCGACGCCTTCGACCGAGCCGAGCGCGGCTATGGCAAGGGCAAGAAGCCCGACGACTACATCCGCGCCTTCGGCGAGTTCATCAAGACGCAAGGCAACCAGATCTCGGCGCTGGTGACGGTGCTCACCCGGCCCCGCGAGCTGACGCGCGCCCAGCTGCGCGAGCTGGTGCTGACGCTCGACAAGGCCGGCTTCACCGAAGCCAACCTCGCCTCGGCCTGGCGCGAGCTGACCAATCAGGACATCGCGGCGCGCATCGTCGGCTACATCCGCCAGGCGGCCATCGGTGACGCGCTGATCCCCTATGCCGAGCGTGTTGACCGGGCCCTGCAGCATCTGCTGGCGCATCCTCCCGCAGGCACGCCCTGGACTACCCCGCAACGCGATTGGCTCAAGCGCATTGCTGCGCAGACCAAGGCCAACGTGCTGGTGGATCGCTCTGCCATCGACGACCCCGATCTGATCTTCAAGCGCGAGGGCGGAGGCTTCGACCGACTGGACAAGGTCTTCAACGGCCAACTCCAACCCGTTCTCGATGCCTTCAATGACGCGCTGTGGGCCTTGCCGCCCGAATCTGCCAACCGCTGATCTTTCTCTAACCCGAGTCAATGTCCAACCACACCGCCGCCCTCGACATCGGCGCCAAGCTCTGGTCACTGTGCCACGTGCTGCGCGATGACGGCGTCACCTACCACCAATACCTGAGCGAGCTGACCTACCTGCTGTTCCTGAAGATGATGAAGGAGACAGGGGAGGAGCGCAGGCTCAAGGTGTGGAAGCGACCAAAACAGAAGTCCGAACCGCCGGTCGCGCAACCCGGCATCCGCTGGGACGACCTTCTCGACGCCTCAGCACCAGATCGTCTCGATACCTACAAAGAAATGCTTTTGGACTACGACCTGCACGGCCGCGGTGCAGTGCAGCAGATCTACGCCAATGCGAACACCGTCATCACTAAGCCGGCTACGTTAAGCAAGCTAGTGACCGACATCGACGGCCTCGACTGGTACAGCGTCGACCGCGACGATTTGGGCGACCTGTACGAAGACTTGCTCGAACGCAACGCAGGGGAAAAAAAGAGCGGCGCTGGCCAGTACTTCACCCCGCGCCACCTAATCGACAGCATTGTCAGCGTGATGAAGCCGCAGCTGGGCGATGTGATCCAGGACCCGGCGGCCGGCACCTGCGGCTTCCTGATCGCCGCCAACAACTACCTGCGCCATCACAATGACTTCGACAGCCTCAGCGACGAGGCGCAGCGCAAGTACCGACATCAGACCTTCCACGGCATGGAGTTGGTGCAGGACACGCATCGCTTGGCTCTGATGAACATGCTGCTGCACGGCCTCGAAGGCGGCGTGACCTTCGGCGACACCCTGAGCGACGAACACAAGTCCTTGCCTCCCGCCACGCTGATTCTCAGCAACCCGCCCTTTGGCACTAAGAAGGGCGGCGGACTCCCAACGCGCGGCGACCTCACCTACGTGACCAGCAACAAGCAGTTCGCCTTTCTGCAGCATATTTACCGTGCGCTTAAACCAGGCGGCCGAGCCGCCGTGGTGTTGCCAGACAACGTGCTCTTCGAGAGCAACATCGGCACCGACATCCGGCGCGACCTGATGGACAAGTGCAACCTGCACACCCTCCTGCGCCTGCCCACCGGCATCTTCTACGCCCAGGGCGTGAAGACCAACGTGTTGTTCTTCACCCGCGGCGAGACGGACAAGTGCAACACCAAGGAAGTGTGGGTGTACGACATGCGCGCCAACATGCCCGCCTTCGGTAAGCGCACGCCCTTCACGCGCGACTACTTCCGCACGCCGCCCGATGCCCCGGCCAGCCAGCCGCGTGACAAGTTCGAAGACGTTTTCGGGAGCGACCCGCGTGGTAGCCAGGCAGCACTGGCGGCGCGGCAAGACAGCGGTGAGGCCGGCCGCTGGCGCCGTTTCACGCGCGAGCAGATCGCGCAGCGGGGCGACAACCTGGACATCGGCTGGCTGAAGGACGAGAGCGCGCACACAGCGCATCAGTTGAGGGATGCGCCTGCCGCGGTTGCCCGGCTCGCGTTGCACGAACTCAACACTGCCATTCTTGAACTGCGTGCGCTGATTGAAGAGCTGGGCGAGGACCCGGATAGTCCGCTCGAAGATCTGCTCGCAGAGGACGAGGAAGCGGAAGGTCTTTCGGAGAGGCATCGGTGACCGCTCAACTTCCGGAGGGCTGGGGCATTGCACCGATTGGATCGGTGGCGCGCGTCGTGGGCGGCGGAACGCCCCCGTCGCATGACCCTGACAACTTCGCACCGGTGGGTAATGGCGTTCCTTGGGTAACGCCGGCCGACCTGAGCGGATATCGCAGTCAGTCCATTTCGCGCGGAGCGCGCGACTTGTCCGAAACCGGCCTTGCGCGTTGCGGCGCAACGCTGATGCCCAAAGGCACCGTGCTTTTCTCCAGCCGGGCGCCGATCGGCTACGTGGCCATTGCCGCCAACGAGATCTCGACGAACCAGGGGTTCAAGAGCTTCGTACTGCCCGCGGAGATCGATCCTCGATTCGTGTACTGGCAACTGAAGCATCTCAAGCCCGAGGCTGAGGCCATCGCAACGGGCACGACGTTCAAGGAGCTTTCGGGCGCGGCAGCGGCAACGCTGCCCCTCAGGATCGCACCCCTTCCTGAGCAGACCCGCATCGCCGACCAACTCGACTCCCTGCTGGCGCGCATCCAAGCCTGCCAGGACCGCCTTGAGGCCATTCCGGCGTTGCTCAAGCGGTTTCGGCAGGCGGTGCTCAACAGCGCGGTGAGTGGCACGCTCATTGACGTAGAGGGTGGCAGAGGGGCTGCCGCTTGGGAGCGCACGACGGTAGGCGCCATTGCGCGCGATGTCCGCTACGGGACCTCCAAGAAGTGCACCTATGCGTCAACCGGCCATGGCGTTCTGCGAATCCCGAATATCGCGCAACACGGAACGATCGACCTCACCGACCTCAAGCGCGCCGACTTCGATGCGAAGGAAGTCGACAAGCTTGCTTTGCAGGAGGGTGATTTGCTGGTCATCCGTTCCAACGGCAGCCTTGAGCTCGTAGGTGCCTGCAGCGTAGTGACTACCGCTGAGGCAGGCTTGCTGTTCGCTGGCTACTTGATGCGGCTGCGCATAGACCAAACGAAGGCGCTGCCAGCCTTTGTTCGGATCTGCCTTTCCACCAGCCGCCAACGGGAACTGATCGAGCGAACCGCCAAGTCCACGAGCGGTGTCAACAATCTCAACGCCGAGGAACTGCGGTCGCTACCGCTGTCCCTGCCAACCGTGGGCGAGCAGATCGCAATCGTGAAGCGCGTCGAAGCACTGCTTGGTCTGGCGGCACGAATCGAGAGGCGACATGCAGCCGCCGCGTCGAACGCACTGCGGCTGACGCCTTTGACACTCGCTAAAGCTTTCCGCGGCGAACTCGTTCCGCAAGACCCCAGTGACGAGTCCGCCAGCGCGCTGCTGGCACGCATCGCCGCCCAACGCGACGCACCGACAGACACCACCTCGGCCTCCACACCGCGCCGCGGCCGTTCGCCCCGCGCCCCCAAGGAAACCGCCGCCATGACCAAGAGCCGCCAGGACGACGATGTGATGGGCCAGCCCTACCTGGCCGGGCACCTGCGCCGCATCGGCACGCCCGCCAGCGCCGAGGCGTTGTTCAAGGTGGCGGAGCTGCCCGTGGCCGACTTCTACAAGCAGCTGGCCTGGGAGGTAGATCAAGGCCACGTGAAGGACAACCAGGCCACGCTGGAGCCCGGGCATGCGGCTGGATAAGGTCAGCATCGACGGCTTCAAAAACCTGCGGCGCCTGGAGCTGGACTTCGACGAGCGCCAGCTCACCACGGTGCTCATCGGCCAGAACGGCGCCGGCAAATCCAATCTCATCGAGGCCATCACCCAGGTCTTCCGCTGGGTGGACCTGCGGCGCAACGAGCCGCGCTTTAGCTACCGGGTGACCTACCGCATCCAGCCGCCGGGCCCGGCGATCCCGAACCCGCCCAGCGTGTGCCTGAGCAACTTCCCCGGTGAGCCCGCGATTCGCGTCAACGGCCAGGAGGTGAAGCGCACCGAGTTCGAGAAGCGCAAGGCCGAGTGGTTTCCAGACCTGGTATTCGGCTATTACTCCGGCGGCAGCCGCCGGCTGGAGGCGCTGTTCGACAGCCACCAACGGCGCTACTACGACGACATCAAGCGCGAAGACGACGACGTGAAGATCGCCAAAGCGCAGGAAGCCCGGCGTCACTTCTACTGTCGGCCGATCCACGGCGTGATGGCGCTGATGGCACTGTTTGCGTTTCCAGATCCCAAGGTTTCCGCCCAGCTTGCCGAACGGCTGGGCATCACGGGCTTCCACTCGTTGCTGGCCCTCTTCCGCCGGCCGTCGTGGTACTCGGGGCCTAAGAAGCAGGGGGCAGAGGATTTGTGGGGGGCCAAGGGTCCCGCAGGCCGGGCAGCCCGCCGCTTCAAGGCACTGGCCTTCCATCCGATCGCATTGGAAGGCAACGCGATCGACGACTACCGCGACAAGACGCAGGCCGAGCCGCAGTACGCTGCCTTCCTTCCTTCGCTGGAGCACCTGCAGAAGCTGGCCCAGCAGTTCAAGAACGAGAGGGAGATGTTCTACGCCCTAGAGGCGATGGACATCTCCGACCTTGTGCGGGAGATCCAAGTCTGGGTGACTCGCACCAACGATGCCAGTGGCGACGTCGGCTTTGCCGATTTGTCGGACGGCGAGCGACAGCTACTAATGGTTCTGGGCTTGATCCGCGTATCGCGCGGCAAGCGCGCGCTGTTCCTGCTGGACGAGCCGGACACGCACCTCAACCCGCATTGGCAGCACAGCTACCTGAAGTTGATCGAGGACTGGACCGGCATTGCCGCCGAGAAGGAGCACTGCCACATTGTGCTGACCTCGCACAACCCGCTAACGATCTCAGCGTTGTCGCGCGACGAGGTGCGCGTTATCAGTACGGACGCGAAGTCAAACGCCATCGTGGTGGAGCCGCCATTCGTAGATCCGCGCGGGCTGGGCATCGGTGGCGTGCTGACCGACATCTTTGGCATGTCTAGCACGCTGGATCAACCCACACAGGACCTGATCGCAGCGCGAAACAGGTTGGCTCGACTCGATGAACCTACCGCGGACCAGCTCGAGGCGTTGGACGCGATCAACGCGAAGCTGCGTGCCCTGGGTTTCATGTACGAAGAGCGAGACGAGCTTTATCGCAAGTTTCTCCGGCGACTGGATGCCGCCGAATTTTCTGCGACAGATCCGCGGTCGCCGACGGAACTGCAGCGACGAGAGAAAATGATGAGTCACGTGATCGAAGAGCTTTTGCGAGGTAAGGCGTGATCTACGTCCACCGCAACTGGGAAACCGTGCCTGAGGAGATCAAGGCGGCCCTGCGCCAAGCGGCTGCGGAACTGGACGCACTTGCAGACCTGGATCAGCGCAAGGACTACATCAACGCAAACCGGAACAAGTGGGCCGCGGTTCGAGCCTACCTATCCGGCATGTCGCATGGCAAGTGCTGGTACTCGGAGGCCCGTGAAGCGGTCTCGCGCTACCAGGTGGACCACTTCAGGCCGCACGGAAGATCGAAGCAGGCTGCCAAGGAGTACAACGAGGGCTACTCGTGGTTGGCCTTCGATATCGAGAACTTTCGGCTCGCTGGAGTCCTCTGCAACACGGTGAACCAGGAGTTCTCCGAGGACTCGGTGGGCAAGGGGGACTGGTTTCCGCTGGTGGATCCTGCACGTCGAGCAACGCTGCAGAACAGGAACACCACGCAGGAGACGCCGGTTCTGCTGGACCCGACGGATCCGGACGATCCGTACAAGCTGTGGTTCGATGAGGATGGCAATATCGCCCCGGACCCGGAGATGCTGCCGGAGCAAAGGGCGGCCGTCGAAGAAGCCATCATTTGCCTGGGACTTCGGCAAAGCCGGCTCAACGAGCGACGCAGGGCCGTCCTGCGGCGGGCGACACGGGCAGCGATGCGCTTCAAGGAAGCGAGCCGTGTCCCCGCCGGGGAGCGAACGGTGCGTGACACCGCGAACTTGAACGAGGCGCGCGCTGAGCTCCTGGCGATGTCGGCACCGACCGCGGAGTTTGCCGCGGCCGTGCGGTGCCTGCTGGTGGCGTATGGGCTGCGGCAACTGGTTCGTACCGACGAACTTGCACCACTGGCCATGGCACACGATCAGGTCTGAACCGTGAGCGATATCAAACTCTTTCGCCTGCAAGCCGGCAAAGCCATCGAACTCCAGGGAGACGCCTCCGACTTGGAGAAACCGCTGCAGACGCTGATCGAGGCCAACCTCGACACCCTGCTCGGCATCCGCTTCCTGGCTACCGAGTACTCCACCGGCAAGACCCACGCGGGCCGCATCGACTCGCTGGGCCTGGACGAGAACAACTGTCCCGTCATCCTGGAATACAAGCGCTCGGTCGGCGAGAACGTCATCAATCAAGGTCTGTTCTACCTGGATTGGCTGATGGACCATCAGGCCGAGTTCAAACTCCTGGTGATGGACCAACTGGGCAAACCTGCGGCCGACGCGATCGACTGGACCGCGCCGCGGCTCGTATGCATCGCGGCCGACTTCACCAAGTACGACGGACATGCTGTTCAGCAGATCAACCGCAACATCGAGCTGATCCGCTACCGGCGCTTTGGCGACGAATTGCTGTTGCTGGAGCTGGCCAACGCGGCAAGCGCCAATGCGGGCAACGCGTCGAGCACCAAGGTGGTGAAGCCGGCCAAGACGGCGGCTGCACCAACGGCAGAGCCCACCAGCGCCAAAGGTGCTAGCGGCGACCGTTCCTACGCCGACTGGCTGCCGCTGCTGTCGCCCCACCTCAGCGAGCTGGTGGCATCGCTGGAAGGGCACGTCCTGTCGCTGGGGGACGACGTGCAGCGCAAGGAGCTCAAGCTCTACGTGGCCTTCAAGCGCCTGAAGAACTTCGCAACCGTGGTGCCGCAGAAGAACCGCTTACTGCTGTACTTGCACCTCGACCCTGCACAGCTAGTGCCGATGCCATCAAATGGTCAGGATGTCAGCCAGAAGGGGCACTGGGGCACAGGTAGCCTCGAGCTGTCACTGTCCTCGCAGGCAGATCTGGATGCCGCAAAGCCGTTAATTCTGATGGCCTACGAGGGGCGAGCCTCAGCCGCCGGCGCGGCCATCGGCACCCAGTCGCCAAGTTCGGGGGAATGACCCGTGCCCGCACCTAGGCCAACGCGCCTCTTCCACATCACGACGATCGCCAATCTGCCGGCCATCCTGGCCGCGGGCGCGCTATTGTCGAAGAACGGCGGGGCTGCCGCGGGCATCAACTATCAGAACATCGCGCATGCCGGCGCCCAGGGCGCACGGGCGGTGCGCGCCGTGCCCAATCCGCCGGGCGGCCTGGTGCATGACTACGTGCCGTTCTACTTCGCGCCTCGCTCGCCAATGTTGTTCGCAATCAACGGCGGCCGCGTCGCAGGGTGTCAATGGCGGCAAGGGGACATCGTGCACCTTGAAACCACCGTGCAGAGCGTTGTGGCCGCCGGCCGCCCGTTTGTTTTCTACGACCGCAACGCAACGCTGGCTTTTAGTACCCCGTACACCAATCTTGCCCACCTGGACACGGCCGTCGCCTGGGACCTGATAACCGAAGCGCCTCAGCTCGACGGCTACTGCAAATTTTGGCAGAACAACCCGGCCGTTGCGCAGTACGTCGACCGGATGGAGCGTCGCCAAGCCGAGTTTCTGGTGAGAGACAATGTGCCCCTCAACTGTATGACACGCTTGGGCGTGATCGACGCCGCGCGGCAAGCGCAGGTACAGGGACTGCTGGCTCAGGCCGGCGTAGCATTGACGGTCGACATCATGCCGGCCTGGTATTTCTAAGGACAGCCCATCATGATCAAGCTCACGCAAGGCGATCTGCTGAAGCAGGACGACGTCGACGCCATCGTCAACACGGTGAACTGTGTTGGCGTGATGGGCAAGGGCATCGCGCTGCAGTTCAAGAACAAGTGGCCGGACAACTTTGCCGAGTACGCCGCAGCTTGCAAGGCGGGACAAGTGCGTTCGGGCCGCATGTTCATCCACGACTCAGGCGGCCTGGTCAAGCCGAACTACATCATCAACTTCCCGACCAAGGACCACTGGCGCGGCGCCTCGAAGGTGGCGTTCATCCGCGACGGTCTGATCGACCTCGTGACGCAAGTGCGGCGCCTCGCCATTCGGTCGATTGCCATCCCGCCGCTGGGTTGCGGGAACGGTGGTCTCGACTGGGCTGAAGTGCGACCTTTGATCGAGGCTGCGTTCGAAGCGCTTCCCGAAGTTGAAGTGCGACTCTTCGAACCTGGCGGTGCGCCGAACGCGAAGGCGATGGAAGTGCGCACCAAACGTCCCCGTATGACGCCCGGCCGGGCAGCAATCGTCAAGGTGTTGGACACATACCGTGAGCTGAACTACGGATTGTCCAAGATCGAGGTTCAGAAGCTTGCTTATTTTCTTCAGGAGGCTGGCGAGCCGCTGAAGCTCCAGTTTGTGAAGCACCACTACGGCCCGTACTGCGATACGTTGCGCCACGCGCTGAACACGATGGAAGGGCACTTCATTCGCGGTGTGGGCGACGGTGTTGTCGAATCCGAAATCGAGCCCACGGAAGAAGCACTTGCTGAAGCCGAGGCGTTCATTGCCGATGAAGGCCACGCGGCGCTTTCTGCTCATGTCGAGCGCGTGGGGCAGCTTATCGAAGGCTACCAATCGTCCTATGGCATGGAACTGCTGGCCTCGGTTCACTGGGTCGCCGCACACGAGCCCGGCGCACGCTCGGTCGATGAAGCGATTACGGCGGTGCACGACTGGAACGATCGGAAGAAGCTGCTCATGCAGCCCGATCACATCAAGTTGGCTTGGCAACGGCTTGCGGAGGAAGGCTGGCTTTCGGACAGTGTCTTTTCTTAGCAGTGTCCGCGCCGATCCAAATTTGAC
>JAGRFZ010000191.1 GCA_020445785.1 Rhodocyclaceae bacterium
TCTTGACGTGGCCGAGCAGGGTCGCGCTGGTCAGGGCATCGGGCAACGGCGTGGCGAACAGCAGCCGTTCGAGCGCGGCGACCGGGTCGGGTCCGAGGCCCGAAAACAGCGGCGCCGGTGCAACCCACTGGGTCATCTCCAGCGGAAACGAGATGAGCAGCGCGACGCGTGCCACCATCGCCGGATTGAACGGATTCTGACCCAGCCCGCCATAGGCGTGCTTGGCGACGCAGATCGCGGCAAAGCTGCCGATGACGGCGATCCACCAGGGGGACCAGGGCGGCAGGGTCAGCGCCAGCAACCAGCCGGCGAGCGCGGCCGAACCATCGCCGAGGGTTCTGCGGTCGCCCCGACCGGCGAGGCGCAGACAGGCCAGTTCGAACAGCATCGCCGAGCCGACGGTGGTGATCCACAACCAGATCGCGGGCCAGCCGAACAAGTAGAAGCCCCACAGCGTGGCCGGTAGCAGGGCGTACATCACCTGCCGCATGACACGACCGACACTGCCGCCGCTGTGGGCGTGGGGTGCATGGATCGGTGCCGTCATGCACCCACCTCGGAAGTCGCTGCCGGCGCCGACGGTGCCGCGTCGGCAGCGGCCTGCGCCGCCTGCCGCTTCGCCGCTTCGCGCTCGGCCCGACGGCGAGCGGCGGCCTCCGCCTTCTGCTGTGCTTCGCGGGCCAGCCGGTCGCTGCGGGCCGCCGTCAACTGTTTGATCGAGTCGTTCTTCAAGCGGGTTCGCTCCGCTGCTGCGAGCGAGCCCTTGGCGTGGCTGAAGTAGTGAGACAGAGGAATCCTTGCCGGGCAGGTGTAGGCGCAGCTTCCGCAGCCGATGCAATCCTTGAGGCCCAGGTCGACTGCCGCCTCTGCCCGGCCCGCGCGGATCAGCGCCGCCATCTCGAAGGGCAGCAGCCCGATCGGACAAACGCTGGCGCAGCGTGCGCAACGGATGCAAGGGGAGGCAGTGCCACCACCGGCTTCTTCGGCAGTGAGCGCGAGAACGCCGGAACTGCCCTTGACCACCGGGACATTGGTACCCGGCAGCACCATGCCCATCATCGGACCGCCCATGACGTAGCGGCCGACTTCGTCGTGCAGGCCACCGCAGTGGGCGAAGATGTCGGCGACGGAAGTGCCGATCGCGACGCGCAGGTTGGCCGGCCGCGAGATCGCCTGGCCGCTCACCGTGAGGGCCCGGTGCGTGAGGGGTTCGCCACTGCGCAGGACGCGGCTGACCTCGGCCGCGGTGCCGACGTTATGGACCACGACGCCGATCTCGGCCGACAGCCCGCCGGCGGGTACCTCGGCGCCGGTGAGATAGGTCACCAACTGCTTCTCGGAGCCCATCGGATATCGCGACGGCAGTGACCGCACCGAGATGGCGGGGTCGATCGCCGCGGCTGCGCGTACCGCCTCGATGGCGCGCGGCTTGTTGCTTTCGATGCCGATCACGATGGATCGCGCGCCGAGGGCACGGGCCATCAGGCGTGCTCCGTCGACCACCGCCTGCGGCTGCTCGCGCATGGTCCGGTCATCGCAACTCAGATACGGTTCGCACTCGCCACCATTGAGCAGCAAGGTGTGCACCGGGCTGCGCTTGCCGAGCGACAGCTTGACCGCGGCCGGGAAGGTGGCGCCGCCGAGTCCGACCACACCGCCGGCAGCGACGCGCCGGGCGATCTCGTCGGGCGCGAGCGCATGAGGGTCCGGGCACGGCTCGAAGTCGATCGGCCGATCGAGCCCATCCACCTGCAACACGATCGCAGGTGCAGACAGGCCGGACGGATGGGGAACCGGATAATCGCCGATGTCGGCAATGCGGCCACTGGTCGGGGCGTGCAGCGGCGAGGAAACCACCCCGCCCGACTCTGCCAGCCGCTGGCCCCGCAGGACCCGGTCGCCCGGCGCCACCAGCGGGCGGGCCGGGGCACCGATGTGCTGAGCCAACGGCAGCACCAAGCGCTCGGTGAGCACCATCGGTTCGATGGCGCACTCGCTGGTCAGTCGCTTGTGGCCTTGCGGATGGACGCCCCAGCGCAGCCCGATCCCGGCCATCAGTTCGGTGAATCCCATTGCTCGCCTCCTTCTCATGCTTCCGGTGCGAGCCAGCACCAATTGCCGAGCGTGGTGGGCAGGGGCACCAGCGCGACCGCTTCGGTGGGGCAGATGTCGGCACATTTGCCGCAGCCGGTGCACGCCTCCTTCATGACCGAATGGATCTGCTTCATGGCGCCGTGGATCGCGTCGGTCGGACAGACTTTGAAGCACTTGGTACAGCCGATGCAGATCTCCTCGCGCACGATGGCGATACCGGGCGCCCGTGCTGCCAGCGCACCGAGGTCGGCGGAAACGCCGAGCTTCGCGGCCAGGGCCGTAGCGAGTTCGGGACCGCCGGGCGGGCAGAGGGTGACCGGCGCGCTGCGGTCGGCGAGTGCCTGCGCGGCGCCGCTGCAGCCGGGGTAGCCGCATTGTCCACATTGGCTGCCCGGCAGCAGCGCTTCGAGCTCGGCAACGAGTTGCGGCGGGTCGACGTGAAAGCGTCGGGCGGCGATGCCGAGGATCAGCCCCAGACAAGTCGCGATCAGGGTCAGGCTGGTAACGGCCACGAGCATTTCGATCTCCTTGTCAGTCCAGTCGCAGACCGGCGAAACCCATGAACGCGAGCGACAGCAAGCCGGCGGTGATCAAAGCGATCGGCGCGCCGGCGAAGCTCGCGGGTACCGCGGCCAGCTCGAGGCGCTCGCGTACGCCGGCGAACATCGCCATGACGAGCGTGAAGCCGGCCGCGGAGCCCAGCCCGAACAGCAGTGCGTGGAGGAAGTCGCTGCCCTCCTGCACGTTGAGCAGGGCGACCCCGAGAACCGCACAGTTGGTCGTGATCAGCGGCAGGTAGATGCCCAGCACCTGATGCAGCTCGGGGCTGAACTTGCGCATCGCCAGCTCGACGAACTGCACGGCCGCGGCAATCACCAGGATGAAGCTGACGATGCGCAGGTAGCCGAGCTCGAAGGGTGCCAGCAGCCACTGTTCGAGCATCCAGCTTGCGCCCGACGCGAGGGTCAGCACGAAGGTGGTGGCCAGCCCCATGCCGATCGCCGCATCGAGTTTGCGCGACACGCCCAGGAAGGGACACAGCCCCAGGAACTTGACCAGCACCACGTTGTTGACCAATGCCGTCGACAACAGAAGGATCAGAAACTCGCTCATGCTCTGCTCGTCCGCGATACGGAATCTCGAAGGCCGCGGCGCAGGAAGCGTGCCATTGCCTTTCCGCAAGGCGATGGATCGTCGGAATCCTCCGCCAGGTCCTTGATTGCACGAGGAAGCGCCGGTAACGCGGCGGGGCACCACGCAGGCCCCGGGATGTGCGAAAGGACACCGGCGGCGACCGTCTTGTCGCGTTTGCGACAGCCTACCGGGTACCTCCGCCCGATTTGTCCCGATGCACCGAATTCGTGCCTAGGGGTCGGCGCCGGGCGAACTCAGGAGACGCATTGGATTCCGCCTGCAATCCATTGAGAAATAAGCAGCATCGTCATTCTGGACTGCACCAGGGAAGATGCAGTCGGAAGGGGTTCTCCGGCGGCCCGGATCTTGCATGGTGCACTGCAATGCCCTGCTGGGTCAGGAAGCCGATTGCGGCGGGAGAACTCTGCATGGAAAAGTCGGAATGCTGCGCGCGGGTGCCGCCCGGTGTGACCCTCGAAGAAGTCGTCGCGCGTCTCGAGCGTTGCCGCCCGGGCGAGGTCGCGGACATCGTCGAGAGCATCCTCGCGAACGGTCACGGCCTGCCGCCGCGCGTGTTCGTCGAGACCACCGACCAGTCTTCGGTGGCGATCTCGATCACCGACGCCAAGGCCAAGATCCTCTATGCGAATCACGCCTTCGAAGAGGTCACCGGCTATTCACCCGACGAAGTCATCGGCCGCAATGAATCGCTGCTCTCCTACCGTACGACGCCGGAGGAAATCTATCGCGAGATGTGGTCCGAGCTCACCAACCATCGCCCCTGGCACGGGCGCCTGGTCAATCGACGCAAGGACGGCAGCCGCTACCTGGCGGAACTGACGATCTCGCCGATCCTCGATGCCGAAGGAGAGAACGCGTATTTCGTCGGTATCCATCGCGACGTCACGGAGATGTATCACCTCCAGCAGCAGGTGGTCGGCCAGAAGGCCTTGATCGAAACCGTCATCGACCTGACACCGGTGGCGACGGTCGTCATCGACGGCGACTGCCGCGTGCTCCTCGACAATCTGGAATACAAGAAGCTGCACAGCCTGTTCGAGGGAGTGGAGCCCGCGCGGGCGGTGCTGGCGTCGCTGTTCGCCACGCGCGACGGGCGCATCGAACTGCCGACCGACGGATTCGCGGCGCAGGAATTCGTGGTGGAACGCGGTGGCGGGCCGATTCGCTGGTTTTCTTGTTCCGGTACCTGGTTCGACGAGGCCGACCCCAATTCCGACAGCTTCTTCGAACCGGAGCGCCGCAGCTATCTGCTGGTGGTCATGGAAGAGATCACCGAGCACAAGCGGCGGCAGGAGGAGCAGCGCATCGGTGCGCTGCGCGCGCTGTTGGCCGAAGGCGAGTTGAAGCAAAGCCTGCGCGAGACGATCAACGGCGCCATCTATCAGTTGCAGGAGCCGGTCAATCTGGTGGAGGCCGCGCTCAAGCTGGCGGAGCGACGAGGCGCCCCGGACGCCTCGGCCCTGACCGGCGTGCTGCGCGAGGCCCATCTCGCGGGCCGGCGCGCCCTTCGGCGGCTGCAACAGAATCTGCCCCCGGCGTCCCAGGAGTCGGCGGCGCCGCTGAATCTGAACGAGATCCTGCGGGACGTGCTGTCGGTGTCCACCTCGGCGCTGCTCGCCGCCGGAGTATCGGTGGTGTGGCGGCCGGCGTCGGTACTGCCGGCGATTCCGGGCCGCGCGACCGCCCTGCGCACCATGTTCAAGCAGTTGATCGACAACGCCCTCGCGGCGATGGTGAATGCGCGCTCGCCGCAACGGGAACTGCGTGTGATCACGGAAGTTGCGGACGACGGCGTGCGGGTGCTGGTGGAAGATACCGGGCCGGGCATTGCCGAGGAATTCCGCCACAAGATCTTCGAGCCCTTCTATCGCATCGGACGCCCGGGCGGACGCCACGCCGGCATGGGGCTGGCATTGGTGCAGGAGGTCGTGTCGCGGCATTCGGGCCTGATTCGGGTCGATCCCGCCTATGGCGAAGGGTGTCGGTTCGAGGTCTTCTTCCCGCGCGGCCCGAGGGAGATCGAGTGATGCTGGGCAGCCCGGTGGCGGTCGAGGCCGGTACGCGCGCCCATGAGCTGCAGCGCGCGCTGGACACGCTGTACGAAGTCGGGCGCGTGCTTTCGCGCTCCCTCGATCTGCGCGAGACCATGGGTGGCATGCTGCGGGCGATGGACCAGGGCGGTCTGTATGGTGGGCTCATCGCGCTGCAGGATGCCGCCAGCGGCGAACTCGTGGTCGAGGCCGGCATGGGCCTCGATGCGCGACGCGTCATTCGCTACTCGGCCGGCGAAGGCGTCGTCGGTCGCGTTGTCGCGACCGGCCGGGAAGTGGTCCTCGCGGTCATCGACGACGATCCGGATTTCCTCAACCGGAGCGGACTCTACGACCCGGGCGGTGCCTTTATCGCCCAGCCGGTCCGCACTGCCGACGGGCTGGTCGGCGTTCTCGTCTGCCAGCCGGAGTGCCGTTGTGCGGCCGGGCTCGAGGAGAAGGCGCACCTGGTGCGGATGATCGCCCAACTTCTCGGCCAGGCGGTGCAGCTCGCGTGGCAGGTGCGGGCCGAGAAGGCCGATCTCGAGCGAGAGCGCGATGGCCTGCGCCGTGCCGTGCGCAACCAGTACGGCTTCGAGAACATCGTCGGCCACTCGGCCCGGATGCAGCGAGTGTTCGAGCAGGTCCGCCAGGTCGGCAAGTGGAACACGACGGTGCTGATTCGAGGCGAGACCGGCACGGGCAAGGAACTGATTGCCCACGCCATTCACTACAACTCGCCCCGGGCGGACGGTCCGTTCGTCAAGCTCAACTGCGCGGCTCTGCCCGAGAACCTCCTCGAATCCGAGTTGTTCGGGCACGAGAAGGGCGCGTTTACCGGGGCGATCAGCCAGCGCAAGGGACGCTTCGAACAGGCCAATGGCGGCTCCCTGTTCCTCGACGAGATCGGCGAGGTGTCGGCGGCGTTCCAGGCTAAATTGCTGCGGGTGCTGCAGGAGGGCGAGCTCGAACGGGTCGGCGGCACGCGCACCATCCAGGTGGATGTTCGCCTGGTCGCCGCCACCCACCGCGATCTCGAGAAGGCGGTCGAGCTGGGCGATTTTCGCGAGGATCTCTACTACCGGCTAAATGTCATGCCGATCCACCTGCCTCCGTTGCGGGAGCGCATCGAGGACCTGCCCGACATCGCGCGCTTCCTGGTCGGCAAGATCGGGCGCCAGCAGGGACGCGAGCTCGAGATCGAAGACGAGGCGCTAAGAGTGCTTACCCACTATGACTGGCCCGGAAACGTCCGAGAGCTCGAAAATTGCCTGGAGCGCGCGGCGGTGATGAGCGCCGACGAGTCGATCGGTCGGGACGACGTCCTCGACCTCGGCTTCGAAGAGCGTATTTCGGAGCCGAGGGCCGGAAACCCGATACGCTCGTCCGTTCGTTTCGACGATCCCAACCTGGACGAGCGGGAGAAGGTCATTGCCGCGCTCGAGCAGGCCGGCTGGGTACAGGCCAAGGCGGCACGTCTGCTCAATATGACACCGCGCCAGATCGCCTACCGCATCCAGACTCTGAACATCCGGGTCAAGCAGTTCTGATTCACCAGCGGCCGTTCAGCGCGCGCGCTTGTGGCCGTCGAACATCGCCCGGATCAGGTTTTCGCGCTGGTGGAAGCTTTCGTAGATCGCCGCCGCGACGTGAATCGCAACCGCCAACAGAGCGATCTGCGCGGCCAGCTCGTGGGCTTCCTCGATGCGCTCGTTGCCCCAGCCGAAGTCGGTGGTCAACAACCATCCGCTGCAGCCGATCAAGGCGACCATCGTCAGCAGAAACAGAATCATCACTGCGGCTGCGGGATTGTGCCCGAGGTAGCGGGGTTCGTCGCCGCGCAGCAGGCGCCAGCCGTAATCGCGCAGGACCGCCGGCGACGGTACGAAGTCGGAAAAGCGCGCGTGCTCCGAACCCGCGAATCCCCACACCAGCCGGAATGCCACCAGGCCGAGAGCGGCATACCCGGCCCAGTGGTGCAGGGATTCCGCGTCATCCGAAGTGAGCCAGGCCGTGGCAAAGCTGGCGACCAGCGTCCAATGGAACAGCCGCACCGGCAGATCCCACACCCTGACTCGCTCGGGGTTCGCCATGGTCGGGCGCCTCAGCTCGCCTTGCGACGGATTTCGGCACCGTCGACCGGGTTGTAGTAGATCTCGACCCGGCCGCCGCGCTTGTCGTGGCCGTAGATCTCGTAGCAGTTGCCATCGGTGATCTTGAACTTCTTGATGGCGTAGCCGGCATCGTAGATGCGCTTCTGCATCTCCTCCGGCGTCATCCACGACGTGCGTGGTTCCTGGGTACAGGTCGGGCCGGCGTAGGCGGCGGTTGCGCCGAGCGCGATGGTGGCCGCCAGCAGGCGGCGAAGGGTTTGCTTGGTGTTCATCGGGCTGTCCTCATCGTGGTCTCAGGGTTGTGCTGCAGCGCGATCGAGATTGCGTCTGGCGGATTAACCGGAGCTTAACCACGCGCCGCCGATCGTTTCCGGATGTAATGCCGATGGCTTGCGTGACTGTCGGACAAGCGACTGTCGCTTGTCCGACAAACCGGCCTCTCAGGTGCTCGAATGCGAAGCTAAGGTATTGAATAGAAATGGGCGCATGGCTTCGGCACGGCCCTTGCGAAAACAGGCCATCACGCATTCGAAGGGCAGCCTCGATGAAACTTCCAGTAATCGGACAGACGTCGGCCGGGGCGGCCGGTGGTGGTTGCAGTGCGAGCGCCTGCGGCTCCAGCGGAGAACAACTCGGCCATCTTCCCGAGGCCATCCGTGCCAAGGTGCAGGACCATCCCTGCTACTCGGAGGACGCCCACCATTTTTTCGCGCGGATGCACGTGGCGGTAGCGCCGGCATGCAACATCCAGTGCCACTACTGCAATCGCAAATACGATTGCGCCAACGAGTCGCGCCCCGGCGTGGTCTCCGAACTGCTCACGCCCGACCAGGCAGTGTTGAAGACGAAGGCGGTGGCGGCCGCCATTCCGCAGATGAGCGTGCTCGGCATTGCCGGCCCGGGTGATCCGCTGGCCAATCCGCAACGGACCTTCGAAACCTTCCGTCGCCTCTCGGCCGAGGCGCCGGACATCAAGCTGTGCGTATCGACCAACGGTCTGGCGCTACCGGAATCGGTCGACGAACTGGCCCGCCACAACATCGACCACGTCACCATCACGATCAACTGCCTCGACCCGGCGATCGGCGCCAGGATCTATCCCTGGATCTTCTGGCAGAACAGGCGCGTGTTTGGGATCGAGGCCGCGCGCATCTTGATCGAGCAGCAGCAGAAGGGCCTCGAGATGCTGACCGCGCGCGGCATCCTGGTGAAGGTCAATTCGGTGATGATCCCGGGCGTCAACGACCGGCACCTGAAGGAAGTGTCGCGGGTCGTGAAGGCCAAGGGCGCCTTCCTCCACAACGTCATGCCGCTGATCGCCGAAGCCGAACACGGCACCTTCTATGGCCTGACCGGCCAGCGCGGGCCGACCGCCGCCGAACTGCAGGAACTGCAGGACGCCTGTGCCGGCGACATGAACATGATGCGTCACTGCCGCCAGTGCCGGGCCGACGCCGTCGGCCTGCTGGGCGAGGATCGGGGCGAGGAATTCACCCTCGAAAAGATCGCGGCCATGGAAATCGACTACGACAAGGCGATGCAGCTACGCGCCGAGGTACGGGCCGGCATCACTGCGGCGCTGAATGCCAGGCGGGCCGAGCGCGAGCAGGCTGCGGCCGCGCCCACGCGCACGGCGGGTCCGGCAGAACTGCGTTCGATCCGGATCGCCGTGGCCAGCAGCGGTCAGGGTCTGGTGAACCAGCATTTCGGCCACGCCCGGGAGTTTCTGGTGTACGAAGCCTCGAATGCCGGGGTGCGCTTCCTCGCGCCACGCAAGACCGACCTGTACTGCGCCGGAGACGACAGCTGTGGCGATGGCGAATCCGCGCTCGAGCGGACGATCTCCGCGCTGTCCGACTGCGAAGTCGTGCTCTGCTCGAAGATCGGCTTCGAACCCTGGGGCCGACTCGAAGCCGCCGGCATCGCGCCGAACGGCGAGCACGCGATGGAAGAGATCGAGGAGGCCTGTGCCGCCGTGTATCGGGAGCTGGCCGCCGCCGGCGCGCTGGCAGCGCCCCCCGGCGAAACCAATCGTGCCGCCTGAAGGGCGGCCGGGACATCGGAAGGAGTCCGAGATGCCATTCGAAATCGTCGAATCGTGCGTGAATTGCTGGGCCTGCGAGCCCCTTTGCCCGAACCGGGCGATCGTCGAGGCACGGCCGCACTTCCGGATCGTCGCCGAGCGATGCACGGAATGCCTCGGCGACCACGACGACCCCCAGTGCGCCAGCATCTGCCCGATCGAGGGTGCGATCGTCGATGAATGCGGCGAGCCGCTCAACCCGCCGGGCTCGCTCACCGGTATTCCGATGGCCATGGCAATGTCGCTGCTGGAAAAGGCCGAGCGTGCCGGCGCATCCGCGGGATCCGCCGCATGAGCGCGCCGACGAGCCCGCGTCGATCGCGCGGCATCGGCGAGGCGACGGCACCTCGATGTGCCGTGGCCACGCCTCGATCCCGGGCCGAGCGCGGGTACCGCCATCCGGCGAGGCATCCACGATGTGCCGCGTGACGTTCTGGCAGAAGCCGGGCTGCAGCGGCAACGCCCGGCAGCGGGCCGCGCTGGAAGACCTCGGGTGCAAGGTGCAGGTGCGAGACCTGTTCGCCGAGCCCTGGACGTCGGCCCGGCTACGGAAGTTTTTCGATCGGCTGCCGGTGCCCGATTGGTTCAATCGGTCGGCGCCTCGGGTGAAATCCGGCGAAGTGCTCCCCGAGCGACTCGGACGGGAGGAGGCGCTCGCACTGCTGCTGTCCGATCCGCTGCTGATCCGCCGCCCCCTGATGCGGCGCGACGACGGTGCCTGCATGGTCGGCTTCGACGCCGCGACGGTCACCGCATGGCTCGGGCTGGCCCCGCTGCTGCGCGAAGTCCGCGAGGGCTGCGCTGAAACTACGCCGTGTGCGGCCGAGGAGCGGCGGCCATGAACGCCTTATCTCGGCCGCCCGGAAATGGTGCCCGACTTCCCTTGGGAGTGAGGCTGAGGCTTCGCGCCTGCCGAATGCCCTGGCAGCGCAAGGCCAATCCGCCGAAGTTGCACGGCGGGCGGAGGGTCGTCCAGTGAGCCATCCATCCGTCGTCAGCCCGGGCAAACCGGTAGCGCTCGCCAGCGGCGTGCATTGGATCGGCGCGCTCGATCCCTCGATGCGGCGCTTCGACATCATCCTCAACACCGCCAATGGAACCACCTACAACGCCTACGCGGTGCGGGGCGCCCACGGCGTTGCGGTCATCGACACTGTCAAGATCGAGTTCGCCGACGAATTCTTCGCGCGCCTCGAGGCCGTCTGTCGCTACGACGAGATTCGCGTGATCGTCCTCAATCACCTCGAACCGGATCACTCCGGCGCATTGCCCGAACTGATGCGCAGGGCGCCGAACGCGAAGCTGGTGCTGTCCCAGCGGGCGCCGGCGATCCTCAAGGCGCTGGTGCGGGAACTGGGCACCGAGCCCGAATGCACACCCGTCGGCGACGGCGACGTGGTCGAACTCGGGGGGCGCACGCTGGCGTTCGTCCATACCCCCTATCTGCACTGGCCCGACACCCAGTGCACCTGGCTCGAGGACGAAGGCATGCTGTTCTCGGGCGACGTCTTCGGCTGCCACTTCTGCGACGATCGGCTGTGGAACGACGCCGTCGGCGACTTCCGCTTCTCCTTCGACTACTACTACCAGCACATCATGCGGCCGTTCCGGGCCTTCGTGCTGGAGGCGCTGGACAAGCTCGAGGGCTTGGCGCCGCGCGTGATCCTGCCGGCCCATGGCCCGCTGCTGCGCACCAGCCCGCGCGAATACATGGCGCGCTACCGGCGCCTGGCGACGCCCGAGCTCGGCAGTGGCGGCGACGAGAAGACGTTGTTGGTGTTCTACGTCTCGGCCTACGGCAACACCGCCAGGATGGCCCGTGCCGTGGCCGAAGGGGCCGAGCAGGTGCGTGGTCTGCGGGTTTCGTTGTTCGATCTGCAAATGAGCGACGTCGCCCAGTTCGTCGACCTCATCGAGGAAGCCGACGGCATGGTCTTCGGCTCGCCGACCCTCAACGCCGACGCGGTCAAGCCGGTGTGGGATCTGCTCTCGTCGCTGACCCTGGTCGCGGTCAAAGGCAAGTTCGGTGCCGCAATCGGCTCGTACGGCTGGAGCGGCGAGGCGGTCGGTCTGATCGAGGACCGCATGCGCGGACTCAAGATGCGCGTTCCGCTCAAGGGCCTGAAGGTCAAGCTCAACCCGACCGAGGACGATCTCGAACGCTGCCGCGGGCTGGGACGAGAACTCGGCGCCCACATCACCGGCACGGCGCGACGACGTGTCGTCGACATCGCCGAGCTCGCCTGAGCCGCCCTATCGACAACGGAGAAACCGAACATGCCCAAGGCAAGCGTCACTTTCGAAGACATTGGCGTCACCGTGACGGTGCCGGCCGGAACCCGCCTGATCGAGGTGTCGGAGAAGGTCGGAGCCGGCATCACCTACGGTTGCCGAGAAGGCGAGTGCGGAACCTGCATGATGAAGATCGTCGCCGGTGCCGAAAACCTCGCCCAACCTTCGGTGCTCGAGCACCAGGTGCTGGCCGACAACCTCGCGCCACGCGCCGCACGACTGGCCTGTCAGGCCCAGGTTCTTAGCGGCGAGGTCGTGGTGCGCCCCGGATGAATTTTTTAATCGCATTCCTTTCACCAGTGGAGTCAAACCATGCCGAACATCACATTCACCAGTCCGGAACATCGCGACAAGACCGTCTACGCCCCGGCGGGCAGCCACAAGGAGACGATCCTGAAGGTGGCCAAGGCCAACCGGGTTCCGATCGAATTTTCCTGTGAGGACGGCGAGTGCGGGACCTGCCTGGTCAAGGTCACCGTGATCGACGCCCACAAGGACAAACATGCGGGCCATTTGACGCCGAAGGAACGTACCGTGCTCAAGGAGCTGAAGAAGGTCACTCAGGACGATCTCGACCGGATGGATGTCACCGACATCGCGCCCGATTACCGGCTCGCCTGCCAGTGCATCGTTCGCGACGAGGACATCCTCGTCGAATACGGAACCGGCGAATTGTCGTGAGCGAGCGGGCGGCGTCCGGGCGCCGCTCGTCGCCCCGGCGCCAAGGAGCGGCAGATGACCGATATCAGCGAAGCAAACCGGATTCGCCTGCGGGCCGAGGCCCCGCGGCGGGCGATGACGAATCATCTGATGGCGCGGGCCGCAGCGCGCCCCAACAGCGTCGTCCTGGCCTCGCTGCTGGCGGGCTGGGCGCTGGGGCGCGGCTGCCTGCCCGCTGATCTGGGCCTGGGCCGCGACCCCTTCGACGCGCTGCTGCAGGAGCATTTCCCGGACCTCGTGTGGCGCCTGCCGGAGGCCGCCGCTGGGCCGGACGCCGCGGACCGGAGCCGTGCCCTGGAACTCGACGACCTCGTCGCGCTGTTGCAGCGATACGCCGATCGACAGGTCGTCGGCGCCTCGGAGCTGGCAATCGTCGTCGCCCATGGCTGTCTGGGCTCGGGCCACCTGTGGCAGGACCTCGGTCTCGGCTCCCGCGAAGAGTTGTCGGCGCTGATGCGGCGCAACTTTCCGGCGCTCGCAAGCCGCAATGCGCGCGACATGAAGTGGAAGAAGTATCTGTACCGTCAGTTGTGCGAAGAGGAAGGGCTGTTCATCTGCCGATCGCCGAGCTGCGACGAGTGCGCCGAATTCGACAATTGCTTCGGCGCCGAGGACTGACGTGGGGCCGGTCGTCGAAGCCGGAGATCAGGGAAAACCGACATGGCCAGCCGGCGGCCAGACGTTATCCTCGGCAGCATGAGTATCGAGGCGACATCGGTCGACACCTACCGCGTCCGACCAGGTCGGGCAGAGGACCTGCGGCAGATCCAGCCGGAAATGGCGGAAGCGATTCAGGCGGCCCTGGTGGAACCCGGCAAGGTGCGCCTGACTCCCGACGAGCGGGCATGCGTCGTCGCCAGTGTCGAAGCGGCCTTCTCCCAAGCCCTTCGGGACGTGCGGCAGAGCGTGTTGGTCGGAGAGGGGGGCGGCAGGGTCTGCGGCTTCGCGATCGTCGACCGTTCCGAACGAGTTCCGGACCTGCGCTGGATCGTCGTGCTGCCGTCCCGGCTCGGCGGCGGCCTGGCCCAGGCGCTGTTGGACGAGGCGGTCGGTCTCTGTCCGGACGATGCGCCGCTGTCGCTGGTGGTCGCCGCCGGCAACCAGCGGGCGATCCGCTTCTTTCGCCGCAATCGCTTCGTCGAGGGGCCGAGTGGCGCCGGCGTTTGCCACATCCTGCGCATGCGCAGGATGCCGGTGTCGAGCCGTCCGGCTGCGGATTTCCCTCAGCCGCCCCGGAGGTAGGTCGCGAGGGCGGCGTCCATGGTCGCCAGATGGTGCTCGAACCAGTCGGCGAGGCCCTCTTCGACGAAGGCACGGGCCATCGCCGGGCGCCCCCGGGCGACCGACTGCTGGAATCGCCGCAGATCCGCCAGCAGCCGCGCATGCTCGGCCTCGTGCTCGGCAAGGGTGGGACATTCAGTCTCGCGCATTTCGCGTTCTTCGGCCGCAAAATGCGCTTCGGTGTGCTCTACCAGGGCCTGCAGGCGGCTGGCGAAGAGGCTGTTCGGGCAGCCCTCGAGCCTGCGTGCGAGCGCGAGGAACTCCTGATGGATGGCGTCCATGTGTTCGACGCCGACGCCGTGGCGTGCCGGATCCCAAGTGAATTGAGTCATGACTGCGCTCCGTGCTTGCCCAATACCAGTGTGAGCCGGCGCGTCGAGAAGTTCAATTCGCCCCAGAATCGGCGACCGCCGTCGCGCTGCCGATGCGCGTAGTCGCAGCGGGGCCCGCCGTGCATTTGGTCCGACGTCCATGCGACAGCGTAGAATCTGGGCGAATTCATCGGCCCGTCGAGTGAACGCCCGAGATGTCGAAGCACGCGCAGCACAGCGGTGGCGAGAGACCACGTCGAAAAGCGACCCGCGCGCGCGCGCTGGCGCTCGTGGCCTTCGTGCTGCTCGCGGCCCTGGCGACGGCCTTCGTGCTCCATCGTGAAGAGGCCACGATTGCGGCCCGGCGGGCAGAAGCTGCCGAGCTTGGATATGCCCACCTGCAGTTGCTTGGCGAGCGACTCGATGCCGCTCTGCCGGTGACGCAGGCGTTGGCCGCACTGGTGCAGGACGGCAGCCGGGCGATCGACGAACTGTCCCGATTCGGTAGCGTCCTGCTGGGCCAGTTTCCGGCAGCCGCAGCGGTGCAGTTGGCACCGGATGGTGTCGTCGCGCGGACCGTGCCCCAGGCCATGGGTGAAGCGACCGGTGGGCGCGACCTGTTGCACGACGAAGCGCTCGGCGTGTGGGCGGTACAGGCGCTGCAAAGCCGACATCTGGTGCTGGGCGGCCCGATCGAACACCCTGCAGGCGGCCGCCTGCTGGTGGCGCTATTGCCGGTATTCGTGCCGACCGAGCACGGCAAGGGCGGGTTCTGGGGCTTCGCCGTGGCGCTCGTTCCAGTCGACAGCGTGCTGGCCGGGACGGGCATCGATCACATTCCCGAGCGGGGCTACGACTATGCGCTCTGGCTTCGCGCCGCCTTCGGCGATGCGGCCACGCCGATTGCGTCCAATGTGGATGGTTTGCCGCCGCAGGCGGTCGAAGTCGGATTCGGACCGCCGGGCAATCAATGGGGCCTGAGCCTGCGCCCTGCAAACGGTTGGCTGCCAGCCGCCGAATCGTGGCCATGGCGGATCGCGGCCATTCTCTGCAGTGCAGGCGTCGCCCTGTTGCTGCTGCGCTTGCTGCGCACGCCGGAGCGTCTGCACGGCGAACTCGAGAGCAGCCGGCAGCACCTGCAGCACAGTCGGGATGTCTGGCGGGGTCTGGTACGGAGCATCCCCGGACTGGCCTGGATGAAGGACGCCGACGGTCGATTTCTCGCCTGCAACCAGGCGTTCGAGCGACTCGCGGGCATGCGTGCCGAAAATCTCATCGGCCACACCGACGACGTGATCGGCGAGGCCGGTCTGCAGGCGCTGTTCGCCCACGACCAGGCGGTGCTGGTCGGCGGCGTCGCGATTAGCGGAGAGCGCTGGTTCGACAGCGCCATCGAAACCGGCCGCCGGTGCGTGCGACTGGTATGCACGCCGATGCGATCGTCGTCCGGCGCGGTCACGGCGCTGCTGTGCGTGGCCAACGATGTCACCGATCTGCATCGCATGGCCGACGAATTGCGGGCAAGCGAATCGCGACTGGCCGCGGCACAGCGGGTCGCTTCGATCGGGAGCTGGGAACGCAACCTGGACAGTGGCGAAATCTACTGGTCGGACGAGATCTATCGCTTGCTCGAGCTCGACGCTGCGCGGGTCGAGCCCCACTACGAATCCTTCCTGCGGGCCGTGCATCCCGATGACCGGGACTGGGTGCATGCCGCCTATCGGGAGGCCCAGCGCCAGGGCACGCCGCTGCAGATACAACTGCGCATCCAGCTCGGCGGCGAGCGCGTTCGTCACGTCGAGATGCGAGCCGCCATGTCGCCACCCGACGGCGGTGGCCCACGTCGCATCTTCGGTACCCTGCAGGACATCACGGCCCGGGTCGATGCCCAGGACAACATTCGCCGTCAGCAGGCCATGACCCGCGCCATGCTCGCCGCGATGCCGGTCGGCGTGGCCGTCACCGACGGCGCGGGGCGGCTGCGGGAGTTCAATGCGGCCGCTGCCGAGTTGCTGTTGAGCGAACCCCAGGCGATGGTGGGCAAGCGTATCGACCAGCTCGGTCTGACGATCCGCGACGAGCGGGGGCGTCCGCTGCCGCCTGCGTCCCTCGCCGACGCGATCGCGCTGGGCAGCAGCGAGTCGTCCGGTGAGCTCGAAATCCGGGTTGGCCGCGACGGCCGCGCGAACGATTTGGCAATGAGTGCCGCGCCGGTATCGGGCGACGATATGGGGGTGGTGGTCGTGCTGGTGAGCCTGAAGGCGCGACGGGAGGCCGAACTGGCCCTGCGCGAGCACGCCGAGCGCATCGAAGCCCTCAACCGTCGCTTCGGCGTGGCCGCCGCCGCCGCCGGCATCGGGGTCTGGGACTACGACCTGGTGACCCAGAGTTTTTCCTGGGACGAAGCCATGCTCCACCTGCACGGCATCGATCGGGACCGTTTCGACGGTTCGCTGGCAGCCTGGCTGGAGCGGGTCGAGGCGGCAGATCGCGCGCGGCTCGCGATGGCACTCGAGCAGGCCCGCGGGGGCGACGACGACATGGTGGTCGACTACCGTTCGGTGCGGCGCGGCGGCGATACCCACTATCTGCGGCTGTGTGCCCGCGTCGAGCGCGACGACAAGGGCGGCGTTCGCCGTCTCACCGGCGTCTGCCTCGACATGACCACCCTCAAGCGCAGCGAGCAGATCCTGATCCAGGAACGCCGGCGCTATCGAGATCTGGTCGATACCACCGACGGTATCGTCTGGGAGGTGGACACCGGGAGCGGGAGCTTCACCTTCGTCAGCCGGTACGCCGAACGCTTGCTCGGTTACACCATCGAGGACTGGTACCGCAACGACTTCTGGCGCGATCACCTGCACCCGGACGATCGTGCGCGGGCCAGTGAATTCCGCAGCGCCCTGGTTCGCGGGGGAGAGGGCCAGGTGGTCGAGTACCGCATGTTGGCCGAGGACGGCAGGTCGGTGTGGCTGCGCGACATAGCCAACGTCGTATGCGAGGCCGGTCAGGTGCGCTGGCTGCGCGGTGTCATGGTGGACATCGGCGAGTCGCGCCGGATCTCCGGCGCGCTGGAAAGCAGTCGCGAGCAATTGCGACTGGCGATCGAGGGCGCGGGCATCGGCCTGTGGGATTGGCATGTTGCCAGCGGCGCGCTCGAATTCGGCGGCCTCGGCCTGGCGATGCCTGTCGCAGGCGATGGCGGACCGGAGCAGGGATTCGATGCCTGGGAACGAATGATCCACCCGGACGACCTGCCCACCGTACGCGAACGCCTGGTGGCCCACCTGCAGGGCCACAGCGAGCGCTTCGCCAGCGAGCACCGCCTGCGACACGCCGACAGCGGCTGCTGGATCTGGGTCCATGCGCTCGGCCAGGTGGTCAAGCGGGACGAGGCCGGCCTGCCCCTTCGGGTGGTCGGCATCCAGCTGGATGTCTCCGAGCGCCGGCTGGCGGAAGAGCGCGCCCACCAGGCCCAGGTTCAGATCGAACGCCTGTCGGCGCGCAACGCCCTGTTGCTCAACTCGGCGGGCGAAGGGATCTTCGGCGTCGATCGAGAGGGGCGCTGCATGTTCATCAATCCAATGGCCCTCGAGCTCCTGGGACTGCGTGAGGACGAGGCGATCGACCACCGGATCGGGGAATTCTTCGCGCAGCACGACGCCGACGGCGGGCACTGCGAAGCAGAGGACTGTCCGATCCTGCAGACCCTGCGCGACGGCATCACACGTCAGATCGAGAGCACGCTGGTACGACGTGACGGCCGCCGGCAGGCGGTGCGCATGACGCTGACGGAGATTCGAGAGGACCGGCAACGGATCGGCGTCGAGGTGGTCTTCCAGGATATTTCGGCCCGGCGCAAGATGGAGCGGGAACTGGAGCGGCTGGCGACCACCGACCCGCTGACCGGCGTCACCAACCGCCGCCAGTTCATCGACCGCTGCGAGCAGGAGCTGGTGCGGCACAAGCGTTTCGAACACCCGGTCAGTCTGTTGATGATCGATGTCGATCACTTCAAGCGCATCAACGACAACCACGGCCATGCGATCGGAGACGCGGTGTTGATTCACCTGTGTGCGCTGGCCGCCGAGCAGTTGCGGCGGACCGACGTGTTCGCCCGCCTCGGCGGCGAAGAGTTCGCCTTCATGCTGACCGGCAGCGACCTCGACGGTGCAATGGAGTTCGCCGGTCGTTTCTGCCGCCAGGTCGAGTCCCGACCGGCCGCGACCGACGCCGGGCCGATCGCGCTGACCATCAGTATCGGCGCTGCCCAGGCCTCGCGACGCGACCGCAGCGCCGACGATCTGATGCGGCGTGCCGACGCTGCCCTTTATCGGGCGAAACAGGGCGGTCGCAACCGGGTCGAGGCCGAGGCGCTCTAGCCCGGCGACTTCCGATGCCGACGTGATCGGCAGCATGTCACCTCGGCGACAGCCGGCCCCGGGGCCGGTCGCTGGTGCTTCGTTCGACACCAGCGCGGCATGCCGGGACGAACCCCGTGATTGTCACTAGCCCGACAAAGGCCGCGCCCTTTGTCGCAAGTCGAACTCCGATTCGAGCCTGCGAGGTCCTTTCAGCGTTACGTAAAAACAAGTACTTGCGTGGCCTTTCCTTGGATGGCACAGGCATTGCGGAGAGATCGGCGGGACAACAGATTTCCCTCAATCAAACGCATGATCAAGGAGAAATGACCATGGCTCTTCGTCAATGTGCCATCTACGGCAAGGGCGGTATCGGCAAGTCCACCACCACCCAGAACCTGGTCGCCG
>JAGRFZ010000045.1 GCA_020445785.1 Rhodocyclaceae bacterium
CTTCTCGGCGGCGGCGAAATCGAAGATGGCGTTGCCGTCGGGATGGAAGGGCGAGCCGTCATAGAGCAGCAGGGTCGCGCCCGACGCCAGGCCGGAAGCCAGCCAGTTCCACATCATCCAGCCGCAGGTGGTGAAGTAGAACAGGCGGTCGCCAGCGCCGACATCGGCGTGCAGCAGATGCTCTTTCTGGTGCTGCAGCAACGCACCCCCGGCCGAATGCACGATGCACTTGGGCACACCGGTCGTGCCGGACGAATACATGATGAACAGCGGGTGGTCGAAGGGCAAGCGCTCGAAACGTATTTCGGTCTCGTGACCGAAGAGCGCGACGAAATCGGACAGCAGCCGGCCGTGGGGGATGCCGGAGATGTCGGGCTGCTGATGCACGTAGGGGACCACCACCACCCGCTGCAGCGACGGCAACTGGCCGGCGATCTCGGCGAGCTTGGCGCGGCAGTCTACGATCTTGCCGTTGTAGTGGTAGCCATCGACCGCCACCAGCACCCGTGGTTCGGTCTGACCGAAGCGGTCGAGCACCCCCTGCACGCCGAAATCCGGCGAGGCCGAGGTGAAGATCGCACCGATCGAGGCCGTCGCCAGCATCGCGACTACGGTCTCGGGCATGTTCGGCATGAAGGCGGCCACCCGGTCGCCCTTGCCGACGCCCATGTCGCGCAGCGCCGCGGCAAAGTGCGCGACCTGACGATACAGCTCGGCGTGGCTGAGCCGGTTCTTGACCTCGTCCTCGCCCCAGAACACCAGCGCGTCGGTCTCGTCACGGCTGCGCAGCAGGTTTTCGGCATAGTTGAGCGATGCGTCCGGGAACCATCGCGCACCAGGCATGCGATCGCCGCCGGTAAGTACGGTGTCGCCCTTTTCACCGATGACCCCGGCGAAATCCCAGACTTCGCGCCAGAACGACGCGACGTCTGCCACCGACCAGGCATGCAGGGCGTCGTAATCGCCGACGCCGACGCCATGGCGGGCGGCCACCTGCTGCATGAATCGGGTCAGTGCGGCATCGGCGACCCGTGCCTGGGAGGGCTGCCACAAGGGCCTGTCCTGGGAAATCTCCATACTTGTCTCCTCCGGTCGTTTCTTCTGGTCGGCGCGCGACGAAACTGCGATCCGTCACGACTCCGGCATCATTCGAACTGGGCCCGCAATGCGTCCGGCAAGGGCACCGATCCACCCGTGCGGTGGTCCATCCAGACCACCTTCGAGCTGCCCTCTGCGTACAAGCGATCGTCGCCTTCGACACGCATCTCGTACCAGGTCATCAGGCTGCTGCGGCCCAGCTCCCCCGCATACATGTCGAGCAGGACCGTCGCGGGATACGTGATCGGCAACAGGAAAGTACACGCCGCGTTGATGACCACCGGCCCGGTCGGCTGGTCGGTACGAACCACATAGCCCATGTTCTCGCACCATTCGACCCGCGCCTGCTCGCAAAAGCGGAAGTAAACGGTGTTGTTTACATGGTTATAGGCATCCATGTCACCCCAGCGCACCGGCATGCGCAGCGAATGCACTCGAATCCGGCCATCACTCATTAGCGTCCTCCTCGGAAAAATATCGACTCGGGGACTCGCCAAGTGTCCCCGAGCTAATGTACCATACGCATCCGTATGTTGAAGCCTGCGCGACAATGATGGCAAGACCAAGCGCGGCGGAATCGAATCTCGAAGACACCAAGGAGGGGAAGATGGAACGCGAGTCCATGGAATTCGACGTGCTGATCGTCGGTGGCGGCCCGGCCGGGCTGGCGGCGGCGATCCGCTTGAAGCAGCTGGCGACCGAGAAGGGGCACGACTTCTCGGTCTGCCTGATCGAGAAGGCCGCCGAGATCGGCGCCCACATCCTGTCCGGTGCGGTGATGGACCCCCGCGCCCTGACCGAGCTGATCCCGGACTGGAAGGACCAGGGCGCACCGCTGAAGACACCGGTGTCCGAGGACAAGGTCTTGTTCCTTTCGGAGACGGGCGGCCGCGCGATTCCCAACGCGCTGCTGCCGGGCTGCTTCCTCAACCACGGCAACTACATCGTGCGCCTCGGCAGCGTCGTCCAATGGCTCGGCGAACAGGCCGAAGCGCTGGGCGTCGAGGTCTATCCCGGCTTTGCCGGCGCCGAAGTGCTGTACGACGAGAACGGCGCGGTCAAGGGCGTGGCCACCGGCGACATGGGCCTCACGCGAGAAGGCGAACAAGGGCCCAACTTCGAACCCGGCATGGAACTGCACGCCAAGTACACGCTGTTCGCCGAGGGCTGCCGCGGTCATCTCGGCAAGCAGCTGGAAGCGAAGTTCGACCTGCGCCGCGACGCCGACCCCCAGACTTACGGCATCGGCCTGAAGGAATTGTGGGAAGTTCCGGCCGAGAACCACCAGGCCGGCCTGGTGGTGCACACGGCTGGCTGGCCGATGGACAACGCCACCTACGGCGGCGGTTTCGTCTACCACCTGGAGGACAACCTGATCGCGGTCGGCTACGTCGTCGGCCTCGACTACAAGAACCCCTACCTGTCGCCCTTCGAGGAGTTCCAGCGCTATAAGACCCACCCGATGATCAAGCCCTACCTGCAGGGCGGCAAGCGGCTCGCCTATGGTGCGCGTGCGATCGCGGCCGGCGGTCTGCAGAGCCAGCCCAAGCTGGTGTTCCCGGGCGGAGGATTGATCGGCGACGATGCCGGCTTCCTCAATGCCGCGCGCATCAAGGGCAGCCACGCGGCAATCAAGAGCGGCATGCTGGCCGCCGAGTCGGCCTTCGAGGCGCTGGTCGCCGAGCATCAGCGCGACGAACTGACGACCTATCCGGAAGCATTCCGCCAGAGCTGGCTGCACGAGGAGCTGCACCAGACGCGCAACTTCAAGCCGTACATGAAGAAAGGCCTGTACCTGGGCTCCTTCCTGTTCGGCGCCGAACAGACGCTGTTCAAGGGCAAGGTGCCGTGGACGCTGGCAATGACCTCCGACCACGACAAGCTCAAGCCGGCGGCCGAATGCCAGCCGATCGCCTACCCGAAGCCGGATGGCGAACTGAGCTTCGACCGCCTGTCGTCGGTGTTCCTGTCGAACACCAACCATGAAGAGGAACAGCCCTGCCACCTGCAGCTCAAGGACGCTTCGGTGCCGATCACGCTGAACCTGGCCAAGTACGATGCCCCCGAGCAGCGCTACTGCCCTGCCGGCGTGTACGAGATCGTGCGCGACGATTCCGGCGACAACCCACGCCTGCAGATCAATGCCCAGAACTGCGTGCACTGCAAGAC
>JAGRFZ010000192.1 GCA_020445785.1 Rhodocyclaceae bacterium
TCGAGCACGTCGCCGGCCTCGGCGCCGAACAGTTGCGGGCTGATCGAGCCGCCGCCGGCGATTATCTCCAGCGTGTTGGCCAGGGCCTGGGGCTGCTCGAAGATCTCCTTCTGCACGTAGTGGCGGTACTGGCCCAGTTCGACGGCGTCGGCCGACAGCGACGACAGGTGCTCCTCGCGTTCGACCGGGCTGCCGTCGGAGCGCGTCACGCGGAAGCCGTCGCGGCGCAGCTCGGCGAGATCGCCGTCTTCGAGGTAGACCACGCGGCGCGTCACCTGCAGCAGCGCGGCGGTGTCGGAGGCGGCGTACATGCCGTCCTCGCCGACGCCGAGCAGCAGCGGCGAGCCACGGCGGGCGGCGATGAGGCGCTCCGGTTCGGCCTCGCTGACCACGCCGATGGCATAGGCACCTTCCAGTTCGAGGGTGGCCAACCGAACCGCCTCGAACAGCTCGGCGCCGCCGGCCAGTTTGTCCTGCACCAGATGGGCGATGGCCTCGGTGTCGGTCTCGGAGGTAAATTCGTAGCCGCGGCCGCTGAGGGTTTCGCGGATCGCCTCGAAGTTCTCGATGATGCCGTTATGTACCACCGCCAGGCCGCCGGAGATGTGCGGGTGGGCGTTGCGCTCGGACGGTACGCCGTGGGTCGCCCAGCGGGTATGGGCGATGCCGGAACAGGCGGTGAGCTCGTGCTCGTCGGCGAGCGCGGCGAGGTCGGCGACGCGACCGGCGGAACGCAGGCGCGCAAGACCCTGTTCACCGAGCACCGCGACACCGGCCGAATCGTAGCCGCGGTATTCGAGCTTGCGCAGGCCTTCGAGCAGGACCGGCACGATGTTGCGGGGGGCGATGGCAGTGACGATGCCGCACATGACTGGACTCCGGAACATCCGGGAGGCGCGGCCGTGCCCGCCCCCCGATTTGACTACTTGGGATTCTTCACCGGCCGCTTCCAGCCGGGGATCGTCGTCTGACGGGCGCGCGACACCGTGAGCTGACCGGCCGGGGCATCGCGCGACAGGGTCGTGCCGGCGCCCAGGGTTGCGCCCTTGCCGACCCGTACCGGCGCCACGAGCTGGGTGTCGGAGCCGATGAAGGCGTCGTCTTCGATCACCGTGCGGTACTTGTTGGCGCCGTCGTAGTTGCAGGTGATGGTTCCGGCGCCGATATTCACCCGCTCGCCGATGTCGCTGTCGCCGACATAGGCGAGGTGGTTGGCCTTGGAGTGGGAAGCCACCTTGCTGTTCTTGACCTCGACGAAGTTGCCCAGATGGACGTCGTCGGCCAGTTCGGTGCCCGGCCGGGTACGAGCGTAGGGGCCGATCACGCAGGCCTCGCCGGTGACCGTGTCCTCGACGTGGGAAAACGGGGCGAGCCGCGTGCCGGCGCCGAGGCGGGCATTGCGGATCACGCAGTGGGCACCGATGCGCACGCCGTCGGCCAGCGCGACCGCGCCCTCGAACACGCAGTTGACATCGATCTCGACGTCGCGGCCGCAGTCGAGCGTGCCGCGCACGTCGATACGGGCCGGGTCGAGCAGGGTCACGCCGCCGGCCATCAGACGCTCGGCGATGTCGCGCTGGTGGATGCGTTCCAGCTCGCCGAGCTGGGCCTTGTTGTTGACGCCGAGGGTCTCGCTGACGTGGTCGGGCCGCTCGGCGACGACTTCGACCTCGTCGGCGACCGCCATGCCGATGATGTCGGTCAGGTAGTACTCGCCCTGGGCATTGTCGTTGGAAAGCTGCGACAGCCAGCCGCGCAGCCGCGCGATCGGCGCCACCAGGATGCCGGTATTGACCTCGCGCACCTGCAATTCCTCGGCGCTGGCGTCCTTCTGCTCGACGATGCGCTGCACCCGCCCCTGGCCGTCGCGGATGATGCGGCCGT
>JAGRFZ010000046.1 GCA_020445785.1 Rhodocyclaceae bacterium
ACTCGAGCAATCACTACAACAAACACCTTCCACGTCACTTTGGACAACAGTCAAAGTCTGACGACCATAGCTGCCTGGCTCCACCCCTTCCCATCCCGAACAGGACCGTGAAACAGGTATGCGCCGATGATAGTGCCCAATACGGGTGTGAAAGTAGGTCATCGTCAGACTAACCTCAAAGCGAACGCCCACTCGATCTCCGATCCAGTGGGCGTTCGTCCGTCTACCGCCAGCAATAACCACCACAACCGAAGCCCCTTCCTACCGATCCGCGTCATAGCGCCGCGAAAGAGCCGACGCTTCCGCACCCAGCGCGTACGCCAGACGCAGCCCCCACATCAGTACGATCGTACGGAACACGCCGTCGCTGTCAGTGAAGGCATGTTGCGTGTGAGGTCGAGATCAGCGACCTCCTGGAGTCGGACTCTCGGCTTGCTTGGTGGGCCATGCAATGCGGTGTTGCGCTCGTGACCGTGACCAAGCGCTTGCGGTGCAGGTGGGCGCTCGGTACCCGGAAAGAAGCGCCAGCCATGCATCCCACTGGGAAAGCCAGCAGAGGCGCGACGTATTGTTCTCCGCGCAGCTGCTGATGGCCCCGATGTCTGCTGCGGAGGACCGGGGCCATGGGTCGTTTCTAGGCGCCGAGATCGCCGGAGATATAGCTTTCCAGGTGCTCGATGGTGGCCTGTTGTTCGGCGATCACCGCTTTGACGGCATCGCCGATCGTGATCACACCGAGCATCGTGCCTTTCTCGACGACCGGCAGGTGGCGGACACGGTTTTCGGTCATCATCGCCATGACATCGTCGATGGTTTGTGACGGCGAGATCGTCAATACGTTGGCCGTCATGACCTCGGAGACCTTGACATCTTTGGAAGCTTTGCCCTGCAGGGTCACCTTTCGCGCGTAGTCGCGTTCGGTGAAGATGCCACGAAGATGCTCTCCTTCGGTGACCAGTACGCCACCGATGTCATTGGCCTGCATGCACTGAAGGGCTTCGAGCACGGTTGCGTTGGGTGCCACCGAGAATACGGCGCCTCCCTTTCCGTCAAGAATCTGTCTGACCGTTGTTGTCATCTACTCCCCCTGAGGTAAGTTGCCCAGCCGTTGTCTAGGCGCCTTCTGCGGCGCCGCTCCAGAAGCTTAGCGCAAAATGCTCGAAATTCGGATGCATGGCGTAGAGTCCGGATGCTGTGCCCCGTCAGATTTCGAGGTTGTCGATCAGTCGCGTTTTGCCGAGGCCGGCAGCGGCGAGTACGACGCGGGCTTCAATTGCACCGGGGTCCGCGGGCTGCAGGTCCGCGCGACGACAAATGCGGACGTATTCCGTCCGCCATCCAGTGGCATCGAGGCCGCTGGCGGCGGTTTGTTGGAGGGCGGCGAAATCCCGGTTCCCGTTCAGGACGCCGTGTCGCACGCGCTGAAGCTCGGCGTGGAGCTGCGGTGCGCGGCGCCGCTCTTCATCGCTGAGGTATCCATTGCGGGACGAAAGTGCGAGACCGTCCGTGGCCCGGACCGTCTCGCAGCCGACGACTTCGATCGGCATCGCGAATTGGGAGACCATGTTGCGCAACACCATCAGTTGTTGGTAGTCCTTCTTGCCAAACAAGGCGACGTCGGGTTGGACGATCTGAAAGAGCTTCATGACGACCGTCGCGACGCCGCGGAAGTGACCGGCTCGAAACTCACCTTCGAGGATTTCCACCTGCTCGGTGGGCGGCTCGACGTGGTAGGCCTGGGGTGCCGGGTACATCTCGCGCTCGTCCGGTGCAAAGAGGACCGAAACGCCGGCATCCTCGAGCTTGGCAGCGTCGTCGGCAAGCGTGCGCGGGTAGCGCTCGAAATCTTCCGACGGGCCGAATTGCAGACGGTTGACGAAGATGGAAGCGGCAACCTGCGCGCCATGCTCGTGGGCGGCACGGACCAAGGATACGTGCCCTTCGTGGAGATTGCCCATGGTCGGGACGAAGGCCACGCGACCGAGGCTTGGGCGCAGGGCCCGAAAATCTGAGACGCTATGTACAACGCGCATGGGGGATCTGGTTCAGTAACAGTGCTCTGGAGCAGGAAAGGAGCCGTCCTTGACGGCTCGGACGTATGCGGAGATCGCATCATCGATGTCGTCACGGCCTTCGAGGAAGTTCTTGACGAAGCGCGGCCGATAGCCCTTGAAGACGCCCAGCATGTCGTGCAAGACAAGCACTTGTCCGTCGCAGTGCGGGCCCGCACCGATGCCGATGGTGGCCATCGTGTCGAGATTCGTCGTGAGCTTGGCGGCCAGGTCGGACGGGAGCATCTCGAGCACGATCAGCGCGGCACCGGCCTGCTGAAGAGCCTGCGCATCTTCGCGCAAGGCGCTCGCCCCTTCTTCCGTTCGGCCCTGGACCCGGTAGCCGCCGAGTTGATGGACCGCTTGGGGCGTGAGTCCGATGTGCGCACACACGGGGATGCCGCGCTCGACCAGGAAAGCGACCGTCGGCGCCATGTGCCGGCCGCCCTCGATCTTGACCATGTGGGCGCCGGCGGCGAGCAGCCGGGCGGCGTTGTGCAAGGCCTGGGCAGGCGATTCCTGGTAGCTGCCGAAGGGCATGTCGGCGACGATCATGGGCAGGGTGCATCCACGCGAGACGCACTCGGTATGGTAGATCACGTGCTCCATGGTGACCGGCAGTGTGGTTCGGTGGCCCTGCAGCACGTTGCCGAGCGAGTCCCCGATCAGCAGCAGGTCGACACCGCAACGCTCCAGTGCTGCCGCGAAGCTGGCGTCGTAGCAGGTCAACATCGCGAGCTTTTCGCCATCTGCCCGCATTTTGGCGAGCGAGTGCAGAGTGGTCGGTTTGCGTGGCTGTTCGTTCAGATAGCTCATTCGTTCGCCCTTTTGCAGGCGGCAGTAGACTCTATTGAAAGGTCCTCGGCAAGCTTTTCCGGTGGCTAGGCAGCGTAGCCGAAGAACTCGCGGTAGCCTCGCATGGCACCGAGCCGCTCGATCAGGAGTTCGAAATCCTCTTCACGATCGACTGGATTGAGCACATCGGTGTCGACGATGAATAGCGGTGCAGACTCGAAATCGTAGAAGTAGCGTGCGTAGCAGTCCGACACCTTGCCGATGTAGTCCTCCGTGATCGATCGTTCGGCGTCGAGCCCGCGCTTGCGCACGCGGTCGATGAGGGTTTCACTGCGGGCTTGCAGATAGACCACGAGATCCACCGGCGGCGGCTCGATCGGGGTCATCGCTGCGAGGATTCGATGGTACAAGATCAACTCGTCGTGGCCGAGGTTCAGTTCGGCGAAGAGCGGGTCCTTGTCGAGCAGGAAGTCCGCCACGCAGTGCTGCTGGGCGCCGTGGCTGATCTCGGCGAGCAGGTCGATACGCTGGTATAGGAAGGACAGCTGAGTGGCCAAGCCCCAGCGTTCCATGTCCTGGTAGAAGCGGGCGAGGAACGGATTGTCCTCGGGGCGCTCGAGCAACAGACGCGCGCCGAGCCGGTCGCTCAGTCGCTTGGCGAGCGAGGTCTTGCCCGCGCCGATCGGTCCTTCTACCACGATGTGCCGTGCCCTTTCGAGCATTTCGATCCTTACAAGGGGTTTCGATGCCGACGCGGCCTAGCATACACAAGGCAGTGGCACTCGGGTCGGCCAATCGCGGCGGTGGCTGCTCTCGGGCGGGTCAGGAAGAGGTCGGTGGTCCCACGTCGCCGGCGGTATGGTTCGATCCGGACGGCTTTCGCCGCCGCCGGCGTCGTTTCTTCGGCGCTGCGCCGCCCTGGTCTTGCAGCAGGGCGTCGCGGTCGGCCGGATTGGCATGGGCAAATCGACGCCACCACTCCGGCAATTCGGCGTCGAGTTCGCCGGCCTGGGCGCGCAGCCGCAGGAAATCCCAGGCGGCGCGATAGCGGGGTTGCTCGATCAGGCGGTATGGGCTCTTGCCGTTGCGACGATCGAACCGGGGCTGGAGCGCCCAGATATCCTTGATGTCGCCCGCGATTCGGCGCGTGATCGCGAGCTTCTCGGCCTGCTGCTCGAGTACTTCGTCCATGGCGGCGAACAGCGCTGGATAGACGTGCTCGCCGGCTGCCTTGCGGGCCTCCCAGTTCACCAGTACCTCGTGCCAGAGCAGCGTCGCGAAGAGAAAACCGGGGGACACGGGACGGCCGTCGCGGACCCGTTCGTCGGTATTCTCGAGCGAGAGCCAGACGAAGCGCTCGCCGAGGGGCTGCTCGAGAATGACGTCGAGCATCGGCAGCAGTCCATGGTGCAGGCCTTCCTCGCGCAGCTGCTTGAGACATTTCACGGCATGCCCAGAGAACAGCAGCTTGAGCATCTCGTCGAACAGCCTTGCCGGCGGTACGTTTTCGAGCAGGCTGGCCATCTCGCGGATCGGGCCCCGAGCGGCGGGGTCGATGCTCAAGCCGAGCTTGGCCGCCAGTCGCACCGCGCGCAACATGCGCACCGGGTCTTCCCGGTAGCGGGTGCGGACGTCGCCGATCATGCGCAACGTTTTCTGCCGAAGGTCCGCGACGCCGTGGTGGTAATCGACGATCGTTTCGCAGCCCGGATCGTAGTAGAGCGCATTGACCGTGAAGTCGCGGCGGGTGGCGTCTTCGGCCATGGAGCCGAAGACGTTGTCGCGCAGGATGCGGCCGTGGGCGTCGGTCTCCGCAGATTCAGCGTCCTGACTGGCCCGGAAAGTGGACACCTCGATCGTTTCGGGACCACTCATGACGTGGACGATCCGGAATCGACGGCCAATGATGCGCGAGCGCCGGAATGCCGCCTTGACCTGTTCGGGCGTTGCGCTCGTGGCGACATCGAAATCTTTTGGCGTCTGGCCCGCCAACAGGTCGCGCACGGCGCCGCCGACGACGTAGGCCTTGTGCCCCTGCTCCTGAAGAACGGTGCAGACCTTGCGGGCGGCGGGCGAAATCTGTCTGCCGGAGAGACCGTGCTGGTCGGCACCGAGGACAGCGGGCTCGGTCGAGGTTGGGGACGCAGCGCGCTTGAATACGCGGCGCAGCAACTTGCGGATCATCGGAACATACTGCGATCGATTACGGAGTAAACCGCGTAATTCTATCCGATTGCACGTGGCGCCTGCGATTCAGGGGCCGAATCGCAGCGAGATCGTCGGCCATCCGCGGCTGCGGGCAGTCTCGCCCAGGCTCGGATCCGGGTCCACCGCGACGGGCGAATTCACCTGATCGAGCAGGGGCAGATCGTTGTGGGAATCGCTGTAGAACCAGCTTCGCTCGAAGCTGCCCATGAAGAGGCCCAGGGATTCCAGCCAAGCCTCGACGCGGACGATCTTGCCTTCCTTGAAAGCCGGCAGGCCGCGCGGCTTGCCGGTGAATCGTCCGTTTTCCTGGGCCGGAACCGTCGCCACCAGGTGGGCAATGCCGAGTTCTCGGGCAATCGGGCCCGTGACGAAGCTGTTGGTGGCGGTGACGATCGCCATCAGCGCGCCGTCGTCGCGGTGGCGGGCGATCAGCTTGAGGGCGGGCGGGCCGATCATCGGCAGCACGCGCCTGCGCATGAACTCGGCATGCCAGCGGTCCAACGTCGCGCGGTCGTGACGGGCCAGCGGCGCCAACTGAAAATCGAGGAACTCGTGAATGTCGAGGGTGCCCGCCTTGTACTGGTCGAAGAAGGTCTGGTTGCGCGCTTCGTAGATTTCGCGGTCGAGGACGCCGAGCGAAATCAGAAATTGCGCCCATTCGAAGTCTGAGTCGCCCTGCAGCAGGGTATTGTCGAGGTCGAACAGGACGAGATCCATATCGGGCTCCGGTGAGGCAGCTAGAATTCGAGGCCGGTCTGAACCAGGCCGCGCAGCAGCGGAAGGGTGATCGGGCGCTTGGTCTCGAGCGATGCCCGATCCAGCGCCTCGAACACGGCCAGCAGGCTCGGCAGGTCGCGATTGCCATGACGCAGGACGAAGTCGAGCACGTCCGGTGCGAGATCGACACCCCGGCGCCGCGCCAGGGAATCGATGATGGCGCGCCGCCCCGCGTCGTCCGGCGGCTGGATCTCGAACACCAGGGCTTGACCGATACGGGTGCGCAGATCTTCCCGCAGCGCAAGGTCGCGTGGTGCCGCAGGACCAGTCGCGATCAAGGTCAGGCGCCTTTCGCGCCTTTGATTGAAGGCATTGAACAGGTCGACTTGGTGTTCCGCCGCGAGCCGGTCGACGTCGTCGACCAGCAGCAGGGCCGGCGCCGGCGTGCCGGTGTCTTCGTCCGGAGCCGGCGGCAGCCGTGTCGCGACGCATCGACCGGCGACGCGCGCGAGGGCTGCGGTGGCCGCGAGCAAGTGGCTCTTGCCGCTGCCGGCGGGGCCCCAAAAGTAGATCGGATCCGTGCCCGCCAGTGCGGCCTCGTGCAAGGCCGCGAGCAAGGCCGCATTGCCACCGGCGACGAAATGCTCGAAGCCCGCTGGCGTGCTGCAGTCGATGTCCAGGAGTAGCTGCTTCAAGCGTGTTCGTTCCCGTCGTCGTCACCGAGGTAAAGGTGGCTGCTGAGATAGCCGCCACGCAGTTCCCGCAGGCCGACCAACAGCGCTGCGCTGAGCGGCAGGGCGACCAACATGCCGACGAAGCCGAACAGGTGACCGAAGGCCATCAACGCAAAGATCACCGCCAGCGGATGCAGACCGATGCGTTCGCCGACCAGGTAGGGCGTGAGTGCGAAGCTCTCGATCAGTTGGCCGATGGTGAACACCACGACGACGCCGACGATCGGTTCCCAACCGGCTTGCAGTGCTGCCGTCATCAGCGCCAGCAGCAGCCCGGTGGTGAATCCGACGTAGGGGATGAACACCAGCAGTCCGGTGATGATGCCGACCGGCAGTGCGAAGCGCAGGCCGGCGAGCCACAGGCCGACGCTGTAGTACAGCGCCAGCAGGAACATCACCGAGAGCTGTCCGCGCAGGAATTCGGAAAGCACCGAGTCGATCTCGGCCACCAGCGCCATGGTGCGGTCATGCATCGGACGAGGGATGCTCTCTTCCACATACTCCAGAATTTTCGGCCATTCCTGAAGGAGATAGAACATCACGATCGGGATCAGGAAGAGGTTGCCGGCGATCGCCACTGCCGCCATGCCACTGGTCTTGGCCCGGGCCAGCACCAGCCCGAGTACGTCCTGGGCGGTATCCCAGTTGCCGGCGAGCCACTTACGGACCGCGCCGACATCGAGCTGCAGGACGATGCCGAACTGTTCTTCGAGCCACGGCCGCACCCGCAGGTTGAGCAGATCCAGCAGGTCCGGCAGGCGTTGGGCGAGGGCGACCCCCTCCTTGTACACCATCGGTGCAAGGATCAGGACGAGCAGCAGCAGTGCCAACCCCATGGCCGAGATCACCATCAGTACCGCGGCGGCCCGCGGCACCCGGCGCGCGACCAGCCAGTTGACGCCGGGGTCGCAGACGTAGGCAAACACCGCCGCGACGGCGAACGGGGTCAGGATCGGCGCCAGCAGCCAAGTGATCCAGAGCAGGATCGCGGCGGCCGCCAGCCAGCCCAGGGTCTGCATTCGGTAGGCACGGGCGAGGGGCATTTCGGTTACACTCGAAGTCTGGCCGGCGCATCGGAGTGGCGCGGCAAAGGGCCGCCCCGCGCGCGGGTCGAGGGCGTCACTTTATCCGCTCGCGATAGCGCACTCAACCAGCGCCTCTGGGCCGCCCGTTTCGCAACCCCGAAGGATTCGTCTTGAGCGCCAAATCCCCCTCGCTCTCCTATCGTGACGCCGGCGTCGATATCGCTGCCGGCGATGCCCTGGTCGACCGCATCAAGCCGATGGTGCGGCGCACCTTGCGGCCGGAAGTGCTCGGCAGCATCGGTGGCTTCGGCGCCTTGTTCGAACTCACCGGGAAGTATCGGGAACCGGTCCTGGTGTCGGGCACCGATGGCGTAGGCACCAAACTCAAACTCGCGTTCCAGCTGAACCGACACGACACCGTCGGCCAGGACCTGGTGGCGATGAGCGTCAACGACATTCTCGTGCAGGGCGCCGAACCGCTGTTCTTCCTCGATTATTTTGCCTGTGGCCGACTCGACGTCGAGACCGCCGCCAGCGTCGTATCGGGCATCGCCCGCGGCTGCGAGTTGGCCGGTTGCGCATTGATCGGCGGCGAGACCGCCGAGATGCCCGGCATGTATCCGGACGGCGAGTACGATCTCGCGGGCTTCGCGGTCGGGGCGGTCGAGAAATCGCAACTCATCGATGGCTCCGGCATTGTCGAAGGCGACGTCGTGCTCGGGCTCGCCTCGAGCGGCGCACATTCCAACGGCTACTCGTTGATCCGCCGCATCATCGACCTCACCCGACCCAATCTGGAGGGCGATTTCCACGGTCGACCGCTGGCCGACGTGGTCCTCGAACCGACCCGGATCTACGTCAAGTCGATGCTCACCCTGATGCGCGATGCGCCCGGTGCGGTCAAGGGCATGGCCCACATCACCGGCGGTGGCCTGACCGAGAATCTGCCGCGCATCCTCGGCGAGGGCATTTGCGCCCGGATCGACCGCGGCAGCTGGCAGATGCCCTACCTGTTTCAATGGTTGAAGGGTGCCGGCAACGTCGCCGACGACGAGATGTACCGGGTGTTCAACTGCGGTATCGGCATGGCTGTCGTGGTTGCCGAGGCCGAGGCCGAGATGGCTGCCGCCAGACTCGTCGAGGCCGGCGAGACGGTGCATCGCATCGGCCGAATCGAAGCACGCCGGGCGGGCGGCCCGGCCGTGATCATGAGTTGAGGACCAGCGCCGCCCGAGCCGGGGCGTGGGCTTGCGCGGTCCGCGTCGATGCGCGAGAACCGCGATGCGGCGCCCGTGGTCACAGTATGCGGGTGGCGGTACCCGCCGGATCGGGGTGGCAATGTCGTCGAGCAAAGTCGTCGTAGGCTTGTGTCTGGTCGGGCTGGCCGCGCTGGCGGCCTATGCCTATCAATCGCAGCGCACACCGGCGATGCCCCGCTCGCCGGCGGCTCAGAACGCGCCGGCGGCAAAGCCCGCCCCACGAGCGACCGCGGTAGAGGTGGCCGAGGTGCGGCAGGTGGCAATGCCGGATGAACTGTCGGCGGTCGGCACCCTCGCTTCGAGCCAGTCGGTCATGGTGCGACCGGAGATCGCCGGCCGCATTGCCGCCATCGGATTTTCCGACGGCGCAGCGGTCGATCGCGGGTTGCTGATGTTTCGCTTGGACGACGCCACGCAGAAGGCCGAACTTGCCCAGGCGCTGGCCTCGCTCGAACTGGCGCGCAGTGACGCCGCCCGCACCGAGGATCTGTTCCGCCGCAAGTTTGTCAGCGGCAGTGCCCGCGACCAAGCCAACGCCAACCTGCAGGTGGCCAGAGCAGCCGTCGAACTGGCCCGCGCGCGGCTCGCCCGCAGCCGCATCCATGCGCCTTTTGCCGGCGTCGTGGGCATCCGCCGGGTCAGCGTCGGCGATTACGTCAAGGAAGGCGCGGATCTGGTCAATCTGGAGGACTTGTCGAGCCTGAAGGTGGATTTTCGGGTGCCGGAGTCCAATCTCGGCCAGATCCGCACCGGGCAGTCCGTGGCGGTCAGTGTCGACGCGTGGCCTTCGCGCACTTTCGACGCGCTGGTCGAAGCGATCGATCCGCAGATCGATGCGCAGGGCCGGGCGGTGGTGCTGCGTGCGCGTATCGACAACCGCGAAAATCTGCTGCGCCCGGGGCTGTTCGCCCGCGTGCGGCTCTTGCTCGAGGCGCGTCCGGCAGTGGTTTCGGTGCCGGAGCAGGCCCTGATCCCGACCGCCGACGGACAGTACGTATTTGTCGTCGAAGGAGAGGGCGTACGCCGGGTCGTGGTCGAGACCGGGGTGCGGCGCGATACCCGGGTCGAGATTCGACGCGGACTCGAAGTCGGGATGCAGGTCGTCACCGCGGGCCAGATCAAGCTGCGCGACGGTGCCCGGGTGACGATCGCCGAGACGCCAGCGCCGCGCCCTTCGGCCGCCCGCTAGGCATTCGCCATGGTGATCTCCGAGATCTGCATCCGCCGCCCGGTGTTCGCCACGGTGCTATCGCTCGCGGTGGTATTGATCGGCTTGGTGTCCTGGACCCGATTGACGATTCGCGAATATCCCAATATCGACGAGCCGGTGGTGACGGTACGCACCACCTACAAGGGGGCGAGCCCGGACATCATCGAGTCCCAGGTGACGAAACCGATCGAAGATTCGCTGGCCGGCATCGAGGGGGTCGACGTCCTGTCGTCGATCAGTCGCCAGGAAGAGAGCCAGATCACGATCAAGTTCCGCCTCGAGCGGGATCCGGACGGCGCCGCGGCCGATGTGCGGGATCGCGTTTCACGGGTCCGCAACCGGCTCCCGCAGGATGTCGAAGAGCCGGTGATCGCCAAGGTCGAGGCCGATGCCAATCCGATCATCTACCTCGCCTTTTCTTCCGACCGCCATTCGGCCCTCGAAGTCACCGACGTCGCCAGCCGAATCGTCAAGCCCCGCCTGCAGACCCTCCCGGGCGCAGCCGACGTGCGGGTGTTCGGCGAGCGCAAGTATTCGATGAGAATCTGGCTCGATCGCCAGCGACTGGCGGCCTTCGGACTCACCCCGCAGGACGTCGAGACGGCCTTGCGCAACCAGAACGTCGAAGTGCCGGCAGGCCGCATCGAGAGCGCCGACCGGGAGTTCTCGGTGGTGGCGCGCACCGATCTGACGACGCCGGCACAGTTCGAGGCGGTGGTCGTGCGCGAGCCACGGAGCGCAGACGGCTATCCGATTCGAATTCGCGACGTCGGCCGGGTCGAGATCGGCGCCGAATCCGAGCGCACGTCGGCGCGCTTCAAGGGGCGGCCGGCCGTAGCCCTGGGGCTGATCAAGCAGAGCACCGCCAATCCGCTGACCCTGTCCCATGCCTTGCGCGCCGAACTGCCGAACATCGTTGCCGGTCTGCCCGAGGGCATGCGGGTGGACATCGCCAACGATTACACGGTGTTCATCGATCGTTCGATCAATGCCGTGTTCACGACCATCGGCGAGGCCGTGGCGCTGGTCGCGGTGATCATCTTCGTGTTCCTGCGCAATTGGCGGGCGATGCTGATCCCGATGGTGACGATTCCGGTGTCGCTGGTCGGTGCCTTTGCGCTGATGTTGGCCTTCGGTTTTTCGATCAACACCCTGACCTTGCTCGCGCTGGTGCTGGCGGTGGGCATGGTGGTGGACGACGCGATCGTCGTGCTCGAAAACATCTACCGTCACATCGAAGACGGGATGCCGCGGTTCCAGGCAGCGCTGACCGGCGCCCGCGAGATCGGCTTCGCAGTAATCGCTATGACCATCACGCTGGCTGCCGTGTATGCGCCGGTGGCCTTCATGACGGGTCGTACCGGCAAGTTGTTCACCGAGTTCGCGCTGACCCTGGCCGGGGCGGTCATCGTCTCCGGCTTCGTCGCCCTCTCCCTGTCGCCGATGATGTGTTCGGTGATGCTGCGGCACGAGGCGCGTCATGGCCGCCTCTACAATCTGGTCGAACGCGTCTTCGAAGCCATGACCCGGGGCTATCGGGTGGTGCTCGGGCACACGCTCGAGGCGCGCTGGCTGGTGATGGCCGTCTTCGTCGGTGTCGCCGGTGCGTCGTGGGTGCTGCTCGGCCTGCTCAAGACGGAGCTCTCGCCGGTCGAGGACCGCGGTTTCATCATCGGCGTTTTCTCCGGACCGGAGGGGGCGACACTCGAGTTCATGGACCGCTATGCCGGTCAACTCGAGGGCATCTATGCCGACACGCCGGAGGTGACTCGCTACTTCATGGTGGCGGGGAGTCCGACCGTTTCCCAGGGGATCTCCTTCGCCGGTCTGGCCGACTGGAACGAGCGAGACGTCCGCTCGACCCACCTCGCCAAGCAGCTCTTCCCCCGATTCGCCGCGGTGCCCGGCGTGCTCGCCTTTCCGGTGACGCCGCCGTCGCTGGGCCAGAGCGCGCGCAATCGGCCGATCAATTTCGTCATCGTCACCTCGGCAAGCTACGAGGAACTCCAGCAAACCACCGAGCGCCTGCTCGAAGCGGTGGCGGGCAATCCCGGTCTGGTGGCGGTCGATACCGATCTCAAGCTGACCAAGCCGGAATTGGCGGTGCGTATCGACCGAGACAAGGCGACGGACCTGGCGGTTTCCGTCGAAACCATCGGCCGCACCCTCGAGACGATGCTGGGCGGCCGCCAGGTCACGCGCTTCAAGCGGGACGCCGAGCAGTACGAGGTGATCGTGCAGGTGGCGCCGGGAGATCGCCGCGACCCGCGGGACATCCGCGACATCTTCGTGCGCAATCGCGACGGCGAGATGCTACCGCTGGCCGGCCTGCTGAAGGTGGACGAAACCGTCGCGCCGCGGGAACTCAATCACTTCGCCCAGCGGCGGGCGGTGACCTTGACTGCCAACCTGGCCCCGGAATACACCATGGGCGAGGCACTGACTTTTCTCGAAGACACGGCGGCGCGAGTGTTGCCGGCCGGCTATGCGGTGGACTACAACGGCCAGACCCGCGAATTCAAGACGACCTCGGCTGGGCTGGCGCTGACCTTCGTGCTGGCGTTGGCTTTCATCTATCTGGTCTTGGCCGCCCAGTTCGAAAGTTTCCGCGATCCGCTGATCATCATGCTGACCGTGCCCCTATCGATGACCGGCGCGCTGGCCGCGCTGACGCTCACCGGTGGCACCCTCAATGTCTATAGCCAGATCGGGCTGGTGACCCTGGTCGGGCTGATCACCAAACACGGCATCCTGATCGTCGAATTCGCCAATCAGCTTCGCGAGCAGGGCCGGGCGCTCGGCGAGGCGGTGGTCGAGGCCGCGGTGCTGCGCTTGCGGCCGATTCTGATGACCACCGGCGCGATGGTGCTCGGCGCCGTGCCGTTGGCGCTGGCGACCGGCGCCGGCGCCGAGAGTCGCCAGCAGATCGGCTGGGTGATCGTCGGCGGCATGTTGCTCGGCACCCTGCTGACCCTGTTCGTGGTGCCCACTGTCTACACGCTGCTGGCCCGGCGCCAGCGCGTCACCGCGCCGGCCCTCGAAACCGCCACTGCCGGCTGAGTCAGGCCTCTTCGTCGTCGTCCAGGTCGGGTTCGATCTCGCGCCAGTGATTGTCGCGCTGGCGGCAGAAATGGCGGCCGCTGACCCGGCGAAAACGCTCGGTGTCGGGCGTGCGTCGCCACGGCGAGAGAGTGATCGCGTCCTCGCCGAGGTCGACGCAGACAAAGGATTCGCCGCTGGTCTCGCAGCGCGGCGAGGTCGGTGTCGCGGCCACGCAGCCGACGACACAGCGCAGTCCTTCATTGCGCAGGATGCCGATCCGCGTCTGGTGCAGGTGACCACACAGCAACAGGTCCACGAGGCCGTCCGCGCACAGGATCTCGAGGGCCCGTCGGGCACCGCGCATGCCTTCGCGGCCGTCTTCGCTGAGTTCGTCGAAGGGGTGGTGGGTCGCGACCACGCGGATCTGTGCCGCGCCGGCGCCGGAGAGGTAGCCGGCCGCCGCATTGGCCTGCTCGTCGCCGATACGGCCTGCGCGCCATGCCGACGGGTCGGTGCTGTCGAGAAACGCGAGGCGGAGCAGGTCGCCATCGACGCGCGGTTCGGTGTGGGGCGAAATGTAGCGCCGGTAGTCCCGCAGCGGGTCGATCAGGCGCCGCCACGGCAACACGGGGATGTCATGGTTGCCCGGCGTGGCCAGCCAAGGCACCTGGATGCTGTCGAGAAAATCGCGTGCCGCCCGCAACTGCTCGGGCTGGCCGCGCTGGGTGAGATCACCGGTGGCCACCACCAGGGCAGGATCGAGCGCCCGCAGGGCCTCGCGCAGGGCGTCGAGGGCGCCGTCGGACTGGGCGCCGAAGTGCAGGTCGGAAATGTGGATCAGGCGCAGTGTCTGCGCGTGCGGTTCCTGCGCCATCGAATGCTCCGGATCGGAAAGTCGGCCGTCGGCGGCCAAACGACAATATTGGGGGCGGCACGGCGCATTTGCAACGGCGGGCAGGTCCGTCCGGCCTAAACTGGCGGTCATGCAATCCCGGCTCGTCACTCGCTCTGCCACCCTGTTGCTGATCCTGATGGCGGCGCTGGCGGCCGCCCACGGCGCCGGCGCTCCGCTGCCGGCCTGGCCTGCCGGGCTGGCGGCCTGGGCGGCCGGCGTGCTGCTATGGCCGCGGCTCGACCCGCGGCAACGCCGCCAGGTGGCGTGGCTGATCGGCATCGGTGCGCTGTCCCTGGCGATCGGTGCAATGGCCGGCGCGACCCACGCCTGGCTCGGTATTCTGACCCAGAACAACGCCTTGCTCGGCATGCTGGTCGGCGTCAGCTTTCTGCAGCTGGTGGGGCTCGACGAGGACGGCGCGCGCCTGCCGCGCGGACGCGGTGCGCTGTGGCGGACCTTGTTCGGCGTACATCTCTTCGGCGCGGTGATCAATCTGTCGGCCGTGTTCATCATGGGCGATCGCATGGCCGCCGGCGCGCGCCTGTCGGCGACCCAGGCCGTGGTGCTGGTGCGTGCCTTCCTGGCGGCGGCGATGTGGTCGCCGTTCTTCGCGGCGGTGGCGGTTGCCCTGACCTATGCGCCGGGCAGCACGCTGCTGGGGGTCGTCGCGGTGGGGGTGCCGTTCGCGCTGGCGCTGCTGCTGCTCGCCGGTTACCGGCTGGAACGAGAGCTGGGCGCTGAAGTGGCCGGTTTCGTCGGCTATCCGATGCACCTCTCGGCGCTCTGGCTGCCCGTCTTGCTCGCGCTGGCGGTGGCCGCGGGACGTCAGTGGCTACATGGGTGGACGGCGCTGGCGGTGATCACGGTGGCAGCACCGGCGATCGCGGTGCTCGCCTGCCTGGCACGCCATGGTCCGGTCGACACGGTGCGTCGGGTCGGCGACCAGGCCAGCACCCGCCTGCCGGCGATGTCGGGCGAGCTCGCCCTGTTCCTGGCAGCGGCGGTGTTCGCTTCGGGGCTGCGGGCGCTGCTCGCGGCCAGCGGCCATTGGCTGCCATTCGGCCATTTCGGCGCGCTGCAGGCGGCACTGGTGCTCGGCGGCATGATCGGTGCCGCGCTGGTCGGCGTCCACGCGGTGATCTCAATCTCCCTGGTGTCGGCGTGGCTGGCGCCGATTTCGCCTGATCCGGTGCTGCTGGCGACGATCTTCACCCAGTCGTGGGCGATCGGGCTGGCGGTCGGCCCGCTGTCGGGAATCCATCTCGCGCTGCAGGGGCGCTACGGCCTGCCGGCAGCCGGGCTGGCGCGGGCCAACGCGGCCTATGGCGCGCGTGCCTACGGCCTGGCGGTGCTATGGCTGTTCGCGATCGCCGCCTGGCGCGATGTCGCGTTCTACTGATGCACAGGCATATCGGCACACCGAATCGATCAGATCCGGCGCCAGGCAATCGAACTGCCGCAGTTCGGGCCAGCCTTCCCGGAACTGACGCAGCCAGGTGAGCTGACGCTTGGCGAGCTGGCGGGTGGCGACGATGCCGCGTTCGCGCAGCTCGCGCCCATCGAGGCGCCCATCCAGGTGCGCCCAGGCCTGACGGTAGCCGACGCAGCGCATCGACGGCAGGTCGGCGCTCAGCCGGTATTGGCGTTGCAAGGACCGGACTTCCTCCACCAGTCCGCCTGCCAGCATCGCGTCGAATCGCTCGGCGATGCGCTGGTGGAGCAGGTCGCGGCGGGAGGGTGCCAAGGCGATGGTCACCGGCCGGAACGGCAGGGCGGGCGTGTCGTGGCGGGCATAGGCCTCGGCCAGCGGCCGACCGGTCAGGTGGACGATCTCGAGGGCACGCTGGATGCGCTGCGCATCGGTCGGTTCCAGGCGGGCGGCGGCTTCGGCGTCGAGGCGGGCGAGTTCGGCGTGCAGTGCCGGCCATCCCCGCAGTCGGGCCCGCCGGTCGATGTCGTTGCGCAGATCGGCATCGGCCTGCGGCAGGTCCGACAAGCCTTCGCGCAGGGCCTTGAAGTAGAGCATCGTGCCGCCGGCGAGTACGGGCAGGCGTCCACGGCGGGTGATCGCCTCGATCAAGCCCAGGGCGTCCTCCGCGAAGCGTGCCGCCGAGTAGCTCCGTTCGGGGCTTATGATGTCGATCAGGTGGTGGGGGCAGGCGGTTTGCTCCGCCGGGCTCGGCTTGGCCGTGCCGATGTCCATGTCGCGATAGACCAGGGCCGAGTCGACGCTGACGATCTCCACCGGCAAGCGCTCGGCGATGGCCAGGGCGCAGGCGGTCTTGCCGCTCGCGGTGGGTCCGAGGACGAACAGCGCGACCGGTGTCGCAGACGGAGAAGCGGACATGGGGACCATTGTATCGGCGAGACGGGGGCTGGTCGTGCTGGCGATCGTGCTGGCCTCGTGCCGCGCCGATGTGACGTCGGCAGATGGCCTTCTGTGGCAGGTCCGCGACCGTGCCGGGGCCGTCTGCGGGCACTTGTTCGGTACCCTGCATCTGTGCGATCGCAGTTGCTTTCCACTGCCGTCGAAGGCGGTGCAAGCCTTCGACGGCGCCGACATCCTGGTGCTCGAGCTCGATCCCCGAGCTGCTGGTGCGGCCGAAGCGCTCGATGCCGCAGGCCGGCTGCCTGGCGGGGAACGGCTCGATGCATTGCTGCCGCCCGCCGACGCCGGTCGCCTGGCACAGGCCTTCGAAAAAGTGGGCATCGAGCCGTCACGGATGCAGCGCATGCGGCCCTGGCTGGCCGGGACGGTGCTGGCCGTGGCCGCCGCCGCGCGCGCCGGCTTCGATGCCCGTTTCGGTGTCGAGCCATGGCTCGCCGCGCGGGCGCAGGGCCGCGGGATCGAACTGATGGCCCTGGAGACGGTGGATCGACAAGTCGCCGCCCTGTCCGCGGCCGGCATGGCGGCCCAACTCGAATCCCTGCGCCAGACCATCGACATGATCCTCGACGACGAAGTCCGGGACTACTTCGAGCAAATCCGGGACGCCTGGCGCGACGGCGACGGCGAAGCATTGCTGGCCTTGATGAACGAAGGCGCCGACCCGGCGCTGTTGGCGCCGATGACCGAGGCCGTGATCGACCAGCGCAATCGCGAAATGGCGCAGCGCATCGCTGGCCTGGGCTGTGGTGCGAGACGATACTTCGCTGCCGTCGGTGGCGCCCATTTCGGCGGCGAGCGTGGCCTTCTGCGGGAACTCGGGCGCGCCGGCCTCACCGTCGCGCCGGTACCCTGAGCATGCGCATGCGCATGCGCATGCGCATGCGCGCCGGCGGCTACTGACCGCGGAGGAAGAAGCGGTCGAGTTCGTCGAGGGAAAAGCGGGTCCAGGTCGGCCGTCCATGGTTGCACTGGTCCGCCCGCTCGGTCTGTTCCATGTCGCGCAGCAGTGCATTCATCTCGGGAATCGTGAGCTGGCGGTTGGCCCGTACGGCACCGTGGCAGGCCATCGTCGCGAGCAGTTCGTTGCGCCGCGCGGTGATCACTTCGGAGGCCGGGTAGTCGTGCAACTCTTCGAGCAGCGAGTGCACTAGATCGCTGGTCGCCGCACGGGCCAGCAGGGCCGGTACGGTGCGCACCGCGAGTTCGCCGGGACCGGCGGCCGCGACCTCGAAGCCCATCGCCTGCAACGTATCCCGTTGCGCTTCGGCGGTCGCCATTTCGCGCGCGCTGGCTGCGAACACGGCCGGGATCAGCAGGCGCTGAACGGCAGGCGTGCCGTCGAGCACGGCCTTCAGCTTCTCGTACAGGATGCGTTCGTGGGCGGCATGCATGTCCACCAGTACCAGTCCGTCCGCGTTCTGGGCCAGCACGTATACCCCGTGCAACTGGGCCAGGGCGAAGCCCAGGGGTGGCACGGCCGCGTCTTCGCCGACGCTCGGTGCGTCGAGGTGCTGGGGTGGCCGGGCGGCCGGCATTGCAAAGTCGAAGTAGGAGCGGCTGGCCGAATCCATCGCCAGCCGGCCCTGGCCGGCCCCATCCGGTGGGTGGCCGGGCCAGCCTCCGCCGGCGGGCGGAGCCGGCTCGGCCGTGTTGACCGGTCGGGCGGCCGTGACGGCTACAGGCTCGGCAGCACCGCTGCCGCCGAGTACCCGCCGCAGCGCATGCAGCACGAACTGGTGTACGGCGCGGGACTCGCGGAAGCGCACTTCGACCTTGGCCGGGTGAACGTTGACGTCCACGGTGGCCGGATCGACGTCGAGAAACAACACGAAGGCCGGATGGCGGCTGCCGTGGAGGATGTCGGCGTAGGCCTCGCGCACGGCATGGGCGATCAACTTGTCGCGTACGAAACGGCCGTTGACGAAGAAGTACTGGGCGTCACGGCCGCTGCGGGAATAAGCCGGCAAGGAGGCCATGCCGCCGAGCCGCAACAGGCCCGCGTCGGCCTCGAGGGTGCGTGCGTGCGCGACGAAGTCGTCGCCCATCAGTGCGCGGATGCGCCGTTGCGCGTCGGAGACCGGGAGCCGGTGGGTGATGCGGCCGTTGTGGGCGAGTTGCATGGCGAGGTCGGGCCGGGCCAGCGCCACGCGTCGAAACGCTTCGTCGCAGTGGGCGAATTCGGTGGCGTCGGTCTTCAGGAACTTGCGGCGCGCCGGCGTGTTGTAATACAGGTCCGCGACGTCCACCACGGTGCCTTCGGTCAGTGCCGCCGGCACCGGTTCGCCGCGGCCGGCCTCGATCTTCCAGGCGTGGGATTCGCCGTGGGCGCGGCTGGTGATGGCAAGGCGTGTGACGCCGGCGATCGCAGCCAGGGCTTCGCCGCGAAAGCCCATCGTGCCGACCCGCTCCAGGTCGTCGAGGCAGGCGATCTTGGAGGTCGCGTGGCGCGCCAGCGCGAGGGTCAATTCTCCAGGCGCGATGCCGCAGCCGTCGTCGGCGACCCGGATGCGGCGAATGCCGCCCTGCTCGAGTTGCACCTCGATGCTACGCCCGCCGGCGTCGACGGCGTTCTCGAGCAGTTCTTTCAGGACCGAGGCGGGGCGCTCGACGACCTCGCCCGCGGCGATCTGGTTGATCAGGAGATCGGGCAGGAGCTGGATCGACGGCATGACACGATTATCCTTGATGCCGGGGTTCGGCACGTGGGTGAGCGGGCCTGGCAGGTCAGACGGCAAGGGGGAATGGCGCGGTAGGCGCAACCCGGGCGGCGGCGCCATGCGCCTGGCCATCGGGCGCGCCGCGCGTGCGCGCCGACGACGTCACGAGGTGTTTTCGCGTCGACGCCCATGCCGTCAGCGCCGAACGACCGGCTGCAGCTACCGGGATTATATCTGCGCACATCGCCAGCGGCCGCTGCTGCGCTGCGCAATTCGCACGGCGGTGGTGCCGCTCTCGGGTAAAATGACGCGCTTGACCCTACGGCTTGGCATGCATGGAGCTACTCGCCCAATTCATCGACATCGTGCTGCACCTCGACAAGTACCTCGAGGTGCTGCTGGCTCAGTACGGCACCTGGATCTATGCGATTCTGTTCCTCATCATCTTCTGCGAAACCGGACTGGTGGTCACGCCGTTCCTGCCGGGGGACTCGCTACTGTTCGTGTGCGGCGCGCTGGCGGCCACTGGCGGCATGGACATCAACGTCCTGTGTGCGGTCCTGCTGACCGCGGCAGTGCTCGGCGACAACACCAACTACTGGATCGGTCGTTACGTCGGACCGCGGGTATTTCGCTGGGAAGGCTCGCGCTTCTTCAACAAGGCGGCGTTCGATCGCACCCACCAGTTCTTCGAGACCCACGGTGGCAAGACCATCATCATCGCCCGCTTCCTGCCGCTGGTGCGTACCTTTGCGCCCTTCGTGGCAGGTGTCGCGGCGATGACCTACCCGCGTTTCGTCACGCTGGATTTTCTCGGCGGATGCATCTGGATCTTCTCCTTGACCCTGGCCGGCTATTGGTTCGGCAATCTGCCGCTGGTCAAGGACAACCTGACCGCCGTGATCCTCGTCATCATCGCCCTGTCGTTGATGCCCCTTGCCTGGGCTTGGCTGCGCCAGCGCTGGGCGACCCGTATCGGCGTGGAGCGTGGCTGAGATGTGGCGGGGAAGGGATCCTTTCGCCAGCGGCAGGCTTCTCCTCGCGGGGAAGGCGCGATGAAGCGCATCGTCGTCCTGATCAGCGGGCGAGGCTCCAACATGCGCGCGATCGTCGATGCGCGCATCGCGGGCGCCGAGATTGCCGCGGTGATCAGCAATCGCGCCGATGCGGCGGGGTTGGCGTTTGCCCAGGGGCGTGGTATCGCGACGCGGGTCGTCGATCACAGGCCGTTCGCGAGTCGTGCCGCCTTCGATACCGCACTGGCCGAGGAAATCGATGCCTTCGCCCCGGATCTGGTCGTCCTGGCCGGGTTCATGCGCGTCCTTACCGACGATTTCGTGCTGCGCTACCAGGGGCGCCTGCTCAATGTCCATCCTTCGTTGCTGCCTGCATTCAGTGGCCTCGACACCCACCGAAGGGCGATCGAAGCTGGCGTGCGCGTCCATGGCGCGACCGTGCACCTGGTGACGCCGCAACTCGACGCCGGGCCGATCGTCGCCCAGGCGGTGGTTCCGGTGCTGCCCGGTGACGACCCTGCGGCGTTGGCTGCACGCGTCCTGCGCGAGGAGCATCGCCTCTATCCGCAGGTCGTGCGCTGGTTCGTCGAAGACCGCGTCGATGTCGACCGACAGGGCGGCGTCCGGGTGCACGGGGCCGGGCGCAGCGAACAGACCATGTGTGTGCCGCAACTCGATGCCGGGTGATGCTATCGACCACCGTCGTAGAAGCCTGCTGGCGCTTGCCGGCGCCGGCCTGATGGTGCCGGCGCCGTTGCTGCGCGCGGTCGTCGTCAAGCAGGGCGGGCCGTTGGCGGCATCCGCCTCGGCCGTGCGCGCCTGGGCGAGTGCCGGACGGGTCGACTACGAGGTGCTCTACGGCCGCATGGCACTGCCGCTAGGACGCGCACGGCATCAGTGGTCGCACGACGGCGCACGATACCGGATGAGCTCCGAAGCCCGCGCCACTGGCCTATTGTCCGCCATCGACGGGCTGAGCTACGTGCAGCGCAGCGAAGGCCGGGTGCGCGAGTGGGGCCTGCAACCCGCGCGCTTCGAGGTCGAGCGCGGCGGCCGGCGCCGGGAGTGGTCGGAGTTCGACTGGGCCGCTGGCGACGTGGCGCTCTATCGCGACGGCGAGGCGCGCCACGCGATGTTGCGCAGTGGCGACCAGGACGTGCTCACCCTGTGGCATCAGATCGGCCTGGTCGAGCCGTGGGCGGGAGAAATCTCGCTTACTGTCGTGACAGGCAAGTCGGCAGCGCCGAGTCGGCTCGACTACCTGCCGGACGAGGCCGTCGAGGTCCCCGCGGGACGATTCGATGCGCGCCACCTGCGGGCCGCCGCACTCGATGGCAGCCTCGTGCTCGAGCTATGGCTCGCCAAGGCGGACGCGAACGTTCCGGTTCGAATCCTGATGGTGGACAAGAAAGGCGAAACGCTCGACCAACGCGCGATGCGAATCCAGGTGGGTGGCGTGGGGCGGGGCCGGTGAGCGGGGTCGAGGCACCGTTGTCGCGGGCCGTGCTCGATCAGGCCGTGCAGGTACTGGGCAGTGTGCTCAGCTTCCGCCAGCCGGCCGACGGCGTCCTTTCCCGCCACTTCCGCGAGCATCGCCGTCTTGGCCAGCGCGACCGCGCGTTCATCGCCGAAGGCGTCTATGGGGTGGTCCGCCGCCTGCGCTGGCTGCGGCGCCTGGCCGGCCACCATGCGACGCCGCGGCAGTTGTTGCTGACTTGGCTGGTGCGCGGCGAGGGGATGTCGCTGCGTCGCCTCCACGAGGTGCTGAAGCCGCCGGAACGGGAGTGGCTGGCCGAAATCCGTAGCAGATTGATCACGGACGAGACCCTCGGCGAGCGCTGCGACATGCCGGACTGGCTGGTCGAGCGGTTGCTTCCGACGTTCGGCGAGGCGGGCCTCCTGTCGCTTGCGCGCAGCCTCAATCGTCCGGCGCCGCTGGACCTGCGGATCAACCCCTTGCGCGCCGATCGAACATCGGTACGCGAGGCGCTCGCGGCGGACGGTCTGCTGGCCGACGAGTGCCGGTATTCGCCGCTGGCACTGCGTCTCGGGCAGAAGCCGGCGCTGGCGCGTCATCCCTTGTTCGTCGAGGGCAAGATCGAAGTGCAGGACGAGGGCAGTCAGCTTCTGGCGATGCTGGTGGCACCGCGGCGCGGGGAACTGGTGGTGGACTTCTGCGCGGGGGCGGGGGGCAAGACACTCCACCTCGGCGCGCTGATGAAGAATACCGGGCGGCTCTACGCCTATGACGTATCCGAGCGCCGACTTGCGCGGCTGAAGCCACGGCTCTCGCGGGCCGGCCTGTCCAACGTCCACCCGGTGGTCATCGCCGGCGAGAACGACGCCCGCATCAAACGACTCGCCGGCAAGGCCGATCGGGTGCTGGTGGACGCGCCGTGCAGCGGCCTCGGAACGCTGCGCCGTAACCCGGATCTCAAATGGCGAAACACCCCACAGTCGATCGCCGAACTGGTCGACAAGCAGGCTGCGATCCTGGCCGCGGCCGCGCGCTTGCCGAAACCGGGCGGACGCCTGATCTATGCGACCTGCAGTCTGCTGCGAGAGGAGAACGACGCGATCGTCGACGCCTTCCTTGCGGAAAATCCAGCCTACCGAGAGCGTTCCGCCGAAGATCTGCTGAAGGAACAGGGCGTGGCCATCGATTGCGACACGCGCTTGCGGCTGCAGCCGGACCGGCACGAGTGCGACGGCTTTTTCGCGGCGGTGCTGGAACGATGCATGGACTGATCGTTGCCCTGGTGTTGTCGATCGGCACCTTCGGACTTGCGCACGGCGGGGGGGCGATGCCGTCGCGCGGCACGATCGAGGTGGCCTTTGCGCCCCACGACGACGCGGAAGGTGCGATCGTCGATGTCATCGACGGGGCCCGAAGGGAGATCCTGGTGCAGATCTACATCTTCACCAGCCGCCCGATCGCCCGTGCGCTCCTGCGGGCGGCAGCCCGCGGCGTTGCGGTGCAGGTGCTGGCCGATGGAAATATGCACAAGCGCCCCAAACGTAATGTCCTGTCGATGTTGCTCGACGGCGGCATCCCGCTGGCGTTGGAGACCGAGTTCGCGGCGGCCCACAACAAGGTACTGGTAGTCGACGCGCAGGGTGCGCGACCGGTGGTGGTCACCGGTTCCTACAATTTCACCTGGTCGGCGCAGCGAAAGAATGCGGAAAATCTGCTGATTCTGCGCGACAACCCTGAACTGGCCCGTGCCTATGCCGATAACTGGCACAGGCACCGGCGTCTGGCACGCCCCGTGACCACTTTGGCGGACTTGCGGCGAGGCGGTTGATCCGGCGCCGGCGTCCGCTGGCGGCCCCTTCGGGATTCCCATACACTGCGACGACAACCAATAGAAGAACCGACCTCACACCTAGGATTCGCTGCACCATGAACGGAATTTTCGGAGACCTCCCCTGGTGGGGATTCGTACTCGCGGCGCTCGCGCTGACCCACGTCACGATCGCGTCGGTGACGATCTTCCTGCATCGCCATCAGGCCCACCGCGCCCTTGATCTGCATTGGCTACCGAGCCATTTCTTCCGCTTCTGGCTGTGGCTGACCACGGGCATGGTGACGCGCGAGTGGGCAGCGATCCACCGCAAACACCACGCCAAGTGCGAAACCGAGGACGACCCCCACAGCCCGCAGGTGCTCGGCATCAATCGTGTGTTGTGGGGCGGCGTGTTGTTGTACTGGAAGGAGCGGCGCAACGGCGAAACGATCAAGCGCTACGGCCACGGCACGCCGGACGACTGGATCGAGCGCCACCTCTATTCCCGCCACAACGAGTACGGTATAGCGTTGATGCTGGTGATCGACGTGCTCCTGTTCGGCTGGGTCGGTGCCCTGATCTGGGCGGTGCAGATGGCCTGGATTCCGTTCTGGGCGGCCGGCGTCATCAACGGACTCGGACACTTCTGGGGCTACCGAAATTTCGACTGCGACGATGCTTCCACCAACCTGGTGCCGTGGGGCATCCTGATCGGGGGCGAGGAACTGCACAACAACCACCATTCCTTCGCCACCTCGGCCAAGCTGTCCGCCCGCTGGTACGAGTTCGACATCGGCTGGATGTATATCCGCGTGCTCGAACTGATGGGGCTGGCGCAGGTGCGCAAGGTCATTCCCAAACCGCGCTTCGGTAACGTGCGCAAAGTGCCCGATGCGGAGATGCTGCAGGCGATCATCACCCACCGCTACGATGTCATGCGGCGCTACATGGCGTCGCTGAGGCAAGTGCTGCGCGAGGAGGCCGGGCGTCTGCGTGGGCGCGGCATCGAACCGTCGGCGATGATGCGTTTCGTCACCCGGGGCGGCGAAACCCTCAGCGACGGGCAGAAACAGGCCTGCCTGAGCGCGGCCCAGGCGATTCCACGGATCGCCCTGCTATTGCGCCTACGGGACGAACTGACGGCACTGTGGGCGCGCTCCAGTGCGAGCAGCGAACAACTGCTCAAGGACCTGCACGATTGGCTGCAGCGCGCAGAGCAAAGCGGCATCGAGCAACTGCAGGAGTTCTCGCGGCGGCTTCGCAGCTACGCGCTGTGAGCGACACTCAGGGCAGCTTTGCCGGATGGGTGAAGACGTAGTCGTTGTCCTTGACCGGCAGATGACAGCCGAAGCATTGCTGGACGAAACCGGCGTCTTCGCCATGGGGCGTCTGGCTCAGGCCCTTCCAACGGGCGAAGCCCCAGCCACCGGTCTCGGCATAGCGCTCGCTGTCCTTGATCATGAACTCGGCATGGACGAATTCGTCGGGCACGATGGCGGATTCCCAGGCGGCGTGGCGGCCGTCCTTCCACACCAGCTTGGCGAGAATGCTGCCGTCAGGCCAAGGGTTGGTGTTGCCGGCGCGGGCCGCTGCGATGGCGGCGTCATTGCCGAGGATCACCCGCAGCGTCTTGTTGTCCTCGCGGTGGGACGACGCGATGACGCGCCAGTCGCGGTAGTCGGCCGGCAATTCGATGCCATTGGGTGCGGCGGCCACCTCGGCGGCAGCCGACACCGTGGGCAGCAGGGCGGCGGACAGTGCCAGCGCGGCGAGGGCGGATTGGTTCATGGTGTTCTCCAGGTTTCGGTACGGGTTGACGTCCGCGTGGGCGGTGCCGATGAAACAGTCGGCCGGTCGATGATATTCCATGCTGGCGTCCTGACGGATCCGCGTCGGAGGCATTGAGTGTCCCGGCTGATCCTGCTCAACAAGCCGTTCGACGTGCTTTGCCAGTTTTCCCGCGACGGCGATCGGCCCTGCCTGAAGGACTTTGTCGACGTCGCCTCGGTCTATCCGGCCGGGCGTCTCGATACCGACAGTGAAGGGCTCTTGTTGTTGACGGACGACGGGCGCCTGCAGCACCGCATCACCGATCCGCGACACAAACTGGGCAAGACCTACCTGGTGCAGGTCGAGGGCGAAGCCGACGAGGCTGCGTGTACCGCCCTGGCGCGCGGCGTGTTGCTGCGGGATGGCATGACCCGGCCGTGCCGGGCGTCGATCGTGGCGCAACCCGAATGGCTGTGGCCGCGCATGCCGCCGGTGCGTTTTCGCCAGCGAATCCCGACCAGTTGGCTGCAGATCGAACTGCGCGAGGGCCGAAATCGCCAGATCCGCCGCATGACCGCCAAGGTCGGCCTGCCGACCCTGCGCCTGGTGCGCGTGGCGATCGGATCGTGGCGGCTCGGCGATCTGGCGCCCGGCCAATGGCGCGAGGTCGCGCCCCCACCCGCTCCCGGTGGGCGCACTCGTCGGCGGCGCGCCGCATGATTACGGCCGGTACGGCGGGCGCGGGGCGTACTCGCGATGTGGCTCGCGTCGTTGCTCGGGGCGCCGGCTTGGTAGCGACCTGAGGCGCGCGCATTTGGACGCATCCGAGCACGGTTTCCGGGATAATTGCGTTTTCGCCAGCGGGGCTGCGCCATGAAATCCAGACGGTTGGCCGGGCTGATCGCGCTTGTCGTGGGCGGGATGGCCTGCGCCGAGTCTCCGAGGCTGGAACTGTCGGTCGGCATGCACAGGATCGATGCCGAATTCGCGGGCGATCTCTCGTCGCGCGCCCGCGGCCTGATGCAGCGCCGCCAGTTGGCACCGCAACAGGGCATGCTGTTCGCGTTTCCGCAGGACGGTCGCCACTGCATGTGGATGCGCAACACCCTGATTCCCCTGTCGGTCGCGTTTCTCGACGCCGAGGGGCGCATCATCAACGTCGAGCGGATGGCGCCGCGCACCGAGAACAGCCATTGCGCAATGGCGCCTGCGCGCTTCGCGCTGGAGATGAATCTGGGGTGGTTCGCCAGCCGTGGCTTGAAGACCGGCGACCGGATTCGCGGCGTCGCCGGCCTGCGCGCCGCCGATGCGGCCTACCGCTGAACCCGAATTGGCGGCAATAGCTGCCGCTTTTCCCACGCTGGACAAGCCGCCGGGCCGCCGATAATCGGCAGGGTCAGCGGAGTGCCGGCGGATGGCCGAAGAAAGCGACCTCGAAAAGACCGAAGACCCTACCCCCAGGCGACTGAGCCAGGCCCGCGAAGAAGGGCAGGTGCCTCAGTCGCGCGAGCTGTCGACCTTTCTTGTGACGATGACCGGCGTGGCGTCGATCTGGGTGCTCGGCGAATGGTTGTCGGAGCGCATGTTCGGCATCGTGCGCCGCGCGTTCACGCTTACCCGCGACGAGGTCTTCGACACTTCCGAGATGGCATCGATGCTCGGTCGCCTGGGCAGCGAGGCCGTATTGATGCTGATGCCGCTGTTTGCGGTACTGCTGCTGGCCTCGGTGGCCGGTCCGCTGATGCTCGGCGGTTTCGTCGTCGCGCCCAAGGTGCTGCGCCTGGACCCGACACGGATGGATCCGCTGAAGGGACTCGAGCGCATGTTCTCGGTGCACGGGCTGGCCGAACTGGTCAAGGCGATCCTCAAGGCCGGTCTGGTCGGCGGCGTCGGCAGCTGGGTGATGTGGCTGCAGAGCGACATGTTGTTCTCGCTGCTCAGCCAGCCGCTCACCACCGGCATGAACAGCTTTGCGCAACTGGTACTGGTGTCGGCGCTGCTGATTACCGCCAGCCTGGCGTTGCTGGCGCTGCTCGACGTGCCATTCCAACTCTGGCAGTACCACCGCCGGTTGCGCATGAGCAAGGAAGAAGTGCGAAAGGAGGCCAAGGAGACCGAAGGCGACCCGCAGATCAAGGCGCGCATCCGTGGCATGCAGCGCGAGATGGCGCGCCGACGGATGATGACGCAGGTGCCCGAAGCCGACGTCGTGATCACCAACCCGACCCACTTTTCGGTCGCCCTCCGGTACGACGCCGAGCAGCACGGCGCGCCGGTGGTGATCGCCAAGGGGCGCAACATGATTGCCCTGAAGATCCGCGAACTGGCCGCCGAGCACGGTGTGCCCCTGCTCGAGGCGCCACCGCTGGCACGTGCCCTCTACCACCACTGCGAATTGGAACAGACCGTGCCGACCACGCTCTACGCGGCGGTGGCCGAGGTCATGGCCTACGTGTACCAACTCAACAGTTTCCAGGCAGGTGCCGCCGCGGCGCCGGATCTGCCGAGTGACATCCCGGTGCCGCCCGGCATGGATCCGGGCAGCCCTGACGATGCCGAAGACCGGAGTTCCACATGAACGACACCCTCGACCTGCGAAATCTGCTGGCGCCGGAGAACCTGCGCCAACTGGCGGCGCCGATGCTGATCATCATGGTGTTGTCGATGATGGTCCTGCCGCTGCCGGTGTTCCTGCTCGACCTGTTCTTCACGTTCAACATCGCAATGTCGGTGATGGTGATGCTGGTCGCGATGTACACCCGCAAGCCGTTGGATTTCTCGGTGTTCCCGACGGTGCTGCTGGTGACCACGCTGCTGCGCCTTTCGCTCAACGTCGCCTCGACCCGCATCGTGCTGCTCGAGGGCCATTCCGGGCCGGATGCCGCCGGCAAGGTGATCCAGGCCTTCGGACACTTCCTGGTCGGCGGCAATACCGCGGTCGGCATCGTCGTGTTCGTGATCCTGACGGTGATCAACTTCGTCGTCATCACCAAGGGTGCCGGTCGCATCGCCGAGGTCGGGGCACGCTTCACGCTGGACGCGATGCCCGGCAAGCAGATGGCGATCGATGCCGACCTCAATGCGGGGCTGATCGACGACAAGGAGGCCAAGCGACGGCGCGCCGAAATCGCTTCCGAATCGGATTTCTACGGTGCCATGGACGGCGCCTCGAAGTTCGTCCGTGGTGATGCGGTCGCCGGCATCCTGATCCTCATCATCAACGTCATCGGTGGACTCGTGGTGGGTGTCGCCCAGCATGGCATGGACGTCGGCGAGGCGGGCCAGCGCTATACCTTGTTGACCATCGGTGACGGTCTGGTCGCCCAGATCCCGGCGCTGATCATCTCGGTGGCGGCGGGTCTGGTGGTCTCCCGCGTCGGTGACGAAGGTGACATCGGTGGTCAGGTGGCGGGGCAGGTGTTCAACAACCCGCAGGTAATCGTCCTGACGGCGGTGATCATCGGCATTCTCGGCCTGATCCCGGGGATGCCCAACCTGGTATTCCTGCTTCTGGCCGCGGCCCTCGGCTCGCTGGCCTGGTGGAAGCGCAAGCAGTTGCGGGCTTCCCCGGCGCCGGTGCCCGGTGAAAGCCCTGCCGCGGCGGCGCCGGAAGTCCCGCCGGAGATGCAAGAGGCGAGCTGGAACGATGTCCAGCCAGTGGATGTGCTCGGGCTGGAGGTGGGCTATCGGCTGATTCCGATGGTGGACAAGGCCCAGGACGGCGAACTGCTCAAGCGTATTCGGGGCTTACGCAAGAAGTTCGCCCAGGAAGTCGGCTTCCTGGCCTCTCCGGTACATATCCGCGACAACCTCGAACTCAAGCCCAACGCCTACCGGATCACTCTCAAAGGTGTCGAGATCGGTTCCGGGGAAGCCTTCCCGGGACAATATCTGGCGATCAATCCGGGCCGTGTCGCCGGCCCACTGGGCGGGCGCGAAACCCTCGATCCCGCCTTCGGTCTGCAGGCCTTCTGGATCGACCCGGGCCAACGCGAACAGGCCCATGCGCTGGGCTACACGGTGGTGGACGCCAGTACCGTGGTGGCCACCCATCTCAATCAGCTCGTTCTCGACCATGCGGCGGAATTGCTGGGCCGGCAGGAAACCCAGGCATTGCTCGACCACATCGGGCGCGACCAGCCGAAGATGGTCGAGGAACTGGTGCCGAAGCTGCTGCCCCTCGGCACGCTGCAGCGCGTGCTGCAGAATCTGCTCGAAGAAGGCATCAACATTCGCGACATGCGCACGGTCATCGAGGTGCTGGCCGATCACGCCGGTCGCGTCACCGACGCCAGCGAACTGACCGGGCTGGTGCGTACCGGGCTCGGCCGCTCGATCATGCAGAGCCTGTTCCCAGGTCAGGCCGAGGTCCAGGTCATGGCCCTCGACCCTCAGCTCGAGCGCATCCTCCTGCAGGCGGTGAGCGGTGGCGGTGACGGCAGCGCGATCGAGCCGGGACTGGCGGACGGTCTGCTGCGGAAGACCGCGGAACTGGCGCAGCGGCAGGAGGACATGGGCCTGCCAGCGGTACTGCTGGTGCCGGCCCAACTGCGCATGCTGCTGGCGCGCTTCCTGCGCCGGGCGGTGCCCAGCCTCAAGGTCGTGGCCAATTCCGAAGTGCCCGAAAACCGGACGATCCGCGTCACGGGGCTGGTCGGCGCGAACTGAGGACCTTCGTCGGCGTTCGCTGCCATGGCCCGGTCGCGGCAGTCGGAGACCAGGGTCGCCACATCGGTACCGCCGCCGACTCGCAGGAGCCGGGGCAACGCACCGTGCCCCGGGCAAGTCGATGCGGTGAGCCGCTGACTTGCGTGCCGAGTGCGCCGGCAGCGCTAAGGCCAGCCCTCGCCGCCGAGGCGGTCGGCGCCTAACGATTGTGTCGGGACCAGGAGTCCTTGAGCGTGACCGTGCGATTGAAGATCGGGCGGCCTTCACTCGAATCGACGCGGTCGGCGACGAAATAGCCGTGGCGCTCGAACTGGAAGCGGGCTTCCGCGGCGACATCCTTCAGCGCCGGCTCGAGTTGGGCCTGCACCACCACGCGCGACGCCGGGTTGAGGTCGTCGATAAAGCTGCGATCGCACTCGGGTGGATCGCCTTCCCGTCGAGCGCCGGGAGCCGGCACCGCAAACAGGCGGTCGAACAAGCGCACGTCGCAGCGGTAGGCGTGGGTCGCGCAGACCCAGTGCAGGTTGCCCTTGACCTTGTAGTTGTCGGCGCCGGGGGTGCCCGACTTGGAATCGGGCAGGTAGTCGCAGTGCACGGCGACCACCCGGCCATCCTCGTCCTTGTCGAAACCGGTGCAGCGGACGACGTAGCCGTAGCGCAGGCGGGCCATGTTGCCCGGGAAGAGGCGGTGGTACTTCTTGGGCGGGTCTTCCATGAAGTCCTCGCGTTCGATCCACAGCTCGCGGCCGAAGGGCATCGCGCGCTTGCCCAGTTCCGGTTTGAGCGGGTGGTTGGGGGCGAAGCACTCTTCGGTCTGGCCCTCGGGGTAGTTGTCGATGATCAGCCGCAGCGGATCGAGCACCGCGACCCGACGCTCGGCGCCTTCGTTCAGCACTTCCCGCATGCATTCCTCGAGTACCGAGTACTCGATGAGCGAATCGGCCTTGGATACGCCAATGCGTTCGGCGAACAAGCGAAAGCCCTCCGCCGGATAGCCTCGACGCCTGCCGCCGGCCAGGGTCGGCAGGCGTGGGTCGTCCCAGCCGTCGACGTGGCCATCGTCCACGAGCTGAATGAGCTTGCGCTTGGACAGCACGACGTAGCTCAGGTTGAGCCGCGAGAATTCGATCTGCTGAGGCGGCGGGGCGGGGAAGAAGCCACCCGCGTAGAGCGCTGCCAGCAGCCAGTCGTAAAAGGGGCGCTGGTCCTCGAATTCGAGCGTGCAGAACGAGTGGGTGATGTTCTCGAGCGCGTCTTCGATCGGGTGCGCATAGGTGTACATCGGATAGATGCACCAGTCGTCGCCCGTGCGATGGTGGTGGGCGTGGCGGATACGGTAGATTGCCGGGTCGCGCAGGTTGATGTTGGGCGAAGCCATGTCGATCCGCGCCCGCAGAACATGACTGCCATCCGCGAACTCACCTGCCCGCATGCGGCGAAACAGGTCGAGATTCTCGTCGACGCTGCGGTCACGGTACGGGCTGTTCTTGCCGGCTTCGGTCAAGGTTCCGCGGTAGGCCCGCATCTCATCGGCCGACAGCGAATCGACGTAGGCCTTGCCGGCGCCGATGAGGTATTCGGCGAACTCGTACATGCGCCCGAAGTAGTCCGACGCGAAGAACTGGTCGTCGCCCCAGTCGTAGCCCAGCCAGCGGACGGCATCGATGATGGCGTCGACGTACTCCTGCTCTTCCTTGGTCGGATTGGTGTCGTCGAAACGCAAGTGACAGGCGCCGCCGAATTCCTCGGCCAGGCCGAAATTCAGGCAGATCGACTTGGCGTGGCCGAAGTGCAGGTATCCGTTGGGCTCCGGCGGAAAGCGCGTGCGCACCGGTTGCGAATCGCCGCGTGCCCGATAGTGGCCGCTTTGGAGGTCCGATTCGATCGCGGCACGTAGAAAATTCGAGGCTGGCGCCGGCTCTTTGGGTGATTGGGTCACGATGCTTGAAGGTTCTGACGACCGCGGGCGGCCAAATCTGTAATTGTACCGTGTCGAGGCGGGTTTCGGCGCTGCAGCGTCGCATCCAGCCCCCCGTCGAGCGCGCCCTCGATTCGATGGCCTGGGACCGTGGCAGGTGTCGCACCGGCCGGCGGCAGCGGCTCAAGAAGGGCGCCGGCATGCCGATGAAAATACGCTGGAACGGCCGCTTCGGCCGGACACGGATCGGCGGCCGGAGGGGGCCTGCGGAGCGCCCGCCGTCGATCCGCAAATTGCATGAAAGACGGACGCACTATGAGATTTCGATCACTCGGGACATTGTTGCTGGTATTCGTCGCAGGGCCAGCGCTGGCCGATGGCGATCTGACCAGCATGAGCCTCGAGGACCTCTCGCGAATGGAGGTGACGGCGGTATCGCGCAAGGTCCAGCGGCTGGCGGACACTGCGGCGGCGGTCACGGTGATCACCGCCGAGGACATTGCCCGGATGGGCGCGCGCTCGATTCCCGAGGCCTTGCGCCAAGTACCCGGCGTGCACGCAGCGCAGATCGCCCCGGGACAGTGGGCGTTGAGCATCCGCGGGTTCAATGGCCGATTCTCCAACAAACTGCTGGTGCAGATCGACGGCCGGTCGATCTATACGCCGTTCTTTGCCGGCGTCTTCTGGGAAGCCCATCAGTTGATGCTGGAAGACATCGAACGCATCGAAGTGGTGCGCGGGCCGGGCGCCTCGCTGTGGGGCGCCAATGCGGTCAATGGCGTGGTCAACATCGTCACCCGCCGCGCGTCCACCACGGTCGGTTCCCTGGCCTGGCTGGAAGCGGACGACGATGGCCGGATGCAGGTCGGGGCCCGCCACGGATTCGCCAACGAGCGCGGCCTCAGCGCACGGGTGTTTGCACGCTCGATCGGCTTCAGCGAGTTCGAAGATGCCGCTGGGGACGGGCTCGGGAATGCCCAGCATGGCTGGAATGCCGGCTTCCGCGCCGATCTTGCCACCGCAGCCGGCACCGACTGGAGTCTGCAGGGCGGGGCCTACCGCCTGCGTGCCCCCGAGCAATTGCAGTTCCCCGGCATCGCACTCGGTTTCGACGTCGACGCGTCGTTGGGCTTCGAGTACGAGGGGGGGCACCTGATGGTGAGCAGCCAGTGGCCGATGGCTGGCGGCGAAGCGGAGTTGCGTTCCTACGTCGATCACCTGCATGTCTCGGTGGCCGGCACTGCAGGCGGCAACCTCGACACCGTCGATGTCGACTTTCAACACCGGCTCGATCCGGTCGGCCGCCACGAATTCATCTGGGGCCTGGGTGCGCGCCACATCGCCTTCGAGTTCGAGCCGGCGGCTCCGGTACTGACTTTCACCAAGGACGACGGTCGCGAGCACATCGTCAGTGCCTTCGTGCAGGACGAAATCAGCTTGCAGCCGAAGCGCTGGCGGCTGACCCTCGGTGCCCGCCTCGAGAACAACTCGCTGGCGGGCGCGGAGTGGCAGCCGAATCTGCGCCTGTTGTGGACCCCGACCGACAAGGACAGCATCTGGACCCACGTCTCCCGAGCTTCGCGGACGCCGTCGCTGGGCGAGCAGTATGCGCGGCTGGTGTCCGGCCTGGTGCCGTTGCCGGAACAACCGCCCATGTGCGTTCAGTTCCAATTGACCTGTACCAGCGTGATCATTTCCCGTACCGCCCTCGACCGCGAGCTCGAAGCAGAAAAGCTCACGGCGTACGAACTCGGGTACCGCCGTCAAGTCGGCGCCGGCAGTATCGAGGCGGTCGCCTACCGCCACCAGTTCAAGGATCTGCTGGTCAATACGCTCGGCGACAGCGTCGTTCCCTCCTCGCTGCCATTCCCGGTGCTGGCCGACCAGTTCATCGATCGTCGCAACGGCGGCGACGCCCACGTCGTGGGCCTGGAGGCGAGTTTCGAGATGCCCGTGGGACCGGCGATGCGGCTCTTCGGCTCCTATACGGTTCAAAACCTCGACGAATCCTCCGATGCCGGCGAGCGCGTCCGATCGACCAGCGGCTACGAGGAGGTCATGCCGCACCAGTTGGCCAATCTGCGTGCGTCGTTCGACATCGGGCAGGACCATGAGCTGGATTTGATGTGGCGGCGGGTGGGTGCGCTCGGCCGCTCCCGCTTCGGCGTCGAACTGCCGGCCTATCAGGCGATGGACCTGCACCATCGATGGCGTGTTTCCCGCCAGTTCGAACTGGCGCTCTACGTCCAGAACCTGTTCGACGATGGCCATGCCGAGTTTGCGGCGGACTTCTTCCCGGCGCCGCTCGGGTATGCGCCTCGCCGCGCCTTCCTCAAAGGCACTGCTACCTTTTAGGGCTTGGCTGCCATGACGAGCGCCGAATTCCCCCTGTGTTTCAGACGGTCGTGACCCGCGAACCCAAATGAAAGGACGACTGCTCCGCTCCCTGTCGGCTTTCGTTCTCGCCCTGGCGATCGGGCAAGTCGCGCGTGCCGAGTTGACCGAATACCAGCTCAAGGCGGTGTTCCTGCTCAACTTCGCGCGCTATGTCGAGTGGCCTGCCGACAAGCTGCCGGTGGAGGACGCGATCGAGTTGTGCGTGCTGGGCCGCGACCCGTTCGGTGGCGCCCTCTCGACGATCGACGGCAAGCAGGCCCAGGGTCACGTCGTCCGTGTCCGATTGTTGTCCTTGCCGGAGCAGGCCGAAGCCTGTCATCTTCTGTTCCTGGCGGGGTCGGAGGAACGGCGACTCGGCGCCGCGCTCAGGGCGCTGGGCGAATTGCCCGTGCTCACGGTCAGTGATATCGACGGATTCGTCGAAGCCGGGGGCGGAATCGGCTTCGCAATGGTGGACGACCGGGTGCGTTTCGATATCAATGCCCGGGCGTTGGAGGGCGCGAACCTCAAGGCCAGCGCCCAGCTGATGAAAATCGCGCGCACGGTGATTGGGCTCGGGGGGAAAAGGCAGTGACGGACTCCGCGGGAATCGCGTTCAGACTCAGGCGCATTCTGATGATTTGCATCGGCATCGCGCTCCTCCTGGCGACGCTGATCATGCTCGGTGCCGAGTTGCGGGAGGAGGCAGCCCGTGTCGAGCACGAGGTCACTACGCTGGCCGAACTGGTGGTCGAAAATGCGGCCGCGTCCATCCGTTTCGAGGACGTGAACACCGCAACCCAGTTGCTGAAGTCCCTGCGCCACCTCGACAACGTCGCGCGGGCCACGCTGTTGCGGCCCGACCGTCAGGCCTTCGCGAGCTACCGCGCCGAGCCGGAGGAGGAGACGGGCGTGCCGCCGGAATACCGGCTCGACGGCGACGGCAAGCCCCGCTGGGACGGTCTGCACGTGTATCTGGTCCGGTCCATTCGCGCCGACGGCGAACTGGTCGGCTACGTGGCCATCGCCCAGGACCTCTCGGAACGGGCATGGGACATCGCGGGTCGGGCGGCAGTGGCAGTGGCGGCGGTAATACTGGCCGCCCTGGTTGCCGTCGCCTTGCTGAAGCGTCTGGTGCGCTCGATCGTCGGACCGCTCCAGTCGCTGGCCGATACCGTCCGCCACGTCGGCGCCAGTCGCCGCTACGACATGCGGGTGCCCGAGAACGGGCAGGGTGAAGTCGGTGAAGTGATCGCCGGGGTCAACACGATGCTCGGCGAGATCGAGCAGCGGGATCGCGAACTCGAGCAGCATCGCGAGCGTCTCGAGCTGGAGGTCGCCGAAAGGACCGCGGAGTTGGTTTTCGCGAAGGATCAGGCGGAGAGCGCCAATCGGGCGAAGAGCTTGTTCCTGGCCAACATGAGCCACGAAATCCGTACGCCCCTCAACGGCATTCTCGGCATGACCGAATTGATGCGTGACACCCAGCTCGACGGCCGCCAGCAGCGCCTGGTGAACATGCTGCAGGGCTCCGGCGAGTCCTTGTTGAGCATCATTTCGGACATCCTCGACTTCTCCAAGATCGAGGCCGGCAAGCTGGACCTCGAAGAAGTGGAATTCTCGCCGGCCAAGGTCGTCGAGGATGTCGCCGCACTGTTCGCCGACCAGGCCGAGGCCAAGCGGCTCGAACTGGTGGCCGTGATCGACCCGCAGATCCCGGAGCGCGTGGTGGGCGACCCGCACCGCTTCCGCCAGGTGATCGGCAATCTGGTGTCCAATGCGGTGAAGTTCACGCCGTCGGGCGAGGTCCGGCTCGGCCTAGCGGTTGCCGGCAACACGACCGAACCGGGCCGTTGCGAGTTGCAGGCGGAAATTTCGGACACCGGTATCGGTGTCCCGGCAGATGCCCGGACCAGCCTGTTCGATTCCTTTTCCCAGGCCGACAGTTCGATGGCCCGCCGATTCGGCGGCAGCGGCCTGGGCCTCGCGATCGCTCGTCAGTTGGCCCGGTGCATGGGTGGCGATCTCACCTTCCGGCCGGGCGATATCGCCGGATCGGTGTTCACCGCCAGCTTCGCCTTCGACGTCGCCGAGGGGCCGACCGCGTGTCCTGCGGACGGTCCGGCGCCGACTGTCGCCGTGCTGTCGTCGAGCGCACTGGTGCGCGAGGCGATCTGCACCATCGGCAGAAGCTTCGGATGGTGGATGCGGGAGTCGTCGCGCCTGGCAGATCTGCTTGCGGCGGGCGGTGCCGACGATTGCGACTGGATCGTGGTGGATCGCACCGTCGACGACGCGGATCACATCGGAGCGGTTTCCGGGCTCACCCGGAGCGGGCGTCGGGTGGCTGCACTGACCCGGATCAACGGGTCGATCGATGCCGAGGAAGCAACCCGCGCCGGGGCCCTGCTGGCGCTGCCGAAGCCTGTCACGCGGCGCGATCTGCGCCGCCTGGCCGACGATTCCGGCCGATCCTGCGAGGCGCCGAGGGCGCCGCTCGAGCGTTTCGACGTGCGGGTCCTGCTGGCGGAAGATCACCTCGTGAACCTGGAGATCGCGAGCGCGATCCTGCGCTCCCTGGGCTGTCGCGTCACCGCCGCGGCAAATGGCCAGCAGGCGGCGCATTTTGCATCGATGGAGAGTTTCGACCTGATCCTCATGGATCTGCAGATGCCGGTCATGGACGGGCTGACCGCCACCAGCATGATTCGTGAGGCCGAGCGGTCGGGCGGGCGTCCACGGGTGCCGATCGTGGCGCTGACCGCCAATGCACTGAAGGACGATCGTGATGCCTGTGTCGCGGCAGGCATGGACGACTATCTGACCAAGCCGGTGAGTCGTGAACGCATTGCCGCCGCCCTGAAACGCTTGCTGCCGGACGCCGTCAGGATGGAGGCGGCGGCCCCGCCATCGTTGGCGGAGTCTCGCGCCTTGCCATCGGTCGAGCGCGTGGAGGCGCCCAGCGGACGGGTTCCGGCATTCTCCTGGGAGCCCCTGCTGACGCTGCCAGGGGTCAACGGCAATCGTGAGGCGCCGCTGTTGCCTCGGGTGACCAGGATGTTCATCGACGAGACCGGCCCATCGCTGCGCATCGCACGCCTGCGCGCCGATGCAGGCGATTGGGAAGAGGTTCGCAAGATTGCCCACAAGACCAAGTCGGCAGCGGCGTCGGTCGGTGCGCTACGTTTGTCGGCGCTGGCCACCGAATTGGATGCAATGGTCAAGGCTGGACGCCTGGACGCTGCGGAAGGGCTGCCGACGCGCATGGAGGCAGCGTTCCGCGACTACTTGCGGGCACTCTTGCGGGAGGGTCTGGTGGATGAGGCCAATCTCGCCGACTGGAGGTTCGAGAAATGACGGACGCCGTGCAGCCGCGGGTGCTCCTGGTGGACGATGATTCGACGACGCGGATGCTGACTGCGGCGGCGCTGGTGAACGCAGGGCTCGACGTGGTCGAAGCCGCGGGCGGCAAGGCAGCCTTGTCGGAATTCGAAAATTGGCTTCCGGACTTGGTGCTGCTCGACGTGATGATGCCGGATCTGGATGGCTTCTCGGTGTGTCGCACGATTCGTTCGAGCCGACGCGGAGCCTATGTGCCGGTAATCATGCTGACCGGACTCGAAGGCAGCGAGTCGATCGACGAGGCCTACGAGGCCGGTGCGACGGACTACATCTCGAAGCCGATCAACTGGACGCTGCTGAGCCATCGGGTTCGCTACGTGCTGCGGGCGGCAGCCACCCGGCAGGCCCTGGCGGTGAGCGAGGAGCGCCTGCTCGAAGCGCAACGGGTCGCTCGCATGGGAAGTTGGAACTGGCACGCGGCGACGGCACGTCTGGATTACTCCCAGACCTACCCCGAGCTGTTCGGTGTGGACGAGGCGCGCTTCCCCCATCGCCTCGACGCGCCGTTGTCCCATGTCCATCCCGCCGACCGCGAAGTACTGGAAGATGCGCTGCTGCGCCTGCATCGCGGCGAGGCCTACCAGCTCGACTACCGGGCGGTCTGGCCGGACGGCTCGGTCCGCACGCTGCGGGACATCGCCGTGCCCGACGTCGAGGCGGAGGGTGGCGTGGTCGGCGCCCACGGCATCGTGCAGGACGTCACCGATCAGGTCGAAGCCGAGCGCCGCATCCGCTACCTGGCCTATTTCGATGCCCTCACCGGCCTACCCAATCGGCACGCCTTCAGCGAGGCGCTGGATGCGATGCTGGCGCGCGCGGAACGCCAGCAGGAACAGGTCGCCGTTCTGCTGCTCGACCTGCATCGCTTCGGATTGCTCAACGACAGCCTCGGTCGGGATGCCGCCGATCATGTGTTGCAGGTGGTGGCATCGCGGGTGCGCGACTTCGCCAGCAAGGTGCTGGGCAGTGGCGACGTGAGTGACGATACCGAGTTGGCCGTTGCCGCCCGCTACGGCTCGGATCAATTCGCGGTGATGCTGTGTGGCCCCCATGCCGCGGACGACCGGGCGATCATGGCCGGGGTGGATGGCCTGCGGGCGGTGGTCGGTGCGCCGATCGAGGTGCTGCGCCATTCGCTGGTCATGCAGATCAGCATCGGCATGGCGCGCTATCCGGTGCACGCGCGAGACGCGGAGTCCTCCCTCAAGTGTGCCGAGACCGCGCTGCGCCAGGCCAAGCTCGATCCCGCCCGCGGCTCCGTGCTGGAATACTCGGCGAGCATGCGGGAGAGCTCCGTGAGTCGGCTGCAGATCGAGAGCGCGTTGCGTTCGGCGCTTGACCTCGACGTCGGCCTGAGCATGCACTATCAGCCCAAGATCGACTTGGCGAGCCGGCGCGTGATCGGCGCCGAGGCCTTGCTGCGGTGGCGGGATCCGACCCTCGGCGATATCTCGCCGGGCGACTTCGTGCCCCTGGCCGAGGAGATGGGGCTGATCATCCAACTCTCCGAATGGGTCATTGAAGCCGTCTGCCGCCAGGTGGCCGAATGGCGCGACCGGGGCCTGCCGCGCCAGAGCGTGGCGATCAACCTGTCGGCGGCGCATTTCCGTTTTGCGGGCCTGGTCGATACGGTCACCGGCATTCTCGACCGCTACGGCTTGGACGGACACGACATCGAATTCGAACTCACCGAAAGCGCGCTGCTCGGCGACCCGGAACTGGCCAGCCAGATCCTTGCGGACCTTCACCGGCGAGGACTGAAAGTCGCGGTGGACGATTTCGGTACCGGCTATTCGTCTCTCGCCTATCTCAAGCGCTTCCGCCTCAACACGCTGAAGATCGATCGCTCCTTCGTCCGCGACATGGAGGTCGATCGTTCCGATGTGGCGATCATCTCGTCGATCGTGGCGATGGCGGAGACCCTCGGTCTCGGTCTGGTGGCGGAAGGGGTCGAGACCATCAACCAGGCGCGTCATCTGATGAGCGTCGGCTGCCACGTGATGCAGGGCTACCTGTTTGCCCCGGCGCTGCCGGCCGAGGCCTATGCCGCCCTGCTCAGCGGTGCGCTCGAAACCCTGACCTCGTTGCCGCCGATCGAGGCCTGATCAGATCTGCCAGGAAATCTGGCGCTGAAGAATCGTGTCGATGGCGTCGCGCGACTGGGCCGATTCGGTGACGATCGCATACCAGCCGCTGCCGGCCGGGCGGGCGGTGGCCGCGAGGCCCCGCAACTGTGCTTCGACGCTTCCTGCGGCGCGGTCCCGCCCCGGAATCAGCAACAGGGTCGCGGTGCCGTGCTCGGTATCCAGCACGATGTGCCAGCCGGTCCCGCCGGGAACCGGACAAAGCTTCATATAGCGTACGGTGCCGACCGGGGCCTGGAGCTCGCCGCCGAAGCGGGCCAGAATGGTTCCGAATTCGTTCGGGTCTGCGAGCCGATGGGTGCTCAGGGCCTCGGGTTCGTGCAGCACGTGTTCGATCGCGAAGCGTGCGTAGTCCTGCCTGCCGGCGGGCAGCCAGGTCGCCATGCCGAGGCCGATCGAAAGCACCACCGTCGCTGCCACGGCCATCAGTCGCCAGGCGGGTTGCCGGCGGCGCGCACGGATGCGCAGCAGCACACGGTCGGCAAGGCCTTCCGGCACCTGGGCCTCGAGGGCATGGGCGACCTTCTGGTCGTCGGTATCGACCTGCTGCGCGAACGCCTGGCAGGCGCGGCAACCGGACTGGTGCATGCGCGCTTCGATCGGCAGTCGGGCCGGGTCGGCGAGCTTTGCACGGCGAAAGTCGAGGCAGTGGAATTCGGCCTTTGGTTCATCCACGGTCGTTTCCCCTTCGCTGCCGTGCCGGTGCGTCGCCGCCGGACACCAGACCACGCAGCGCTTGTCTGGCGCGGGTCAGTCGGACCATCGCCGCCCCTTCGCTGATTTCCAGCTGCTCCGCGATCTCGGCGCACGAGAAACCGCCCAGCGTCTGCAGCAGAAACGGCTCGCGCAGGCTCATCGGCAGGGCGTCGATCAGTTGCCCGATCTCGTATTCTCCCGCCACGCTGCGGTTGTCCGAGATGGCCAGGTCGTCGAGTTCCTCGTCGCAATAGTCGAGCCGCTTGCGTTCGTACAGCCGGGCATGCTCGTTGCGCAGAATCCTCATCAGCCAGGGCTTGGGATTGCCCGGGTCACGCAGGCTCTCCCAGGCGCTCCAGGCCCGCGAAAAGGTTTCCTGCACCAGTTCTTCCGCGACGAAACGGTCGCGGCACAGCCACAGCGCGAAGCGAAACAGATCCGCACTGAAGGCGCGCACGGTGTGTTCGAACGTGCGTTGTTTTCCGATCGAAAGCAGCAATTGCCGGTCCTCCTGTTGCTTCGACCGGCAGTGGCAGGCATTCCTTACGGGGTTCGCGGTGGCGCGCGGCGGGCGAGTTGCGGTGCAGCCGTTACAATCATGCGCTGATCGATATTCGAACCTCCGAAGATGAACGCTGCTGCCTTCCTCGCCGTCGGCCTCGGCGCCGCCTGTGGTGCCTGGATCCGCTGGTGGCTGGGTACCCGCTTCAATCCGGTATTTGCCCATCTGCCGCTGGGCACTCTGGCCGCCAACCTGACGGGTGGCTATCTGATCGGCGTGGCGCTCGCCCTGTTCACCGTCCATCACGGTCTACCGCACGAACTGCGGCTGTTCGTGATTACCGGATTCCTCGGTGCATTGACGACTTTCTCGACCTTCTCGGCCGAGGTTGTGCAAATGTTCCAGGCGGCCCATTACGGGTGGGCGGTGTTGACCGCAGGCACGCACCTCGTCGGCTCGCTGACGATGACTGCCTTCGGATTCTGGACCATCGCCCGCCTGCAGTCCTGATGTCACGAGCCCCGCTTGCGCTGCTCGATTCCTGCCTGAGCGTCGACCGGGCCAAGCTCGCCAGGCGCCTGCGCGGATTGAAGCAGCGGGCGGCGACTCTGGCGGAGTTGCCGCCACCGTTGCGTGCGGACGTGGAAGCCTCGATGGCGGCCTGCGCCAAGCGTCGGGCGCAATTGCCCGAACCGCTTTTTGCGGAGGAATTGCCGGTCAACCAGCGGCGGGGGGAAATCGCCGCTGCCATCCGCGACCATCAGGTCGTGATCGTGTGTGGCGAGACGGGCTCCGGCAAGACCACCCAGTTGCCCAAGATCTGTCTCTCGATCGGTCGCGGCGCGGCCGGCCTGATCGGCCATACCCAGCCACGGCGCCTGGCCGCGAGGGCGACCGCCGGTCGCATTGCCGAGGAATTGGGCTGCGAACTCGGGCAGGCGGTCGGCTACAAGATCCGCTTCACCGACCGGCTGTCGCCCGCCAGCCACGTCAAGCTGATGACCGACGGCATCCTGCTTGCCGAGACGCAGGGCGACCCCTTGCTGTCCGCCTACGACACCCTGATCCTGGACGAAGCCCACGAGCGCAGCCTGAACATCGATTTCTTGCTGGGTTACCTCCGGACGCTGTTGCCGAAGCGGCCGGATCTCAAGGTGATCGTGACGTCCGCGACCCTCGATGCCGACCGCTTCGCCCGCCATTTCGCCGATCGGGCCGGCCGGAGCGCGCCGGTGCTCGAAGTCTCGGGTCGGCTCTATCCGATCGAGCTCCGCTATCGGCCACCGGCACTGGCAGCGGTGGAGGAGCGCGGTCGCGGCGCACGGCGCAAGGGTGAGGATCTGTTTGATGCGGTGGTGGACGCGGTGGACGAGGCGCAGCGCTGCGGCCCCGGTGACGTCCTGGTCTTCCTGCCGGGGGAGCGCGAGATCCGTGACGCGGCCGAGGCCCTGCGCAAGTCGCAACATGCGTCCGGCACCGAGATCCTGCCCCTGTTCGCCCGCCAGTCCGCCAAGGAGCAGGCCCGCGTCTTCGCGCCGAGCCGCGGCCGGCGCGTGGTGCTGGCCACCAACGTCGCCGAGACCTCGCTGACCGTGCCGGGCATTCGCTACGTGGTGGACACAGGTCTGGCCCGGGTCAAGCGTTATTCGCATCGCAACAAGGTCGAACAGTTGCAGGTCGAGAAGATCGCCCGCTCGGCGGCCAGCCAGCGCGCCGGGCGCTGCGGTCGGGTGGCCGACGGCGTCTGCCTGCGGCTCTACGCGGAGGAGGATTTCGAGGATCGGCCGGCCCACGCCGACCCCGAACTGCTGCGGTCCTCGCTGGCGGGCGTGATCCTGCGCATGAAATCGCTGCGTCTCGGTGAAGTCGCCGATTTCCCGTTCATCGACCGGCCGGCGGACAAGATGGTGAGCGACGGCTTCAACCTGCTGTCGGAGCTGGGTGCGGTCGATGACGACCCGTCGCGCTCGCTGACCACGATCGGCCGCGAACTCGCGCGATTGCCGCTCGACCCGAAGATCGGCCGCATGATCCTGGCCGCACGTGACTTCGGCTGTCTCGCCGAGGTGCTGGTCATCGCTGCCGCGCTGTCCGTCCAGGATTCCCGCGATCGGCCCCAGGAAGCGAGTGCGGCGGCGGATCAGGCCCACGCCCGGTTTCGCGGCGGCGAACAGGACAGACGTTCGGAGTTCCTCTGGTACCTGCATGCCTGGAAGGCCTGGGGCGAGGTCCAGCGTCACCAGACCGGCGCCAAGCAAAAGGCCTGGTGCCGGCAGCACTTCCTGTCGTGGCTGCGTCTGCGGGAATGGCGAGACGTGCACAACCAACTCCATGTCCTGTGCGCGGAGCACGGCTGGAAGGAAAACCGCCAGCCGGCGACCTACGAGCAGATCCACAAGGCCCTGCTGAGCGGCCTGCTGGGCAACGTCGGCTGCCGCATCGAGGATGCCTCCGGGCCTCAGGCGGGCGCGTATCTCGGTGCGCGCGGGATCAAGTTCTGGCCGCATCCGGGCTCGAGCGTGGCACGCAAGGCAGGCAAATGGATCCTGGCGGCGGAACTGGTGGAGACGTCGCGGCTGTTCGGTCGCTGCCTGGCACGAATCGAGCCGGAATGGCTCGAGGACGTCGGCGCGCATCTCGTCCGGCGGCACGTATTCGACCCCCATTGGGAAAAGTCGCAAGGGGCGACTCGCGCGTGGGAGCGCGGCACCATCCACGGTCTGGTGTTGTATCCGCGGCGGCCTGTCGGCTATGACCAGGTTGATCCGGCACTGTGTCGGGAACTGTTGATCCGCGACGGCCTGATCGGCGGTCAGATCCCCGGGGCGGTAGCGAAGGGCATGCCGTTTCTGCGCCACAATCGCAGGATGGTGGCCGAAGTCGAGCGGCTCGAGCACAAGGCGCGGCGGCCCGACGTGCTGGTGGACGAGGCGCTGATCTTCGCCTTCTACGATGCCAAGCTGTCACCGTCGGTGACCGACCTGCGCGGCTTCGAAGCCTGGCGCCGGGAGGCGGAACGGAGTGAGCGCACGCTGCTTCACCTGTCGCGCGACCAATTGATGCGCCACGAAGCCGAGGGCATCACCACGGATCGGTTCCCGGCCCACATGGCGGTGCTCGGTCAGGCGCTGAAGCTCGTCTACCACCACGCGCCGGGCGAGCCCGATGACGGTGTGACCATGACCGTGCCGCTGGAAATGCTCAACCAAGTGCCGGCCGCACGCTGCGAGTGGCTGGTGCCGGGCCTGCTCGAGGAAAAGGTGACGGCGCTGCTGCGCACCGTGCCGCAGAAGCATCGCCACCGCTTGCAGCCGATCGCAGCCAGTACGGGCGCATTCATCGCCCGCCTGGAGGTGGGCGAGGTGGCGGTCGACGAGCCGCTGTGCCGGGCCCTGCAGCAGTTCGTCGAAGCCCGCGTCGGCCTCGCGCTGCCGATCGAGAGCTTCCGCCCGGAGAACCTGAAGCCCCACTGCTTCATGAACTTCCGGGTGGTGGACGCCCATGGGCGGATTCTCGGTCAATCGCGCAATCTGTCTGAATTGCGTGCCCGATTCCACGGCAGCATCGCCGCCGCGTTCCGCGATGCCAAGATCGATCCCGGTTCACTGCCGACGGCGGTCGATGGTCCGCCGTCGGCAGCGCCGTCGACGCAGGGGGCAAATCGCGAAGCCAAGGCGAATGCGTCGCTCTGCGGACTCAAGGCATGGACGTTCGGCGATCTGCCCGAACTCCTGGAAGTGCGGGTCGGGAACCGCGAGGTGATCGGATTCCCAGCCCTGCACGACGATCAGGATTCGGTCAGCCTGCGCCCCTGTGACACGCCGGAAGAGGCCGCAAGAATCCATCGCCAGGGCCTGGTCCGGCTGTTCGCCCTGACCCTGAAAGATCAGGTCCGTGCGGTCGAACGCCTGCCCGGAATCCGCGAGCTGGGGCTGAAGTTCATGGCCTTCGGCTCCGAGGCCGAGCTGAAGTCCCAACTGGTCTCGGCGGCGATCACCCGTGCCTGCCTCGGCGAGACGCTGCCCCAGTCCGAAGCCGAATTCGCGGCACGCTGCGGCGAGGCCAAGCCGCGCCTGAGTCTGATCGCCCAGGAATTCATGCGCCTGCTGGGGCAGGTGCTCGACCTGCACGCTACGCTGCGCAAGCGCCTGGCCCAATTGAAGGCTTTCCCCGAGGTCGCCGAGGACGTGCAGGCACAACTCGACGGCCTCTTGCCGAAGCGCTTTCTGCTCGACCAGCCGTGGCACCGACTCAGTCACTTTCCGCGCTATCTGAAGGCGGCGTCGGCCCGCATCGACAAGCTTCGCAACAACCCGCAGCGGGACGCCGAGTCGATGGCCGCGTGGCGACGGCTGGCTCAGCCCTGGCAACGCGAGATCCTCGACAAGCGGCGGGCGGGTGTCACGGATCCGGCGCTCGAGGAATTCCGTTGGCTGCTCGAGGAGTTGCGGGTCGGCCTGTTCGCGCAGGAGTTGAAGACACCGATGCCGGTCAGCGTCAAACGCCTATCGCGGATATGGGAGAGTCGGCCGCGTTGACGCCGCCGCATTGTGGGTGCGGTGGGTGGCTCCGGCCGTTCTCCTGCACGGGCAGGAGCCATTCGCCGGAGCGTGGGGCCGGGCATTCCGGACGGCGCTGCGGGGCGCAACTCGGGGCGATGGCAAGAGCCCGACCGCGTTATGATGTGATAATTTTCCAGTTTGGCGACTGCATTGGCGAAATTCTCGCTGCGCATCCACGTTTCCGATGACGATCACGGCAAGCGACGTGTCCGGGCAGGATCCACCGGTCCGGTCGGGTAGCGCCGACGCACCGGGAATGCTGCTGCCACACAAGGCGATGATCTTCGTCGCCGCCGGCGTGTGCGTGTCGGTCCTGCTTGCGATCTTCGGCTACGACTATTACCTGACCCGGGGGCAACAGTTGGACGGTGGCCGTCGTCAGGCGGAAAACTACGGCCACATCTTCGCCGAGCATGCCGCGCGCAGCTTTTACGCGGTCGATGCGATCGCCAACGAGATGCGACTGGCCATCCAACGGGCCGGCGATTGGCGAACTTGGCCGGAGGCGCGGGGCCACGACCTGCTGTCCCGGCGCAAGACCGGCGCACTGCCGCAACTGCGCGATTTCGTCGTCTTCGACGACGGCGGCGCGCAACGCTTCCACTCCTCGATGTATCCGGCACCGACGTTGAACGTCGCATCGCGCCCGTATTTCCAGGCCTTGTCCGGCGGCATGCAGCGCATGCGCTGGGGCCCGTTCATCGGCGGCAACAGCGGTCATCTCACGTACGCCTTGACGCTGCGGATCAACCATCCGGACGGCACCTTCGCTGGCGTCATGTTCTCTGCCATAGAGCCGCGCTATTTCGACACGCTGTGCGACAAGGTGCAGCTCGCCGACGACTTCGAGATCGCCCTGGCCAACGACGAAGGCAAGATCATCGCCGCCTGTAACCTGGCGCAGGAGGGAAGCGCGGCGCGCGTGCGCTACGTCGGCGAGTCGCTGGCCGGTGGGCGCTTCGATGCGAACTGGCAGGCGCGTGGCTGGCAGCACCGCGAAGGCTACTTCTTCGAACGCTTGCCGGTTCCGGGCTTCCCCGAACTGGCCGTGTTCTCCGCGGTGTCCGAACGGTCGCTGCTGACCGATTGGGAGGAGCGCCAGCAGCGCCTGACCATGATGATGGTCGCCTCGGTGGTCGTCATCCTGTGCTGCTTCTACTTCGTGTTCATCCAGTACTCTCGGATCGAGGCCGTATCGCGCGAGCATCGCGAAACGCTCGAATCACGGGTCAGGCGCGCGACGTCGGCGCTGCAACAGAAAATTCGCGAGGCAGAGGCGGCCAACCAGGCCAAGACGGCTTTCCTCGCCAACATGAGCCATGAGATCCGCACGCCGATGAACAGTGTCCTGGGCATGGCCCACCTGGCGTTGAATACGCCCCTGTCGCCAGCTCAGCGGGACTACCTCGAGAAGATCCGGATCTCGGGCGAGCATCTGCTCGGCATCATCGACGACATCCTGGATTTTTCCAAGATCGAGGCCGGCAAGCTGACGCTGGAGCAAACACCCTTCTCGATCAAGGAGCTCACCGACGGGCTGATGATCATGCTTGCGCCGCGCGCCGAGGCGAAGGGGCTTCGGTTCGAAGTGGACGTCGCCGAAAACGTGCCTCGTCGATTGCGCGGAGATCTGCTGCGGGTCAGCCAAGTGCTGCTGAACTACGCCAACAATGCCGTCAAGTTTACCGACCGTGGCACCGTCACGGTGTGCATTCTGCCGCTCTCCCGGAGGGGCAATCAGGTGCAGCTGAGGTTCGAGGTCATCGACACCGGCATCGGCATGCAGCGCGGCGACATTGCGCGCCTGTTCCAGCCCTTCCACCAGGCCGACACGTCGACCACGAGGCGATTCGGCGGCACCGGCCTCGGTCTGGCGATCAGTAAGCAACTGGTCGAGTTGATGGATGGCGAGGTCGGCGTGGACAGCGTGCCCGGAAGCGGTTCGACCTTCTGGTTCAGTTGCTGGATGGAGGAGGACATGAGCGGCGGCGGGCCGCCGGAGGTCGGCGCGAAGGTGGGCGATGTGGCGTCGACGTCACTGCGCGGCCGGCGCGTCCTGTTGGCCGAGGACAACGAATTCAATCAGCAGGTGGCAGCCGAGATGCTCGAGCAGGCGGGCGTCGTCGTCTTTCTGGCGCGCAATGGTCGGGAAGCGCTCGAACTGTTGCAGCGAGAGACGATGGACTGTGTGCTGATGGACGTGCAGATGCCCCAGATGGATGGCTACGAGGCGACTCGCGCGATCCGTGCGATCGGGCGGCTCGAAGGCCTGTGCGTGATCGCGATGACGGCGAATGCCAGCAATGAGGATCGGCAGGCCTGCCTGGACGCCGGGATGGACGATTTCCTGACCAAGCCGATCCGCCCCGAGCAACTCTATCGGATGCTCGGACGCTGGATCGGAATGACCGTAGGAACCCATGACCCTGCCACGCAAAGCGTCGAATTCGGGCGTAAGCCCGACACTGGCGACGGCGAGGTCGATCCGCGGGCATTCGAGCGCCTCGGCCAGGGCGATCCGCAAAAGACCAAGCGATTCGCCGACGCGTTCTTGAAGAGCGTCGGCGAGGCAATCGAGGAATGCGACCGGGGATTGGCAGAGGCGGACCTGGGCCTGTTGCGGGAGGTCGGCCACCGGATCAAGTCCACCGCGCGCTGGGTCGAGGCCGAGTCGCTCGCGCAAAGCTGCGAGGCGCTCGAGCGGTCCTGTGCGAGCGGGGCCCGTCCCGAGTCGCTGGAACGGGCCGCGGCGTTGCGGGAACGGCTGCTGCGGGCCGCGGATCGAATCCGGGCGAAGTTGCCGGCTGCAGACACCGTCGGCCGTAGCTGAGTGTGCGACCGGTATCCGGTCAGCTTTCGACCAAGGCGCGCAGACCGACCAGCCGGTGACCCCGATCGATCAGCCGCCGGCGCAACTGGGCCGCGGTGGCGACTGCCGACGCCCCGTCGCCATGGACGCAGACGCTGTGGATCGGGCTCGGGATGCGCTGACCGTCGTGGCTGACCAGGCCGCCGGCGTCGAGCATCGATTCGACATGGCGGATGCAGTCCTCCGGGTCGTGGATGACGGCGCCGTGTTCGCTGCGGGGCTGCAGGCGTCCGTTGCCGAGGTAGCGCCGGTCGGCGAACACCTCGAGGGCCACCGGCAATCCCTCGTCGCGGCCGGCGTCGGCCAGCAGCGAGGTGGCCGGCGCCAGCAGGATGAGCGCCGGGTCCACCGCGCGGATCGCACGTGCAACGGCGGTGGCCAGGGCGATGTCGGCACAGGCCTGGTTGCTGAGGGCGCCGTGGGGCTTGACGTGGGTCAGGGTGCCGCCCTCGGCCGCAGCAAATGCGGACAGGGCGCCGAGCTGGTAGATCACCAATGCTTCGACTTCGTGCAACTCGAAGCGCATGGTGCGTCGCCCGAAGCCCTGCAGATCCGGGTAGGCGGGGTGGGCGCCGGTTTCGACACCTGCCGCCAGCGCCTGGCGCAACGTGTCGCGCATGACGCCGGGATCGCCGGCATGGAAGCCGCACGCGATGCTCGCCGAGTCGATCAGCGGCAGCAGCGCTTCGTCGTCGCCCATCTGCCAGGGACCGAAGGATTCGCCGAGATCGGCATTGAGATTGATCATCATCACGAACTCCAGGTACGGGGGTCGAGGGCATTGACGGCGTTACCGGCCAGATTGGCGCGGTAGAGGACGGCGGCGTCGGGTAGGGGCGCGCCGCTGCAGGCGATGACCGTGTCCAGCAGTGCGTGCAGGCGGCTGGCATTCGCGCGGGCGATGGATTGGGCCGTGCGCACGTCCACCCAGGAGAATCGTACCGCGCTGCCGGGCCTCAGGGTGGCGATCCGCGGCAGGTCGGCAGTGATTACCGTGGCAATCTTGGGATAGCCGCCGGCGGTCTGTCCGTCGGCCAGCAGGACGATGGGCTGCCCGTTTCCGGGTACCTGAATGCTGCCGGGTACGGTGGCGTCCGAGACGATCTCGCGGCAGCGCGCATCGCGATGCGCCAGCGGCGGGCCGTTGAGGCGCATGCCCATCCGATCCGCCTCGATGGCGACCCGATATTCCGCTGAGCCCAGCTCGGTCAAGGCGCTCGGCGCAAAGTGATCGTCCTGAGGACCGGCGACGAGGCGGATGGGTCCGTCCGCGGCAGTGGGCGGAACCTGTGCCATGCGGTACTCCGACCGGCCTCGGTCTGCGGGCGTCGCCGGAATCAGGTCACCGGTCGAGAGATTGCGGCCGTCGAGGCCGCCGAGTCCGGCGCGCACATAGGTTGCGGCGCTGCCGAGCTGGCGTGCAATGCGGATGCCGGCGACCGCGACGGTGGCGCAGCGCCGCTCACCGATGGCGCCCAGCACACGCAATTCCTCGCCTTCCGCCAGCAAGTGGCTGCGCCATGTCTCGAGCACCTCGGCGCCCTCCGAATGTCGGCGCTCGGCCACGAGTCCGCCCACCAGGGCGATGCGGATGTCGCCGCCTTCGGCCCGCAGGCACAGCCCGCCGTCGAAGGTCTCCAGCACCGGCGCATCGAGACGATTGCCGACCAGCCGATTGGCGACCTGCATCGCCTCCGGATCGAGCACGCCGGATGCCGGCACGCCGAGGTGGCGCCAGCCGTGGCGGCCGAGATCCTGCAGCGAGGACAACGCGCCCGCCGAGACCACCCGAAGGCCGCTCACCGGAACAGCCTCATGTCGCCCCCGGCAGCGGCTCGTCCACCCATTCCCCGGGATCCACACCGACGGCCCGACAACGGCGCGACAGTGCTTCGAAGTCGGCGGGCGTGATTGCCTCGAAACCTACCTGGTCGCCCGGTGCGAGCAACGCCGGCGGTGTGCGGCCGGGATCGAACAGGGGCAGCGGACAGCGGCCGAGCAGGTGCCAGCCGCCAGGGCTCTCCCATGGGTAGATCGCGGTGAGCTGACCGGCGATCGCCACGCTGCCGGGTGGCACGCGCAGGCGCGGTTCCTGGCGACGTGGCAGGTGCAGGGGGCGGGCGACCCCGTCCATGAAGGCGAAACCAGGCAGAAAACCGAGCATTGCCACCACGTACCGGCCCGATGAATGCGCTTTGCATACCTGGGCCGGTTGATATCCGGTCGCGTCGGCGACCGCGGACAGGTCCGGGCCGAATTCGCCGCCATAGCACACCGGAAGGCGCCATCGACGACCGCTTCGGCGGGTGCCCGTGGGCTGCTCGTCCAGCAGTCCGTCGATCGCGCCGGTGATCTCGTCGAAGGAAAGCGCCAGCGGATCGTAGCGCACGGTAACCGAGCGAAAGGTCTGCACCACGTCGATGATGCCCGGCAGCCGGTTGTGGCATCCGGCTTCGCGCAGAGCGCCGGCGAGCGCGTCTACGCGCGCCAGCAGCCGGGCGTCGATCGACGCCCCGAGCTCGATCGTCAGCGCGGCGTCGCCACAGGGCAGCAAGCGCACGTCATCGGTCATGGCGCCTTGTTTCCCGGCTGGGGGCCGACGCCTTCGCTGCCCGCCGCCGGTCCCGGGCCCGCCCGTGTGGTTTTGGGCGTGGCGGATGCGAACCTCGGCGTCGGGCGCCTGTCAGCAGTGGGTCGGCAGCCGGGGCGTTCCGGCGGCTCGCGATAGAATGTGTCGAAGGAGGTCATACACGTACCATGTCATCAGTACTTCAAGCGCTCGTGCGCGCCTTTCGCAGCCTGACCCGCGGCGATGTCATCTGGCACCTGATCTGGCCCGGCCTGGCTTCCCTCGCAGTATGGGCGATCCTGGCGGCGATCTTCTGGGGCTCGCTGGTCGGCGGTGTCATGGGTTGGCTCGACAATTGGGGATGGCTGGCATCGTGGATGGACGGTTCCGAGCTCGGTGGCGGATTCGTCATGGTGCTCGTACATATCGTCATCGGCCTGCTGTTGTTGCCGCTGGTCTACGTGACCGCGGCGCTGATCGTGGCAGCGGTGTCGCTGCCGATGATGCTCGAGAAGGTCGCGGCCACCGACTACGCGACGATCGAGCGTCGCGCGGGCGGCACTCAGATCGGCAGCGTGACCAATGCCTTGAGTGCAGGTGCGCTGTTCGTCGTGGCGATGGTGCTGTCGCTGCCGTTGTGGCTGGTGCCGGGCCTGGGGATCGTGATTCCGCTGCTGCTGACTGCATGGCTGAACCGTCGGGCCTTCCGCTACGATGCGCTGATGATGCACGCAGACCGCGACGAAATGAAATTGATCCCGGAAAGAAACGCGAGCGGGCTGATGATGCTCGGTGTGGGCTGTGCATTACTTGCCTACGTGCCGATCCTGAACCTCGTCGCGCCGGCATTCTGTGGGCTGGCCTTCGTCCACTATCTGCTCGAGGCCCTTCAGCAGCACCGGCAGGCGAGCGGCTGGGTGGTGCTGGACAAGCCGTCCTGAGGCCGCCGCTATGGCCTTCGGTGCGCTGATCATCGGTGACGAGATCCTGTCGGGGCGGAGACAGGATCGCCACCTGACCCAGCTGATCGAGCTGCTTTCGGCGCGCGGTCTGCGGCTGGCCTGGGCCCGCTACGCCGGGGACGAACCGGCGCGGCTGACTGCTACCTTGCGGGAGACCTTCGCGACGGGCGACGTGGTGTTTTCGTTCGGCGGCATCGGCGCGACTCCGGACGACCATACCCGCCAGTGCGCGGCTGCGGCGCTCGGCCGAGAACTGGCGCTGCACCCCGAGGCCGAACGCGAGATTCGCGCCCAGTTCGGCGCGGATACCACCGAGCACCGGTTGCGCATGGGGGTGTTCCCCCGGGGCAGCGAGATCATTCCCAATCCCTACAACCGCATTCCGGGGTTCTCGCTGCAGGATCATTTCTTCGTGCCGGGCTTTCCGGTGATGGCCTGGCCGATGGTCGAATGGGTGCTGGATGGGCACTTCGCCAGCCTGCACAACCGGGACGATTACACCGAACAGGCGATCGTCGTGTGGGAAGCGATGGAAGGGCGTCTGGTCGACCTGATGGAGCGCATCACCGCGGATTTTCCCGCGCTGACCCTGTTCAGCCTGCCGAGCTTTGCCGAGGCGGGGCGCCGCCGATCGCTCGAACTCGGCGTAAAAGGCAGGCGCGCCGACGTTGCGGTCGCGATGGATGCAATACGCATGGAGATCGCGCGGCGCGGATACGAATGGCAGGACAAACCCTGAGCGCCGATTCCCAAGACGCCTCGACCCGCTCGCGGGGCAGGCCGGGCAATGCCCGGGCCCAGGGGCGGTCACAAGGAAACGCCGGGCCGCCCCAAGTTTCCTTGGCCCCCTCGGGGGGCGGGTCGGGCATTGTCCGGCCCTGGGGGCGGTCACAAGGAAACGCCGGGCCGCCCCAAGTTTCCTTGACCCCCTCGGGGGGCGGGTCGGGCATTGTCCGGCCCTGGGGGCGGTCACAAGGAAACGCCGGGCCGCCCCAAGTTTCCTTGACCCCCTCGGGGGGCGGGTCGGGCATTGTCCGGCCCTGGGGGCGGTTATTCCTCTTCGCGCAAGAGGCCGAGCGCGGCCCGTTCCTCCGGCGACAGACGCGACAAGGCCTGGGCACGCAGCTCGTCCTTGCGCATCTTTTGCTGGAAATCCACATCGACGGCGATCAGCGGATCGGACGGGTCTCCCAAGCGATAGGCCTCTCGCGCGTCGAGATTGACCAGAACGCGGATGCGGCGGACTTCCGCCAGGTTCTGGGTGCCGGCAGCCTGTCGCGCAAACGCGCGGGCGTCCGCCTCCCGGGTGAAGACGCCCTTGAGGTGATCCCGGTTGAGCAGGCGTACCCAGACGCCCCAGACGGTGGTGATGCGGGCACGAAACGGCGTGTCGTCTGCCTGGGTCGCGCGGTGGGTGGCGGTTTCGATGTGGCTCATCGCTGTCGTGTCGATATGCGGATGGCAGAATTATCGTCCCGGACGGGAGCATGTTGAAAGTGAGGCGTTCGGCCGAGCGCGATTCCGAACATCAACTCGTTCCGATTGCCGGTTGCGACCTTGCGGTACAACTGCGGCGGTCCGTGCGCAGGACGCTCAGTCTCCGTGTCGACGAGCAGGGACTGCAGGTGCGGGCCCCCCACGAGGTCGACCTCGGCACGGTTGCGGCTTTCGTCCGCGCCCACGCGGAATGGATCGGGCGCCAGCAGGTGCGTCTCGAACGAGCGCAGAGAGAGGCGCGCATCGTCGTCGGTGACGGGCTCGGGCTGCGCTTGTTCGACGAGGCTTGTCGCGTACGCCTGGTCGAGGCGCGACAGCGCCCGGGCTGGCGGCAAACTGCGGACGGAGAAGAACTGCTGCTGCCGCAGGATTGCCCTTTGCCGGCGTTGGAGCGGGCGGTCCGGCAGCGGGCCCATGCGTGGTTCTCGCGGCGTGTGTCGGTGTATTGTGCGCGCATCGGTGCGCCCGTGCCGCCGGTTGCCCTCAGTTCGGCGCGACGGCGCTGGGGAAGCTGCAGCCAGCGCAGCGGAATCCGTCTGCACTGGAAGTTGGCGCTGCTGCCCGCCGCGCTTGCCGACTACGTGGTCGCGCACGAGGTCGCCCACTTGAAGGAAATGAACCATTCGACTCGTTTCTGGGCGTTGGTCGAATCACTGTACCCGGCGTGGCGCGAGGCCCGCACGGCGCTTCGCGCCCGCTCCGCCTGGCTGCCGGAATTCATCACCGCCGCGGCATGCGGCGACATGGTTGGAGAGGATTCACGATGAGGCTGTTGCACACGATGTTGCGGGTCGGCGATCTGGATCGATCGATCGCCTTTTACACGGACATCCTCGGCATGCGTCTGCTCAGGCGCAAGGATTACCCCGACGGCCGCTTCACGCTGGCATTCGTCGGCTATGCGCCCGAGAGCGAAGCGGCGGCGATCGAACTGACGCACAACTGGGATACGCCCGGCTACGCGCTGGGCGACGGCTTCGGCCATATCGCCGTGGAGGTGCCGGACGCCTATCGTGCCTGTGACGAGATCCGTGCCCGGGGCGGAAAGGTCGTCCGCGAGGCGGGGCCGATGAAGCATGGCAGTACGGTGATCGCCTTCGTCGAGGACCCCGACGGCTACAAGGTCGAGCTGATCCAGCGTCAGGCCTGAGCTGCGCTGCCGCTGGTGGTCTTCTCGTGCAGGCGCTTGCCGAGCGTGGCGGCGAGCGTGTCCATTTCCGACCACAGTGTCTTGAGATCCTCTTCCATGCCTTTGGCGGTACCCGCGCGGCACCGCTTTTCGATGCGTGATACCGCGGCCAGGGTGGCTTCCGCCATGAAGCTGCCGACCGAACCGCCGATCGCGTGAACGGCAGAATGGGCGGCCTGCAGGTCGCCTAGCGCGGCGGCTTCGCGCAGGCGCATGCGCAGCGCCAGATCGCTGTCGAGATAGACGTGGATCAACTGATCCAGCAGTTCCTCGTCGTGGTCCAGATACTCCAGCGCCTTGGCTTCGTCGAATATCTTCAGCGTCGAGCCGCTCGTACTGCCCGGTCGCGTCGTGGCCTCCTCACGGCGTGAGCCGGCCTGCGAAAACTGGCCGAGGGCGCCGACCAGGGCTGCCGTGTTGAGCGGCGCGTCCAGCGTCAGGGTGGCGCCTGCCGATTCGAGCGACATGGCCATTTCGGTATGGCCGGAAGGCACCAGGGCGATGATCGGGAGATCGCCACCGGTGGCGCTGTCCGAGGCTCGCAGCCGCACCAGCACGGTGACCGCATCGGGTGAGCCGAGCAGTGCGTCGATGATGATCAGGTCGAAGTGGGCTGCATGGCAGGACTCGACCGCCTCGACGCCGTTGCCGACCCAGTGCACCACGTGTCCGAGGGCTTCGAGTGGGGCCACGACATCGTTTCCGCTGTCGTGGGTAGCGACCAGGATCTGCAGGCTGCGCCGTTTTTCCCGCAGGCTGTGGCGGGTGATCAGGTTGTCGCTCCGCTTGCTGCCGCCGAGTGCGAGCATGATGGCGTCGAGCAGATCGAGCGACTTGAACGGTCTGGTGAGGTAGGCGTTGATGCCGATCTGGCGACACTGGGCGGCATCGCCGCGCTGCCCGGATGCGGCGGCGAGCACGATGATCGGCTGCTGGATGGTGGGGTCGCCGCGCAGCTTGCGGGCGAGTTCGAAGGCATCCACGTCCTTGAGGCGGTCACTGAGCAGGACGACGTGGAAGGGCGATCCGTTGCTCGAACTCTGCCGCAGTCGGGCGAGCACCCGCAGGCCCATTTCCTCGACGTCGGGTTTGAGTTGCCACTCGGCGAGGGCGTCGGTGAGGTGGGTGGTCTCGTAGCCGGACTCCCCGGCCACCATGATGCGCAGGGAATCGAGCGGAACTTCCGAAACGTCTTCGGCGTGGTCGGGTTGGCGCGGTAGTCGCACCGTGAAGGAAAAGGTGCTGCCGCTGCCCGGTTCGCTGGTGAGCTCCAGTTGGCCGCCCATGCGGTCCACCAGCCGGCTCGCGATGGCGAGACCGAGGCCGGTGCCGCCGAAACGACGGGTCGCGGATTCGTCGGCCTGGGTGAAGGCCTCGAAGATCCGTTCCTGCTGATCGGGCGGAACGCCGATGCCGGTGTCTTCGATCGCGAAGCACAGCGTACATTCGGCGTCGTCGACCTGGTCGGCCGTGATGCGGGCCACGACGTGGCCGGAATCGGTGAATTTGATTGCGTTGTCCACCAGGTTGTGGAGGACTTGACGCAACCGGTGGGGATCGCCCTCGAGATTATCGGGTACCGTCGGATCGATTCGGTACTCGAGCAGGAGGTTCTTGTCTGCGGCTTCGGCGCGCTGGCCGGCAAAGGATTGTTCCACGCAGTCGCGCAGGCCGAAGGGAATGCGTTCGAAGTCGAGCCTGCCGGACTCGATCTTGGAGAAATCCAGGATCTCGTTGATGATCGCGAGCAGCCGCTCTGCCGCGGTCCGCACCTGGTCCATGAAGCCCGACTGCTCTTCGTTGAGGCCGGACTCGAGGGCGAGGTCGGTCATGCCGATGATGGCGTTCATCGGCGTGCGCAACTCGTGGCTCATGTTGGCGAGGAAGGAGCTCTTCGTACGGTTCGCCTCCTCGGCCATTTCCTTGCCTTCCACCAGGCCCAGCTCGTTCTGCTTCTGGGCCGTGATGTCGGCGGCCGAACCCGAGTAGCCGAGCAAGGTGCCGGCCTCGACCCGCGGGCGCAGCCTGAGGTTGTACCAGTGGGGCCGACCGTCTTCGTCTTCGATGCGGATCTCGAGGGCCTCGTCCGCGTTGCCGCGCTCGGCGAGGCTGTGCAGGTCGTGCTCCAGTTTCTCCAACTCGGTGTTGGAACTGCACAGGAGGCTGGCAAGCGGCTGCCCGACCATCTGGTCGGTGCCCCGGCTGACGAAGCGCTCCCATGCCGGATTCAGGTACTCGATCTGGAAGCCGGCGTCGACTTCGAAGGCCAGCTCGCGCAGGTTGTCGAGCATCTGCCGGAAGCGGCGCTCGCTCTTGCCGAGCGATTCGCGGTCGCGCCTCAGCCGGTGGGCGGTTTCGTTCAGCACCCGCTCGAGGCGAACCAGTTCGGCCGAGCGGTCGTCGATCCGGAGGTCATTCTCGGTGTCTTCCAGGTTCTCAGCGAAGGCCGCGATACGTGACAGCGAGCGCATCGGCCTTGCCAGCGCCAGCACGGCGCAGGATATGCCGATGACCAGCAGCAGCGCGCCGGCGATGGCCGAATCCTGCAGCAGGTGTTCCCGCGCCTGCCGAGCCGGGAGGTTGTCCACTTCGACGCGCAGCCACTCGCTGGAGACGAAGCCCGGCGCCAGTGGAATCCAGGCGGCGACATGGTGATCTGCGCTGGTGGTCGTGGGTGACGGGGATTGGGGCACGGCGTGGCGTGGCGAGGCTGTCGCGTCGAGGGGAGGCCCCAGCAGACGTGCGCGGACGCTGCCGTCCGGCCGCACCACTTCCACCCCGATGAGGCCGCCGGTTCGGGCGTGCCGACCCAGGCGTGAAAGCAGGGCACCGGGGCTTTCTCCGAACTGGGCACGGCCGTTTCGGGGCGATAGGTCGTCAGCGACCAGGCGGGCCACCATGGTGGCGTGGGCTCGAATGACTTCTTCGACGAATTCGGCCTGCTCATGGGCCGTGTACCAGCTGTAGGCGCCCAGCACGCCGATCAGCAGGCCACAGATCAGGACTGCGAGTCGAAAGCGAAAGGTCTTCACGAGGTTCGGCACGGGCATCAGTCCTCGCCGAAGCGATCACGGATCGCGAGTACCTGTGGCCAGACACCGAGAAACGCGTCGATGCAGGCCGGGTCGAAGTGGCTGCCACTGCCGGACTCGAGATGCGCACGCGCGTCCTCGAGGCTCCATGCCTTCTTGTACGGGCGGCTGGAGGTCAGCGCGTCGAAAACGTCTGCCACCGCCACGATGCGGCCCTCGAGCGGAATGGCTTCTCCGCGCAGCGCACGAGGATAGCCTGCGCCGTCGAATCTCTCGTGGTGGGAGAGCGCGATGCTGGCGGCCAACTGGATGACCGGTGAGGACGATTCGTTGAGAATGTCGAAACCGTGCTTGGGGTGCCCTTTCATGATTTCGAATTCTTCGGCCGTAAGGCGCCCGGGCTTGAGCAAAATGCTGTCGGGAATACCGAGCTTGCCGACGTCGTGCATCGGTGCGGCGAGCAGGATGGCCTGCTGGTACTCTTTGTCGACCCCGAGCTTCCTGGCGATCAGTTCGGAATAGTGCGACATGCGCTGAATGTGCGCGCCGGTCTCCGGATCGCGAAACTCGGCGGCGCGCGCCAGGCGGGTGACCATTTCGCGTTCCCGGGCGAGAATCTCGCGGGTCGCGTGCGCGACTTCGTCGGCCAGCACGCGGGCGCGCTCACGCGTTGCCAGATGGGCGCGACGAAGGGCCAGCATGTTGCGCACCCGCGGCAGGAACTCGTGGCGGTCGATGGGTTTGTTCAGAAAATCGGTGGCGCCGCCCTGCAGGGCGTCGTATCGCGTCTGCTTTTCGTGGTCAGCGGTAACCATCAGGATCGGGACGTCTTCGTGCGCCGCGTCCGACTTGAATCGCTTGATGAACTCGATTCCGTCGATGATCGGCATCATGTAGTCCACGATCAGCAGATCCAGTTGGTTGTTCTTACACCATTCGATCGCTTCACGCGGATCCGAAAAGGTCACCGGCTCGCAGTCGGCGAGCTTGCCGATCAATGTCTGCATCAGCGCGAGGTTGAGCGGCGTGTCGTCGACGATGAGTACCTTCATGGACCGTTTCGGTGTTACGACTTTGGTGATGGTCTCTTAACGGCAGGAATCATCGGGAATTGATGGCGTGGCCGGGCGTGAAGTGCCGCGCTTGGCCTCGGCCGTGCAATATTCCCGCTCACGACCATCCCGGTCGCCCCGGGATGCGGTCGGCGCTGCAGCCCGGCGTGGGCGGATGGGGCTCGTTGCGTGCCGTAAACGGCAAAGACCGCGGCCGGTGGCGGCCGCGGTCTGGCGATGCATGGTGGGCCCTGCGGGGCTCGAACCCGCAACCAACGGATTATGAGTCCGCTGCTCTAACCGATTGAGCTAAAGGCCCGGGGGGCCGCAGGGCGGCCGGGATCGGGCGGTGGTTCAGGGCTCGCTGTCGAGGAAGCTGCGCAGCTTTTCCGAGCGGCTCGGGTGGCGCAGCTTGCGCAGGGCCTTGGCTTCG
>JAGRFZ010000193.1:0-5172 GCA_020445785.1 Rhodocyclaceae bacterium
ATGAGCGCGCCCGCCCGGCCGCCCGGAGGGCGCGCGATTCCCAGGGCTGGCATTGCACAGCCAGCCCGTTCGAACGGCGCGAGGCAGTGCTTCGCGAAACCCCGTTCTCACCCCGTCCGGCGAGGTGTCCCGTGACCGGACGGAACGAACTTCTGGCGGCGCTGCGGGCGGGTTGTGATGGCGATCAGCCGTGGGATGTGGTCGTCGTCGGCGGTGGGGCGACCGGGCTCGGGTGTGCGGTCGACGCGGCTTCCCGCGGCTATTCGACCCTGCTGCTCGAGGCCCACGATTTTGCCAAGGGCACGAGTTCGCGCGCCACCAAGCTGGTGCACGGCGGCGTGCGCTATCTGGCGCAGGGCAATCTCTCGCTGGTGCGCGAGGCACTGGCGGAGCGGGCGGTGCTGCTGGCCAACGCGCCCCATCAGGTCCGACCGCTGCGCTTTGTCGTGCCGACCTACCGCTGGCACCAGATGCCGATGCTCGGTGCCGGGCTCGGTTTTTACGATTTGCTGGCTGGCCGCCACAGCCTGGGGCGCAGCCGTGTGCTCGGTCGTGCGGCGACCTGCGACGCGCTCCCGGGCGTGCGGCCAGGCGGCCTGCTCGGCGGGATCGCCTATTGGGATGCCCAGTTCGACGACGCAGGGCTTGCTATCGCACTGGCCCGCACCGCCGAGGATCTCGATGCTCTGCCGCTCAACTACATGGCGGTCGAGGGGCTCGCCAAGTCCGATGGCCGGATTTCCGGTGTCGCGGCACGCGACGTGGAAACCGGCGAGCGCCATCAGGTGCCGGCGCGCAGCGTGATCAACGCCACCGGCGTATGGGCGGACGGCCTTCGGCAGATGGACCGCCCGGGCAAGGCAGGGTTGATCCGACCCAGCCAGGGGGTACATCTGGTGGTGGACGCCGACTTCCTGCCCGGCTCCGACGCGCTCCTGGTGCCGGATACCGAGGATGGGCGGGTGCTGTTCGTGATTCCGTGGTTCGGCAAGCTGGTGATCGGAACCACCGACACGCCGCGCGACGAGTTGCCACTGGAGCCGCGGGCGCTGGACGCGGAGATCGACTTCATCCTCGACACCGCGTCTCGCTATCTGGCGAGGGCGCCGCGTCGCGAGGATGTGCGCAGCGTTTTCGCCGGCCTGCGGCCGCTGGTCGGCGGCGCCGGCGGCGGCGCTGGCGTCACTTCGGGGTTGTCGCGGGAGCATCTGGTCGAAGTCTCGGACAGTGGCCTGGTGACCATCACCGGGGGCAAATGGACCACCTATCGGCGCATGGCGATCGACGCCGTGGACGTCGCCGCGCGCGCCGGCAATCTGGCCCAGCGCATGTCGGGTACGCTGCGCCAGCGTCTGCATGGCGCCGGTCTCGGCGACGCGCGGGGGCGACTTGCCCGCGCTCAGGCCGGTCCCGACGAGGACGGCATCCGGCTGGCGGTCGAGGCGGAGTATGCCCGTAGTGTCGAGGACGTGCTCGCTCGCCGTTACCGTACCTTGTTCCTCGATGCAGCGAGTGCCTGTGCCGAAGCGCCGCAGGTGGCGCGGACGATGGCCGCCATGCTCGGTCGCGACCGAACTTGGGTGGATGGGCAGGTGGCGGCGTTCGAGGCTCTGGCGCAGGGCTACCGCGTGCTCGGCGATGCCTCAGCGGGCACGCGCCTGCAGCCAGCGAATCAGTAACTGGACTTCCGGGCGGGCGAGATTGTCGCGGCTGGCGATGGCGTAGTAGGCCTTGCCGGGGGCCCGCACCGGGAATGGCTCGATCAGCGTGCCCGCGGCCAAGTAGGTGGTCGCCAGGCTGGCGACGATGAGCGCGGCGCCGGCACCGCCAACCGCAGCCTCGAGCAACATCATGGCGTCGTCGAAGGACGGACCGTCGGCGTTTGGCGCCGGCCGCAGTCCGGCGGTGTCGAACCAGTCGCGCCAATCGAGCAGCGGGTGGCGCAGCAGCGGCAGCCGGTTCAGCACACTCGGATCGACCGGGCCGTCGCCGTCGATCAGGGACGGGCTGCATACCACCACCAAGGTCTCGTCCCGCAGTTTGCGGCTGGCGAGGCCGGGCCAGGGCGGACGGCCGTAGCGGATGCCGATGTCCGCCTCGCCGCGACTGACCGGTTCGAGGCTGGTGGCGGTGGACAGCCGCAGCTCGATGGCTGGCTGCTCGTCGCGGAAAGCGTGCAGTTGGGGCGCCAGCCATTTGGCGCCGAGGGCCGGCGCCACGGAAATCCGCACGGCCGGCCGTGGAACGGCACCCACAGCGCAAGAGGCCTGTTCGAGTCGATCGAGAGCTGCACGGACCTCGGCGAGGTAGCGCATGCCTTCGGCCGTCAGCGCGATATGTCGGGGATGGCGAACGAACAGCGGCATGCCCAGCCAATGCTCGAGCGCCTTGATGCGGTGGCTGATCGCCGAGGGCGTGACGTGCAGTTCTTCGGCGGCGCCCAGGAAACTGCCGAGGCGGGCGGCCGTTTCGAAGGCGAGCAGGGGGGCAAACGGTGGCAATCGACGCATGGCGGTTGTGCGGCTGTCGGGACGAACATCATGGTAATCGGGTGGACGCCCGGCTCTGCGAATCGCCGGTGGCCACCTCGTCGAGATAGATGGCCACCTGCTGGTCGAGCCAGTCGGAGAACAGCGCGAACTTGCGTTGTTCGGGCGCACGCGCCGACCACACCAGCCAATACGGCGCGGGATAGGGTGCGCTGACCGGGCTCAGCCGGATCAGGCGCCCTTCCCGCAGCGCGTCATGCACCAGCGACTGGCGGACCAGGGCGACGCCCAGGCCCTGTCGCACGGCCTCGAGCAGCAGGTTCGAGTCGTTGAAGTGCAGGCCGGTCGGGTCGTGGGGCGTGAGGCCGGCGCACTCGAGCCACGGCCGCCAGTTCTCGATCGACAGCAGCAGCGGGGCACGGATGAATTCCGCCGGTGTGCGCGGCAGCTTGCCGCCGTTGAACGCCGGTGAGGCGACCGCGATCAGGCGGTCGTGGAACAGCGTGCGCTGTTGTACGCGCTCCCAACCGCCGCCACCCATGCGAATTGCCAGATCCAGGCCGCCGTCGTCGAGATCGGCGAGGGCCAGAGAGGCCCGTACGCTGATGCGAAGCTGCGGTTGCGCCTGCATCAGGGACGGCAGGCGGGCGACCAGCCAGTGGGCGCCGAACGAGGGCATCGTGCCGATCACCAGCTCGTCGTCGTGGCTGCGGGAGAGCAACTGGCCGGTCGCCTTGGCCAGATCACCGAGCGCGTAGCGGATCTGCAGCGCATAGACGCGGCCACTTTCGGTCAGTGCCAGGCGACGGCCCTGGCGCTCCAGCAGGCGGCGGCCGAGTTGTTCCTCGAGGGAGCGGAGCTGATGGCTGATCGCGCTGTGGGTCAGATGCAATTCCGCCGCGGCTTCGACCACGCCCCCCAGGCGTGCCACGGCTTCGAAGGCGCGCAAGGCCGCCAGCGGCGGAACTCTGTGCATGTGAATGGAACTCACATTTGATCCAAAAATAAGTCCATTTTAGGCATGAATAGCTTGTAATAGAGTGGTGGCATGAAGTTCGGTGAGGTTGGTTCACATGAATGCGACGCTGTCGATGCCTGGCTTGGTGGTGCCGGGGCTGGGGGGCTCCGGACCCGGCCATTGGCAAAGCCTGTGGCAGGCGACGATGCCGGAGCTGCGCCGACTGGAGCCGCGCGACTGGGACGCGCCATGTCGCGAAGAATGGTTGCAGACCTTGTCGAAGGCTCTGGCCGTCAGTGACAGACCGATGCTGGTGATCGCCCACAGCCTCGGTTGCGCGCTGCTGGCACATTGGGGCGCGCGGTCCGGCCTAGGCGTGGCGGCGGCACTGCTGGTCGCTCCGGCCGATGTCGATTCGCCGGCCCATACGCCGGCCGAAGTGCGCTCGTTTGCGCCGATGCCGCTCTTGCGGTTGCCCTTTCCGGCGGTCGTCGTGGCGAGCCGTGACGACCCGTACGTGCCGTTTGCCCGGGCCCGACAATTCGCGGCGGCCTGGGGTTGTCGATTGGTCGATGCGGGTCCGGTCGGGCACATCAACGCGGACTCGGACCTGGGCCATTGGCCGGCCGGCCGGGATATTCTGGCGCAACTGGATGTTGCCGCTGCCGCCGATCGGCAGCTTTCCTGAGACGATGGGGGATTCCATGTACACGCTTTATTTCGGCAACTGCAACTATTCGTCCTGGTCGCTGCGACCGTGGCTGTTGATGCGCCACTTCGCGATCCCATTCACCGAGCGTCAGGTCGAGGTGCTGGGCCAGGGGCCGAACGAGCGTCATCGCGGGTATTCACCCAATGGCCTGGTGCCCTGCCTGCACGTGGATGGCTTCGAGGTCTGGGATACGCTCGCGATCGCCGAGTTTCTGGCCGAACGCCATGCCGGCCTGTGGCCTGGCGACGATCTGGCACGTGCCCGGGCACGCAGCATCAGTTGCGAAATGCACGCCGGATTCACGGCGCTGCGCGGTGCGATGCCGATGAACATCAAGCTTCGGCTAAGCGGTGCCGAGCTGCCCGCCGACGTCCAGGCGGACGTGGATCGCGTGGCCGAGATCTGGGCCGGCACCCGCGAGCGCTTCGGTGGGATCGCCGCGGGTCCCTACCTGTTCGGCGCCTTCAGCATTGCCGACGCGATGTTCGCACCGGTGGTGTGGCGCTTTCATGCGTACAACGTCGCGTTGCCGGCCGCCGCCGCGGCCTATCGTGACGTCATGCTCGCCCATTCGGGAATGCGGACGTGGGAGCGCATGGCCCTCGCGGAAACGCAGGCGTTTCCCCACTATGATGCGCTGGCCGAGCGCTTCGGTGGCCCGCGCGAAGGGTGAACGAAACGGGGACCGCCGAGTCGGCGGTCCCCGAGTGGTCGGTCGGCCGGTCGATGCCGGCCCGTGACCCGATGCTTAGTGGAACTGCTCTTCTTCGGTCGAGCCGGTCAGCGCCTTGACCGAGGACGAACCGCCCTGGATCACGGTGGTGACATCGTCGAAATAGCCGGCGCCCACTTCCTGCTGGTGCGACACGAAGGTGTAGCCCTGCTCTCGAGCCGCGAATTCGGGCTCCTGCACCATCTCGACGTAGTGCTTCATACCCTCGCCACCGGCATAGGCGTGCGCGAACTGGAAGGTGTTGTACCAGTTGACGTGGATGCCGGCCAGGGTGATGAAC
>JAGRFZ010000193.1:5225-5427 GCA_020445785.1 Rhodocyclaceae bacterium
TCCAGGTTCTTCTTCCAGTTGAACGACGGCGAGCAGTTGTAGGAGAGCAGCTTGCCCGGGCTGGCGGCATGGACGGCCTGGGCGAACTCGCGGGCGAAGCCGAGGTCGGGGGTGCCGGTCTCGCACCACACCAGATCGGCATAGGGCGCGTAGGCGACGCCGCGGGAGATGGCCTGCTCGAGACCGTTCTTGACGCGGTAGA
>JAGRFZ010000047.1:0-474 GCA_020445785.1 Rhodocyclaceae bacterium
TGGCGATGAACGACGAGGAAACCGTGGCGCTGACCGCCGGCGGGCACACCTTCGGCAAGGCCCACGGCGCCGGCGATCCGGCCCTGGTCGGGCCCGAGCCCGAGGCCGCACCGATCGAGAACCAGGGCTTCGGCTGGATCAACGCCCACGGCTCGGGCAAGGGCGGCGACACCACCACCAGTGGCATCGAGGGCGCCTGGAAGCCGAATCCGACCCGCTGGGACAACGGCTACTTCGACATGTTGTTCGGCTACGAGTGGGAACTCGTCAAGAGCCCGGCCGGCGCCCATCAGTGGGTGGCCAAGGATGTCCGGCCCGAGCACAGGATCCCGGATGCCCACGATCCGTCGAAGACGCATCCGCCGATGATGACCACGGCCGATCTGTCGCTGCGCTTCGATCCGATCTACGAACCGATCTCGCGCCGCTTCCACCAGGATCCGCAGGCCTTCGCCGATGCCTTCGCCCGCGCCT
>JAGRFZ010000047.1:496-3477 GCA_020445785.1 Rhodocyclaceae bacterium
CACCGCGACATGGGGCCGAAATCCCGGTATCTCGGACCGGAAGTGCCGGCGGAAGACCTGATCTGGCAGGATCCGATTCCGGCTGTCGATCACCCGTTGGTCGACGCCGCCGACATCGCGGCATTGAAGTCGCAGATCATGAGCGCCGGCCTGTCGGTTGCCGAACTCGTGACGACCGCGTGGGCCTCGGCCTCGACCTTCCGCGGTTCCGACAAGCGCGGTGGCGCCAATGGTGCCCGCATCCGGCTGGCGCCGCAGAAGGATTGGGCGGTGAACCAGCCGGCCCAGTTGGCCAAGGTGCTGGCGACGCTCGACGGCATCCGCGAGCGCTTCAACGGCGCGCAGGCGGGCGGCAAACGGATCTCGATGGCCGATCTGATCGTGCTCGCCGGTTGTGCGGCGGTCGAGGCGGCGGCGAAGGCCGGCGGCCATGCCGTCGAGGTGCCGTTCGCGCCGGGTCGGGCCGACGCCTCGCAGGCCCAGACCGACATCGAGTCGTTCGCGCCGATGGAGCCGCAGGCCGATGGCTTCCGCAACTACCTGCAGCAGACCTTCCGCGTGCCGGCCGAGGAGATGCTGGTCGATCGCGCCCAGTTGCTGAGCCTGAGCGCACCCGAGATGACGGTGCTGGTGGGCGGTCTGCGGGTGCTCGGCGCCAATGCCGGCGGTGCCCGGCACGGCGTGCTGACCGAACGGCCGGGCACCCTCAGCAACGACTTCTTCGTCCATCTGCTCGACATGGGCACCGGCTGGCAGCCGAGTGCCGACGGCAACGGCATCTTTGAGGGTCGCGATCGGGCCAGCGGCGCGCTGCGTTGGACCGGCACCCGGGTCGATCTGGTGTTCGGCGCCAACTCGCAGTTGCGGGCGATCGCCGAGATCTATGCTCAGGACGACGCCGGCGAGCGCTTCGTGCAGGACTTTGTCGCCGCCTGGAACAAGGTGATGAACCTCGACCGCTTCGATCCGAGCTAGCCGATTCGTCCGACGCTTCCGCCGGCTGGCGGGAGCGTCGGCTTAGGTTCGACGCCGCGCCGGCGCGGGCTACTGCTGCTGTCGCTGGTCGAATCCCAGGTAGCGTGCCTCGAAACGGCGCTTTCCGCCTGCGACGAAGGCTTCGAAGTCCCAGTCGCCCGGGGCCAGCAATGCACCGTACTGCGGACGGAAGACGTAGGCCCAGGCATCGAGTTGCTGTTCGTCCTGCAGCGTCACGGTCACCAACCGGCGTTCGTACTGGTGGCCCTCGAAGCCGTCGAGGCGCTCCCAGGCGCTGGCGCCGATGCCGGCATACAACCGGCCGACGACCCGGCCGCCTTCGTCCGGTACGATCGCCGGGTAGTCCTCGCCGCGCACCGGGTGGCGGCTATGGCCGGCCAATACGGCATTGCAGGCGTCTGTCGCGTGGCCACACACCCGCGTCATGATGTCGGCGCACATCAGGCTGCCGTAGGTGAAGCAGCGGCTGCTCATCGGTGCCGCACCGGTGGTCTGCTTCGTAATTCAAGCGACATGGGACAAGTGATGCATCGGGTGCCGCGGCAAGGCGCGAACCGCAGCGATAGCGGGGCCTATCGCGAGGATGAGCAACGCCGCCACGGGGCGCGAGGCGCGCTTGTCCGTCGCGGTATTTGCGAAGCAGACCACTAGGGCAGCAGCAGCGAGGCGATGGCGCCGAGCAGGGCGACGCCGGCCACCACCGAGACGATCGCGAACTGACGGTGGAGGGTGTCGACCGCGGCGATCAGACGCTCGTTCTGCTCCGCCAGCCGGGTGATCAGGTCGGAGCTGGCCGCCAATTCCTCGTCGAGCTTGTGCACCTGCTTCTCGAGCGCGGCGACGCGCGCTTCCGGGCTCGCCGCATCGGCCGCAACGGTGTCGCCTTCGCTGCCGGTGCGCTTCAACAGTTCGCGAGCGCTCTTGACGATGCTCGGCGCTGCCGCGATGACCTCGCCCCAGGGGATGGCTTTGGCCGCGAGGGCCCAGGGAATCGGCATGGTGTCTTGCCTCCGCGTTGTCGGTCCACGAATTCGGCTTCAGCGATTCGCCAACTTGTCGAGCTGCGGCTGCAGCTTGACCAGCGTGGCCTGGAAGCCGGCCAGCCGCGCCCGCTCCTGGGCCACCACTTCGGCCGGCGCACGGGCAACGAATTTCTCGTTGGCGAGCTTGCCTTCGGCCTTCTTCACCTCGCCTTCGAGGCGGGCGATCTCCTTGCCGAGGCGCTCGCGCTCCGCCGCGATGTCGATCTCGATCTGCAGCATCAGGCGGGTTTCACCGACCACCGCGACCGGCGCCAGTTCGTCTGCGCCGATCTCGTCGACCACGCGGAACTCGGAGAGCTTGGCGAGGCCGGAGAGATACGGGGCGTAGGCTTCCAGCGCGCCGCGGTCGCCGGCCGCCACCAGCGGCAGCCGTTGTGCCGGTGAGATGTTCATCTCGCCACGCAGGTTGCGGCAGGCGTGCACCAGCGCCTTCAGCTCGGCCACCCGGGCCTCGCTGACTTCGTCGAGCTTGGCGGGCTGGGCCTTGGGGTAGGGCGCGGTCATGATCGACTCGCCGTCCTTGCGGCCGGCCATCGGCGCCACCGTCTGCCACAGCTCCTCGGTGATGAACGGGATCAGTGGGTGGGCCAGCCGCAGCACGGTCTCCAGCACCCGCAGCAGGGTGCGGCGGGTGGCGCGCTGCTGCGCTTGGTTGCCGCCCTGGATCTGCACCTTGGCGATCTCCAGGTACCAGTCGCAGTACTCGTCCCAGACGAACTCGTAGACGCCCTTGGCGAGCAGGTCGAAGCGGTAGTCGGCGAAGTGCTGCTCGACCTCGGCCTCGGTGCGCTGCAGCTTCGAGACGATCCAGCGATCGGCGAAGGAGAAGTCGAGGTAGCCGCCCTCGCAGGCGCTGGCGTCGTGGTTGTCGAGGCCGCAGTCCTGGCCGTCGCAGTTCATCAGCACGAAGCGGGTGGCGTTCCACAGCTTGTTGCAGAAGTT
>JAGRFZ010000048.1 GCA_020445785.1 Rhodocyclaceae bacterium
TCACTTCGGTGGGCTTTTTTCTTGTCTGAGCGCCGCAAATCCCGGTCTTGCCATAGCACCGTTCCCATAATCCTGGGAAATCTCCTGGCAGCTCAGTTGCATGCACAGGATCGAGTCCGGGTGCCTCAGGCCTTGCGACCGGAGACCTCCTCGAGCCACCCGAGCGCGTCACAATGGATCCACGTCGGCCGGAAGTCGATCCGGTACTCCCAGGCCTGGTCGTCTCCGCCGTGGGTGATCAGGCCGGGAGTCATCTTCGGCATCTTGGGGCGGGCGGCGACGAGCGTCTTGAGGACTTTCGGCAGGCGCTTCACGGCCTGCGCCAGGGCGGCCACCGCATCGCCGCGCCGGCCGAGCAGGTAGAGCGCCAGCACGCGTCCGTAGAGGACGCCGGGCAGGGCGTCGTCGGGGTAGCGGTCGCAGACGGCCAGCGCATCGGCCGCACGCCCGACCTCGCAATAGGCATGCACCAGGCGCTCTCGATGACCGCCGTTGTCGTGGGGATTGAGGGTCAGCACCAGCCACTCGAGCAGCGGCAGTGCCTCGGCGGATCCGCCGGCGAGGTCGATGCGCTGCATCAGCAATCGCAAGGCGGCCCGGTTCGCAAGCCAGCCCCACTCGAATCGGAGCCCCTCGGCGCGGTTGGCGGCGAGGACTTCCCGCAGGACTGCGACGGCGTGCGTCAGCAAGGCCTCCTCCATCGCATCGGCCTGCTCGTCGGGATATTCCATCAGCAACACTTCGTCGAAGGCGTCCGCCACGGCGCCCATCACCTCGAAACTCTGCCACGCGAGCGGATGCTCGCACAGCCAGTGCAGCCAGCGCGTGTCCTGCCAGGGATCGCATTCCAACGGATCGCCCCAATCGAGCTCATCCCATTCGCGCTCGATGGCGGCGAGCGCCGCCAGCGGCTCGAGCGGCCCGGTGGAATCGCCCTGCGGCGCGAGCCGGTAGTGGCTTGCCGGCGACGGCAACTGCTCGATCAGCGCCTGCAGCATGGCCACGTCGGCCGGCGACGCCTCCGTCGCCTGCTCCGCCCCTTCCACCGCCATGATGTCGCGCAAGACGTCGGCATCGGCTGCGACCGCTTCGATCAGGTCGATCAGCGCGGCATCGGCTCGGCCGCTCCTGGCGAGCCGCTTCGCCCACACCGCAGCCCGGGTCTGGGCCTCGTCGTAGCGATCCTCATTGGCCAGCATGACCAGCTCGAGGTGGGCCAGCGCCGGGTTGTCCGGGTCGAGCCGCATGGCCTCACCGTACACTGCCCAGGCTGCATCCGACTCGCCGCAGTCGGCATGCAGGGTCGCCCGCCGCTGCAGGGCGGCGGCCTTCAGTCGCTTGTCGGAGACCTGCATCAGGCGCTCGACCAGGGCCAGGCGGTCGTCGTCGCGCCCGGCGTCCAGGTAGAGATTGCACAAGGTGTCGAAGGCCCACTCTTGGTGGCGACCGAGCCGCCGGCCCGGCGCCAGCAGGCCTTCCAGCAGCAGCGTGGCTGCCTCGATGCGGCCCTCGTCCTGCCACTGGTTGGCGACGTGCGCGAGTTCCTCCGGATCGAGCTGCGCGAACGGCAAGCTCGCGTATCGGGTCACCGGCACCGTCTTGAGCACGTAGCCCAGCACCGAGAGGCCCTCCGACGGGAACGGGACGGGCGACTGCGGCATACCGCAACATTGCTTGTACTTGGCACCCGAACCACATGGACACGGACCATTGCGCTCGGGCTTGGGCAGGGTCTGGCGTTGCCAACCCAGGTCCGGTCGCGGCGTGTGGTTCCAGATCTCACGGAACAGCACGAGGGCGAGCGGCCGCTCCGCACCGGGCGGGATCTCGGCAAAGAACTCGGGGCAGCGCAGCGGCAGTGCCGCGAGGAAGGCCTGGAACGCGGTCTGGAAGTCGCCGGCCGCCAGGATCTCCTGCACGCCCAGGCGGAGGACGCCGTCGATCGTGGGAGGATCCTCGGGGGTGGGATGGGAAGTCATCGGTGTGCACCTGCTGCAGACGGGCCTCGAGGAAACAAGTCTAGCGCCAACTTCGTGGAAGGCTCTGCTGCGGGGGATGTGACGGTGCCGTCAGGCGAAGGGCAAGGAAGTCGAAAGTTCTCCTGCTTGGCAGCGCATCGCCGTCAGCGTCGCGACCGCAGGACGAGCAGGGGGAACGATCTCTTGGCCCGGCCCTTGGCCAACGCCGGCAGGGTTTCGCCATCGCGATCAAACTTCCCGGAGCATGCGATTCCGAGGCGTGGAGTCGGGGACGCGAAATGCGCGACGTCGTCGCCGACGGCGCCCGGCGTGTCCCCTGAAGTCAACGACAGATTGCACCTGGTCCGAACTGGGAATGGAGGGATTTCGTCGATCCGGTGCTAGCATGTGTACATCAACATACACGGCTTGGCTATGTCCACTACGATGACCGTCCGCCTAGACGACGAAGTCAAGGCACGACTTGATCGGCTCGCCGAGGCAACACAACGCAGCAAGTCCTTCCTGGCGGCAGAGGCGATCCGAGAATTCGTCGATCTCAACGAATGGCAATTGTCGGAGATCCAGGCCGCGCTCGCGGAAGCCGACGCGGGCGACTTCGCGAGTGATGCTGAGCTGGCAAACGTTCAGCAGAAGTGGAACGTGAATGCGCGTTAGATCGTTGCGCCAGGCACTGCGCAATCTGGATGAAGAAGCCGGCTACATCGCCGAAGATAGTCCGGAAGCTGCCCGGCTCGTGGTCGAGCGGGTGCTGAACGCAGTTGCCATGCTCGCGGAGCAGCCGTCCATCGGTCGTCCGGGCCGGGTGCCGGGAACCCGCGAGCTGGTCGTTCAGAAGACGCGCTACATTATCCCGTATCGGGTCCGGGGCGAGGTCGTTGAAGTCTTGCGCGTGTTCCATACGTCTCGTCGGACAGGTCGCCATGGGTGATCGAGACGTTGGCGTCGCGGACCGGTGCCCGACCGTTCGGTCGCTGAAAATCTGGGCACGGCTGCGCAGTTACGACATGCTCTCTGGTCGCGTGCGATTTCAAGGCGTGTAAATCCGGAGGCTGCCTCGCCCTGCGCATCCGTCCGGAAGATGAGGCCGTATTGATGCGGGCTGTTGCGTTCGAGCGGACGGACATGGCTAATCTCGTGTTGCGCCACGCGCTCGCTGCAGCGCGTCGGGTAATCGAGGAAGCCGAACGCCTGGAGTTGCCCGTGCGCGACAGTCAGCGTGTCCTTGATGCGCTCGAAAACTCGCCGGCCGTGTCCGTTGGCGCCCGACCACACTCTGCTCGACCGTCGGCAGCGCTGTTCGCGGTCTGGTCGACCACGGATGGCTCGCTGGAACACCCGACTGCAGTCCGCGCATCGGGAATCCGTTTCGGCGCGATTGAACGTGGCCTCGCGAACACTGCCCGAATCGGGCGGTCCCATGGGCGGGTAATGCGACGGGATTCGAGGCTTCGAGGGCCATCCGCACCGCCTTGCTTTCGGTTCTGCTGCTCGGCCCGACGATTGCGGTCGCCGCCACCGGCGCGCCCGTTCATTTGCTCGGCTTCGTCGAACATCTGTGCGGCGGCGAACCTCCGTGTGTTTCGCTGGCGATCGAGCCCGGTTACGTCGCCGGGGTTGGGGGAGAGAGTCGTCGTTCGCTACGATCGGGCCACCGCGATCTTCGACCCGGAAAACTACGAACGCTCACTCGAGCGCAGCGGCATCGGGGCCGGATCGCACCTGCACGTGATCGTCGCGCCCGATCCTGTCCATCCGGCCGGCCACTACCGCGTGCCGTCGATCTGGAAAGGCGACGGACCACGCGTTCGGCTGGGCGCGATCAGATCACCGCCTTCATCAAGTCCCGCACTGCCTGCACGCGCTGTTTCAGCGCCGGCGCCTGGACCTTGCGAATCAGCCGATCGGGGCCAGCCATGCGGGTGTTGCGATCTTTCTGGATCAGCTCGATGACCTTGACCGGATCGATCGGCGGGTTGGCGCCGAACTGCAAGGTGATCTGGGCCTCGGTGGCGTCGAGCTTCTGGATCTCGTACGGCTTCAGCAGCAGGCGCAGACGGTGGCTCTCGATCAGGGCCTGGGTCTGGGGCGGCATGGCCCCGAAGCGGTCGATCAGCTCCTCCTGCAGCGCGCGCAGCTCGTCCTCGGAATCGCAGTTGGCCAGCCGCTTGTACAGGGTCAGGCGCTCGCCGATGTCGGAGCAGTAGTCGTTGGGCAGCAGCGCCGGGGTGTGCAGGTTGATCTCGGAGACCACCTCCAGCGGCTGGCTGAGGTCGGGCTCCTTGCCCGCCTGCAGGTCCTTGACCGCGCGTTTCAGCATCTCGCTGTAGAGGGTGAAGCCGATCTGCTGGATCTCGCCGGACTGGTGCTCGCCGAGCACCTCGCCGGCGCCGCGGATCTCGAGGTCGTGCATCGCCAGGAAGAAGCCGGCGCCCAGATCCTCCATCATCGTGATCGCCTCGAGCCGCTTCTGGGCTTTGGCCGTGGGCTTGGCGTGGGCGTCGGTCAGGAGGTAGGCGTAGGCCTGGTGGTGGGAGCGTCCGACCCGGCCGCGCAACTGGTGGAGCTGGGCGAGGCCGAACTTGTCGGCGCGGTTGATGATGATCGTGTTGGCGGTGGGGATGTCGATGCCGGTCTCGATAATCGTCGAGCACAGCAGCAGGTTGGCGCGCTGGGTCGTGAAGTCGCGCATCACCCGCTCCAGTTCACGCTCCGGTAGCTGGCCGTGGCCGACCACGATGCGCGCCTCGGGCAGCAGCTCGGCCAGCGCGTCGCGGGTGTTCTCGATGGTGTCGACCTCGTTGTGGAGGAAATACACCTGGCCGCCACGCTTGAACTCGCGCAGCACCGCCTCGCGCACCACGCCGCGGCTGTAGCGCTGGACGAAGGTCTTGATCGCCAGTCGCTTCGACGGCGCCGTCGCGATCACCGAGAAGTCGCGCATGCCTTCCAGCGCCAGCCCCAGCGTGCGCGGGATCGGCGTGGCCGTGAGAGTCAGGATGTCCACCTCGCTACGCAGCGTCTTCAGCGCCTCCTTCTGGCGCACGCCGAAGCGGTGCTCTTCATCCACCACCACCAGCCCGAGGCGCTGGAATTTGACGTCCTTCTGCAGCAGGCGATGGGTGCCGATCAGGACGTCCACCTTGCCTTCGGCCAGGTCGGCCAGTGCCTGGGCCTGTTCCTTTGCGCTCTTGAAGCGCGACAGCTCGGCGACCCGAACCGGCCAGTCGGCGAAGCGGTCGGCGAAGGTCTGGTAGTGCTGCTCGGCAAGCAATGTGGTGGGGCACAGCACCGCCACCTGGCGGCCGTCGGACACTGCGACGAAGGCTGCGCGCAGTGCCACCTCGGTCTTGCCGAAGCCGACGTCGCCGCACACCAGGCGGTCCATCGGCCGGCCGGCCTTCATGTCCTCGACCACGGCGTCGATCGCCGCCTGCTGGTCGGCGGTCTCCTCGAAGCCGAAGCCGTCGGCGAAGGCCTCCAGGTCGTGCTGGCGAAAGTCGAAGCGGTGGCCGGGGCGTGCGGCGCGCTTGGCGTAGAGGGCGAGCAGCTCGGCGGCGGTGTCGCGCACCTGCTGGGCGGCCTTGCGCTTGGCCTTCTCCCACTGACCGGAGCCGAGCCGGTGGAGGTCGACGGCCTCGGGGTCGGCGCCGGCGTAGCGCGTGATGACATGCAACTGCGACACCGGGACGTAGAGCTTGTCGCCCCCCGAATATTCGAGATGAAGAAACTCGGTGTCGCCCTCGCCGAGATCCATGTGGGCGAGACCCAGGTAGCGGCCGACACCGTGGCTGGCATGCACCACCGGATCGCCCACCTTGAGTTCCGACAGATCCTGCAGCCAGCCCTCGGCGGTGGCCTTGCGCCCGGCATCGCGGCGGCTGCGGCTGCGGGCGGTGGTGGCGTAAAGCTCGGTTTCGGTGACCACCGCGATGGCCGCGTCCGGCAGCACGAAGCCGGCTGCCAGCGGTCCGACGCCCAGTGCCAGCCGGGTGTTCTTGCCGATGAAGTCGGCGAGGTCGTCGCAGGGCTCCGGCGCGAGGCCGTATTCGGCCAGATACTCCTGCATCGTCTCGCGCCGTCCCGGCGTTTCGGCGAGCAGCAGCACGCGGCCGTCGAAGGCCGCCAACAGTGCCTTGAGGCGATGCAGTGGGTCGCTCGCCTTGCGTTCCACGGCGACTTCCGGCAGCGGTCGGGCGGTCGCCGCCTGCACCGGGTCGAGGACGAGCTGCAACCGCGCGCGGCGGCCGAGCGCAACGAAGAATGCGTCTTCCGGCAGGAAGAGTTCGGCCGGCGGCAGCACCGGGCGGCTGCGGTCGCCGGCCAGGAATTCGTGGCGCGAACGGGTGTCGCGCCAGAAGTCGGTGGTGGCTTGCGCAATGTCGCCGTGCTGCACCACCGTGACCTCGTCGGGCAGGTAGTCGAAGAGGTTCGCGGTTTCTTCGAAGAACAAGGGCAGGTAGTACTCGATGCCCGGCGGCAGGATGCCGTTGGAGACGTCCTTGTAGATGCCGACTCGGCTGGGATCGCCTTCGAAGGTCTCGCGGAAGCGCTGGCGGAAGCGCGTTCGCGCCTTGTCGTCGGTGGGGAACTCACGGGCCGGCAGCAGACGGATCTCGGCCACCGGGTAGACGGTGCGCTGGGTGTCCGGGTCGAAGGTCTTGATGCTCTCGATCTCGTCGTCGAACAGGTCGAGGCGGTAGGGCAGTAGCGAGCCCATCGGGAACAGGTCGATCAGTCCGCCGCGTACGCTGTACTCGCCGGGCCGCACCACCTGGGTAACATGATCGTAGCCGGCCAGCGTCATCTGCGCGCGCAGCGCATCGGCGTCGAGTCGCTCGCCCTGTTTGAGAAAGAAGGTGTAGGCCGCCAGGTAGGCCGGCGGCGCCAGCCGGTACAGGGCTGTTGCGGCCGGCACCAGAATCAGCGGCGGCGTGCCGGTCGAGATGGCATGCAGGGTCGCCAGCCGCTCCGACACGAGATTCTGGTGGGGAGAAAAGCTGTCGTAGGGCAGGGTCTCCCAGTCCGGCAACAGCAACGGTTCGATCTCCGGCGCCCACCAGCGGATCTCCTCCTGCAGCCGCAATGCATCGGTCGGGGTGGCGGTGATCACCAACAGGCGACGGCCGGAAGCCGCGATTCGGGCCAGCGCGAGTGCATCGGACGAGCCGGTCAGCGGCGGCAACTCGCGCTTGTTTCCGCTCTTCGGTACCGTGATGGCGTCGATCGCCGGCAAGGCGGGGAGGTGATCCAGGGACATCGCTTCGACCGATCGTGCTGCGGGAGAGGGGCGATTATCCTTGAAAGCGCCGTTCCGTGCGCCCGCTGCGGTCGGTGGTGTGGCGGCCGTGCGTCCCGCCGCGTGTCAGGCGTGCTCGTCGACGTGCGCGCCGGGTGTCGCCGCCGGCCGTTCGCCGTAGCTTTCACGCACCGCGGTGGCGAGTTCGGCCCGCGCCTCGGCGGCCATCCGCGTGGCGCGGGCGGCCACTTGCATGTCCTTGGCCGAAGGTTCCGCCGGGGCGAGCGCCGCGGCGCGAATGCGTTCGGCCCGGGCGATCGTCTCCTCTGGCGTGCGGCCCTCGGAGACGTCGATCGACACTTCGCCGCCGACCGCATACATGCGCCCGTCCGGACCGCGCTGCAGGCTGAAGTTCGCGCCGCCCATGGCCAGCCCGCCGGCCGCGGCGAGATGGGCGGCTTCGTGGGCACGCACTTCGCGGTCGCGGGCTTCCAGTTCCTGCAATTCTCGCCGCTCGTCGTCCTGGGCGGCATCGCTGCCCGACGCAGCCCCTGTGGACGTCGGTGTGTTCGCGTCGGCCGCCGTCGCGCCGTCCGGCTCTTCGCCGCCGGTCTGCCGCGCTGGCGATGCAGGCGCCGGCATCGTCGGCAGCGGCAGGGACGAGGCGATCGCGAGACTCATCGATCGTCCTCGCGCTCGTTGCCGTGCGCGCGTGCCGTGGTGTCGGATTCGGCCTCGGGCGGCTTCGGCGGTGGCAGGTGAGCGGCCACCCAGTCGAGGGTCAGGCTTGCCGCCTGGTCCAGGCTGCCCGGGGCACGAAAGTCGCTGTCGGCCTGCTCGATGGCCTGCCAGTCTCGCACCGCACTCACCAGTTCGAATGCCGGTCGCTGGTATCGGGGCGCGCCGGCATCTGCCCCGCCGGTGATGAAACGGATTGGGCAGCCGAGTCCGCGCAGCGGCCCGGCACCGGCCAGATCCGGGCGGCCGCCGCGACAGACCAGCGCGGATACCCGCTCGCGGTTGCGTGCGGCCGAGCGCACCGCGGCACCGCAGGCCGTGCCGGAGGCGACCAGCGCCAGGGCCAGCCGATCGAAGCCGGGCTGATGATCGAGCCATTCGATCACGGCGTCGAGCCGTGCGCTCATCAGCGGCACGTTGTAGCGTGCATCGACATCGCGCTGCTCTTCGTAGCGGGTCAACAGGTCCACGCTCAGGGTCGCGAAGTGGGCGTCCTGCAGGCGCTTGGCGATTACGGCGTCACGCAGGTCGGCGTGCAGGATGCAGCCGTTCTGGACGAGCACGGCGATGCCGCGCACGTCCGGTGCGTGGGCAAGCATGGCGTCGAGCCAGACTTGGCCGGCGGCAACGCTGAGGGAAGTATGGCGGAACGCGTACACGGCGTGGCGCTCGTAGAGTCTCGTCCCATTGTAGCGGCCTGTCGGCGCCAGTCTTCACAGGCTATGCAGTGGAATGCGACGAGGGCCGAAGTTGCCCCGATGGGCGGCGAACCGTCCGGCCAGTCGGGTACCGCAATCCGGACAATTACCGTGCTCGTCGAGGCGATAGTCGAGGATGCGGTACCAGTCGCGACGGATCAGCAGCGCGCCGCAGGCGCAGCAATGGGTGGTGCCGCCTTCGGTGTCATGGACGTTGCCGGTGTAGACGTGGCACAGGCCCGCCTCGCGCGCGATCGCGCGGGCCCGGGTGAGGGTCGCGGTTGGTGTGCCGGCCCGGTCGGTGAGTTTGAAGTCCGGGTGGAATGCGGTGAAGTGCAGCGGTGTCTCTGCGCCCATCTCTGCGAGCACCCAGCGCGCCAGCGCGGCGATTTCGGCCTCGGAGTCGTTGGCGCCGGGGATCAGCAGCGTAGTGATTTCGACCCAGACATCGGAATCGCGGCGCAGCCACGCCAGGGTGTCGAGCACCGGTTGCAGGTGGGCGCCGGTGAGCTTCCAATAGAACGCCTCGGTGAATGCCTTCAGGTCCACGTTGGCGGCATCCATCACCGCGAAGAAATCGCGGCGCGCCTCGGGATGGATGTAGCCGGCGGTGACGGCGACGTTCTTTATGCCGCGCGCCCGACAGGCCAGGGCGGTGTCGATGGCGTATTCGGCGAAGATCACCGGATCATTGTAGGTGTAGGCCACGCTGCCGCAGTCGTTGGCGGCAGCCGCCTCGGCGATGCGCGCCGGGCTCGCCGAGGCCATCAGCCGGTCCATGTCGCGGGATTTGGAAATGTCCCAGTTCTGGCAGAACTTGCACGCGAGGTTGCAGCCGGCGGTGCCGAACGAGAGGACCGGCGTGCCGGGAAAGAAGTGGTTGAGTGGCTTCTTCTCGATCGGGTCGACGCAGAAGCCCGAACTGCGGCCATAGGTGGTCAGTACCATCGTCTCGCCCGCGCGCATTCGTACGAAACAGGCGCCGCGCTGCCCGTCCCCGAGCCGGCAGTCGCGCGGGCAAAGGTCGCACTGCAGGCGGCCATCGTCGAGCCGGTGCCACCAGCGCGCCGGATGTGCGCTGCCCTGGTCGCGTTCAGTCGGGGTCGGCGAACTTGTCGACATGGTAGGTCGCAACCATCATGTTGTCGCTCCAGTGATCCGCCGACAGGCCGGCCTTTTGCTTGAGGCGGCCGAGAAAGGCGCGTGGTTCCGGCAACTGCTCCCAGACCTGGGGCAGGAAGGTGGCGCGGCGACAGCCTTCGAACAGGATCACGCCATCGACGCCCGGCTCGAGGCGCTCGAGCACGTCCTGTTCGCTGGCGAACGCCATGAACTCGGGTCGGCTCAGGAGCGAAACCTCGACGCTGACCAGGGGCCACTCGTCGGCGGTCAAGGGGGGGAAGCGGTGATCGCGCAGTGCAGCGGCCTCCGCGTTCTCGTCGATGTCCTCACCGAGCGGGCGGCGTTGCTGAATGCTGCCGATGCAGCCGCGCAATTCGCCGTCCTTCTTCAAGGTGACGAAACTGGCCCCGCGCTCGGCGAAGGCCGGGTGTTCGACCGGGGCGGCGACTTCGAGGCCCAGTGCCATTGAGATCGCACGGCGGGCGCGAGCGAGCAGGGCGGATCCGAGGGTGGGTTCAATGTCGGGCACCGTCGTCGTCCTCGTCGAAATGGAAGCTGGCGTATCCCACCACCTGGTCGCGGCGGCCGGCAGTGTCGCCCGAATTTCTCAGATCCAGCAGATGGGGCTTCAGCCGATGGGCGGCCGCCACCGCCAACAGGCCATTGACCGGCGTCGCACCGCAGGCCTGTTCGTGGTCGATGCCGCCCCGCAACCCCAGAATGCGCTCGCAGGTCCCGCGATCGAGCAGGCGGGCTTCCTCGTAGGGGTGGAAGTGCGAGAGGTCGGAACTGATCAGGATCAGCGTTTCCGGCCCGCCCCAGAGCGCCTCGATGATCGCTTGCAGGTCTTCGGTTCGCATGCGACCGACCAGCAGCGGCAGGATCACGAAACGATCGAGCACCGTCTGCAGGAAAGGGAGCTGTACCTCCAGGCAATGTTCGAAGGCATGGGCAGCCTCCGATACCTGTACCCCTGGCATCGCTTGCAGGCGATGCCAGTCGCTGCGATCGAGCGGCACGCTGCCGAGTGGCGTCTGGAACGACAACGCCGCGGGCAGCGCAGCGCCGAGCACTGCCACCCGGTGGGCAGGGCCCAACAGCACGACCTTGCGGTAGCGGCTCCGCCATTGGGTCAGGCCGGCATAGGCAGCAGCCGCCACCGGTCCCGAGTAGATGTAGCCGGCGTGGGGCACGATCAGCGCCTTGGGGGGCGTCATCGGTGCATCGAGCGGGGCCGCGGCGCTCAACATCTCGGTGATCTGCAATTGCAGGTGACGGCCATCGGCGGGGTAGAACTGACCGGCCACGGCGGCCGGGCGGATCGAAGCGCTTGCCATCGGAACTGTCCGGAAATCGGAATCTTTCTTGGAGTTCGATTATAGGCCTTGGGCCCGGCCATGCGGAGGGCAGGCCGTCCGGCCCGGTCGCGCCGGGGTAGCTGTGTACAATCCGGCCATGCACAGATCCCGACCTCGTCACGTGGCGCTGGTTCCGGCCGCCGGCAGCGGCAACCGGATGAAATCCGGCCGGCCGAAGCAGTACCTCGAACTGCTGGGGCGGCCGCTGATCCGCCATGGCCTGGAGACCTTGTGCGCGGCGCCGGACATCGACCGGGTCTACGTGGTGTTGTCGGTCGGCGACCAGGATTGGGATCGCTACGATTGGTCGCCGCTTGCGCCGAAGCTGGTCAGCCTGTTCTGTGGCGGCGCGTCGCGGGCCGACAGTGTGCTCAACGGCCTGCGGGCGATCCGCGACGAGATGGCGGACTCCGACTGGGTGCTGGTGCACGACGCGGCACGACCCTGCCTGGCGCCGTGGCATCTCGAGCGTCTGCTGCAGACCCTGTCCGAGGACGAGGTCGGCGGCCTGCTGGCGGTGCCGGTCGCGGATACGCTGAAGCGCGACGATGGCCACGGTCACAGCGTCGAGACCGTTTCGCGCGAGCGCTTGTGGCAGGCCCAGACGCCGCAGATGTTCCGCTACATCATGCTGCGCCGGGCCCTCGAGCGGGCGCGCGAGGTGACCGACGAAGCCAGCGCGATCGAAGCTGCGGGCCTGCACCCGCGCCTGGTCGAAGGCGACGCCACCAACCTCAAGGTCACTTATCCGCTGGACCTGCACGTGGCCGAGTGGATTCTGGACAACAGGGCAGGCTGACATGGACCTTCCGTTCGCAGTCGGGCAGGGCTTCGACGTTCATGCGCTGGTGCCCGGGCGGGCGCTGGTGATCGGAGGGGTTACGATTCCCCACGAGCGCGGACTGCTCGGCCACTCCGATGCCGACGTACTGTTGCACGCGATCACCGATGCGCTGCTCGGTGCGGCGGCGCTGGGTGACATCGGTCGCCATTTTCCGGACTGCGATCCGCGCTATGCGGGTGCCGACAGCCGAGTGCTGCTGCGTGCCGCGGCCGGGGCGGTGTTCGCGACCGGTATGCGCGTCGGCAACGTCGATGCCACGGTGATCGCGCGGGCGCCGCGGTTGTTGCCACACGTGCCCGCCATGGTAGGCAACATTGCCGCCGACCTGTCGCTGCCGCCGGCTCGTGTCAACGTCAAGGGCAAGACCACCGAGATGCTGGGGTTCACCGGGCGGGGTGAAGGCATCGCGGCCCAGGCGGTGGTGCTGCTGGTGCGTGGTGGCTAGCGGGGTCGAGCGGCTGTTCTTTGCCCTGTGGCCGTCTGCCACCGAAGGGCAGGCGATGGCTGCCTACGCGGCGCACCTGGAATGTCGCCATGGACGCCGCATCACAGGCGACCGGCTACACCTGACCCTTGCCTTTATCGGCGCCGTCGAGCGCACCCGTCGGCCGGCGATCGAGGCGATGGCCGCTGCGCTGCGCATGCCGGGATTCGTGCTGCACTTCGATCGGGTCGGCCTGTGGCGGCGCGGCGGCATCGTGTGGGCGGGCTGCTCCGGTGTGCCGGCGTCGGCGGAGGCGCTGGTAGCGACCCTGCGCCACGGCCTCGGCACGCTCGGGCTGCCGTTCGAGCGGCGCGCGTTCCGGCCCCACGTCACCCTGTTCCGGCGGGCGAGTGCGCTGGAGCGGGCGGCGCCACCGGCTGTGGCATGGCGGTGCCGGGCGTTCGTGCTGGTGGGCTCGGAATTGGACCCTGTCGGTGCCCGTTACCGGGTGTTGAGGCGCTTCGCGCTCGGGTCGGAGGCGGGCACGGCGTATAGTGACTGAAGGAGGTGGGAGCGGATGATACGGATGCTTGGAAGGGTGGGCGCTGCAGTTGCCACGATGGCGCTGGCGATGCAGGCATGGGCCTGGGATCTGGCGGGCGATAAGACGGTACGCCTGCACGCCCGCGACGGTAGTGTGGTGGAGATCGGCACCGTGCACTTCGTCCCTGAGGGCGACGGCGTGCGATTCGAGCTCCACATGGCGCATGAGCGATTCAAGGACTTTTTCCTCTCGATGAAGGAGTTCAAGTGCCTGGAGGCCAGCCTCGAGATCCAGTGCCACGTGCCGTATCCCTACCCCAATCCCGCGATCGTCGGCGACGGCGATCTGCGTTGGCTGGAGCATTCGCTGCTATTCCTCTACAAGGCGCCGAAGGATTTCGGCGCCAAGCTGTGGAACGGCATCTACTACCGGTTCGAGGCCGGTGAGACGGGTCTGGTCGGCGTCCCCCATGCGGTCGATCTGAACCTGATCGGCGCGCCACCGGACGATCCTTCGGTGCCGCCGTTCGAAGATGCGGACATCACCGAGATCGATCCGTCCTCGCGCTGGTTCGTCAAGCTCACGATCGATTGAGTTCCGTATGGCCGAAAAAAAGGGGTGCCGGCTCGGCGCCCCTCGGGGTGTCAGCCGCGTCGGCGGCTACAGGAAGATGCAGGACGACAGCTTTTCCTTGAGTTGGGACTCGCTGGCCTTGGTGTAGTCCTTCTCGAAGCGGTCCGATACGAGCTGGGCGGTGGGACCGTCGATACTGGCATTGAGCAGGCCCATAAATCCGGGCGGCGCCACCAGGATCGCCCGTGCAAAGGCATGGCGATTGCGCCCGGCGTAGAACTCGCGGGCGATTTCCTGTGCGAAATTGCGGGCGGCGTGTTCCTTCGGCGCCGTCGGCGGCTCGTAGGAGCCGTCACCGTGGCCGGTGCCACTGCGGTCGGTGACCAGGTCGGCATTCTTCTGCCGGCTTTCCGGGTGGTCCAGTTCCTTGACCAGCTTCAGGCCCTTGTTGGGGCCGAGATTTGCATAGAGTTTCGCAAGGCTGGCGTTGGCAACCAGAATCCAGGTTATGGCCATAAAGTCGTCCTCCAGATGGATTTCGTTCGCGCTTACCGACGGCCGCAGACTCTCCTGCCACGATTTCGGCAAACGCGTTTTCAGCGTAGAGGACGAAGCGGGTGGCGGCAAATTCGCTTCGCTCGACACTTGCGTCGCGCTTCGATCGGGCGAAGGCCGGGCCGCGCTGAAGGGCGGGCCAGGCGCCCGCGCCGACGCGCAGCCGGAAGCGGCAAGGCCGACCGCCCACCGGGGCTGCGGTCAGCGGCCGGCTGCGTCGTGGTCCATGCGCCAGCGCTGCGCCACGGCGGCGGCTTCGCCCTCGGCGGTGTCTAGGCCGTAGAGGTCGGCGAGCAGACCATAGACGCGCGGATACTCGGCGCGCAGGCGCAGCGGCATGAGGAAGAAGGCCTCCGACAACACCGCGTAGAACTCGGCGGGCGACTCGCTCGCGTAGGCGTCGATCGCCGTCAATTCCCCGCTGTCGACGCGGCGACAGAAGTCTTCGTACGCTTGTCCGAAGGCGACCGACCAGCGGGCGACCTCGATGTCAGGCGGCAGAACCGGCAGGCCGTCCGCACCGCCGTTGGCCATATCGAGCTTGTGGGCGAACTCGTGGATCACGACGTTGAGTTCCCGTGGCCGTTCGCCGCCGGCCGTCCACGAAACCAGCACTGGCCCGCCCTCCCAGGCTTCGCCGAGGGCCGGCTCCCGATATTCGTGCACCACGCCGGCTTCATCCACGACGCTGCGGGGAATCACGAAGTCGCCCGGATAGACCACGATGCCGACCCAGCCTCGGTAGCTGCCGCTGCCCAGGCGAAGGATCAGCAGCGATGCCTGCAGAGCGATCGACAGCATCATGCGGTCGTCCACCGCCAGCCCGTGGGCACCGTGGAACTCCTTTTCGCGCAGTATTTCGGTGGCCAGTTCGCGCAGGCGCGGTCGGATCTCGGGCGGCAGGAACTCGAGGAAGGGGAGGTCGGATTCGATCCATGCCCACACGTTCTCGTCCACCGAGGGGTCGTCACGCCGGTCGCTGCGGAAGAGGTCGTGCAATCGAAACATCAGGACGCCTTTCGCGTGTTCATGGTGATTCCGACGAAGATCAGGGCAATGCCGATCAGGTGGTACCAGTGCGGCCGCTCGCCGAGGAAGACCGCGGCCAGACCGGTGCCGAAGGCCGGCATCAGATGGATGAACAGCGAGCCCCGATTGGGGCCCACCGCGGCCACGCCCCGATTGTAGAAAACGTAGCCGAGAAAGCCTGGAAACACGCCAGTGTAGAGGATGCCGGCGATGGTGCCCGGGCTCGCGTGGAGGCGGCCGCCAGCCAGATATTCGGCGAGTGCCGCCGGCACCAGTGCAACCAGCCCGATCAGGGTAAAGGCCGCCAGCATCACCATCGGATCGAGGCCGCCGGGACGCCACTGCAGGCCCACCGTATACAGCGCCCAGGTCAGCACCGCGAGCAGCATCCACAGGTCGCCCTGGTTGAGCGACAGGGCCAGCAATACGGCCGGGTCACCACGACCGACGATCAGCACGACGCCGGCCATCGACACCACCACCCCGAGGGCTTCGACCGCCAGCAGGCGGCGGCCGAGCAAGGCCCAGGACAGCGCGATCGTGACGATCGGAATGAAGCTGTTGAGCAGCGAGGCGTTGGTGGCGGTAGTGTGCTGCAGCGCGAGGTAGGCGAAGGTGTTGAAGCCGCCGACGCCGAGCAGGCCCAGCAGCAGCATCGCCGGCCAGGCCCGCAGCATCGTCGTGAGCTGCATGCGGTCGAAGGCCCTCGCAGCGAACGGCAGTGTCAGGCCGAGCGCGATCAGCCAGCGCAGCAGCGCCAGCAGGATCGGCGGCACATCCTCCCGCAGACCGCGGCCGGTGACCATATTTCCCGACCAGAACAATACGGTCAGGGTCAGCAGCAGGTAGGGATGGGTGAGGGCGTGCGTCATGGCGGCAGCGACATGGGTACCTGATTATCGCCGACCCGGCCGGTGGCACCACTGTGGGATAATTCGCGCCATGGTCTCGGTTACCCATTCGCTTGCGTCGGCGGACGACGAAGCCTACCTGCCGATGCTCACCGAAGGGCTGTCGGAGGTGGATGCGTCGCGCCTGCGCGAAGCCTTTCTGCACGCGCGCGGACTGTACGGTGACAGCGTGCTCGGTACCGGTGAACTCACCTGGAGTCACGCCCTCGGCATGGCACTGGTCAGTTGCGCGCTGAAGCTCGACGCCGACGCCCGCCTCGGGGCGATCCTGTTCGCGGTGCCGCAGCACGAAGGGGGCAGCGTCGAGGACGTCGAATCCGGATTCGGCGCCCATGTCGCGATGCTGGTGCGCGGCCTGCGCAAGCTCAACGGGCTGCGCATGCTGACCCGGCAGAGCGGCAAGTACAGCACTCCCGCAGAGATCCGGTCCCAGACCGAAACCCTGCGCAAGATGCTGCTGGCGATGGTCGAGGACATCCGCGTGGTGCTGCTGCGGCTGGCCTCTCGCACCCAGACACTGCGCTACCTCACGGACCAACCCGGCGAGGCGCGCCAGCAGGTGGCGCGCGAGAGCCTGGAGATCTATGCACCGCTGGCCAACCGGCTCGGCATCTGGCAGCTCAAGTGGGAAATGGAAGACCTGTCCTTCCGCTTTCTCGAGCCCGACACCTACAAGCGAATCGCCAAGATGCTCGACGAACGGCGCTCCGAGCGAGAGCAGTTCATCGAGAGCTCGATCGACCGGCTGCGCGCCGAACTCGGCAAGGTCGGGATCGACGCCGACATCTACGGTCGGCCGAAGCACATCTACAGCATCTACAACAAGATGCGGGCGAAGAAGCTGGATTTTTCGCAGGTGTACGACGTACGGGCGTTGCGGGTCCTGGTGGGCGACATCAAGGATTGCTATGCCGTGCTGGGCATCGTGCACCAGCTCTGGACACCGATCCAGAAGGAGTTCGACGACTACATCCTGAAGCCCAAGGGCAACAACTACCAATCGCTGCACACCGCGGTGCTGGCAGGCGATGGGCGGGCACTGGAAGTGCAGATCCGTACCCACGAGATGCACCGCCACGCGGAACTCGGAATCGCCGCCCACTGGCGCTACAAGGAAGGCGCCGGCGGCGCCGCCGGCAGTGCCTACGACGACAAGATCGCACTGCTGCGCAACCTGCTGTCGTGGCGCGACGAGGTGACCGACTCCAGCCACTGGGTCGAGCAGTTCAAGCGCGCCTCGCTCGACGACACCATCTACGTGCTGACGCCCCAGGGCCGGGTCATCGACATGCCGCGCGGCGCCACTCCGGTGGATTTCGCGTACCGGCTGCATACCGAGGTCGGTCACCGCTGCCGCGGCGCCAAGGTCGATGGCCATCTGCTGCCGCTCAACACCCAGCTCGAATCGGGCCAGACCGTGGAGATCATCACGGCCAAGGAGGGCGGGCCCTCGCGCGATTGGCTGAATGCGCTGCAGGGCTACGTGCATACCGGGCGGGCGCGCCAGAAGATCAAGCAGTACTTCAGCGCCCAGGAGGAACGGGAACTGCTCGGGCGGGGGCGCAACGCGGTGGTGCGCGAGATGCAGCGCGAAGGCCACAGCCAGGTCAACGTGGATGAGCTGGCGACCCGCCTCGGCTTCAAGAGTGCCGATGCGATGTTCGTCGCAGTCGGTCGTGGTGACGTCGGTGCCCGCAGTCTGCAAACCGCCATCCGAGGCGACAAGCGGGCGCCCGAACCGCCGCCACCGGAGATGGTGGTCGGCCGTGAACGCGGTGTCGCCAACGCCGACAAAGTGCTGGTGGTCGGGGTCGGCAAGCTCATGACTTCCCTGGGTCGCTGCTGCCGTCCGGCACCGCCGGACGCCATCGAAGGGTTCGTCACCCGCGGGCGCGGGGTGTCGATCCACCGCATCGACTGCCGCGACTACATGCACCTTGCAGCCCGCCATCCGGAGCGGGTGGTCAGCGCCGACTGGGGGGAAGGGCCGACCACGACCAAGTCCCAGATCTACCCGATGGACGTGCTGGTCGAGGCCAACGATCGCCAGGGCCTGTTGCGCGACATTTCCGACGTGCTCTCCCGCGAGCAGATCAACGTCATTGCCGTGAATACCCGGTCCAAGGCGGGCAAGGCTCACATGCGCTTCACCGTCGAGGTGGGTGGCGTGCCAGCCCTCAACCGCGCGCTGCAGAAGCTGCGGGGGGTCGACGGCGTGGATAGCGCTTCGCGGGCGTAACCGCTGCACGCGAGCGACGACCGGGGACCCGGCCCGGTCGCGTCTGGAAAGATTCATTCGCTTGGTCGCGGCCTACGGCTGCGGGCCGATATCGGCCAACCCGCCATTTCGCAGCCGTCGATCGCCCGAGCGGTTTGCGCGAGGCTTGGGCGCCGCGACCATGGGGCCGCGCAGCACGCTGCAGGCTCGGAAATTCGTGGCGGCCCACGGGTGGGCGATGTGGTTGCGTGGGGCAAGGGCGAAGCCGTGGGATCGCGCAAAAAATTGCTTGCATTTCGAATTGTTGCAGTGCACAATACGAGCCGTACCGAATCACTTGTTCCACTTTCGCGCTCACCAGATCTCTAGCCAAAGGAATCCATCATGTCCGTGACCCCCGATCAAGTCGTTGCCGTCGCCAAGTCCAACCTCGAAGCCGGCCTCAAGTCCTCCGTCGCCGCGATGAGCACCGTGCTCGCCGCCGTGGAGAGTCTGTCTGCCCTCAACCTCAACACCGCTCGCGCTTCCTTCGACGATGGTCTGGCCTACCTCAAGGCCGTGGCGGTGGTGAAGGATCCGAAGCAACTGGCCGCTCTGCAGGCAGGGCTGCTGGTGCCTTCCCTCGAGAAGGGTGTCGCCTACGGCCGTGCCGTTGCCGAAATCGGTTCCAAACTGCAGTCCGATCTGACGGCACAGTGTGAAGCCGAAGTGGCGAATCTCGTCGGTCAGGCCAACAGCACGCTGGAAACTCTCTCCAAGGCTGCGCCGGCGGGTTCCGAGGCCGCCGTGTCTGCGGCCAAGGGTGCCATCGCCCAGGCCAGTGCGGCGTATCAGGATGCCAGCCGGCAGATGACGGCGGCGGTCACGCAGGCTCGGACCCAGCTCGACAGCGCTACGTCGGTGGCTGTCGAAAACCTCACCAAGTCCACGGCGGCGGCTGCGGCGGTTCTGAGTTCGGCCAAGTAACTTCATCGCGTGGCGTGCCGCCGCGACGCCGAAATCGGCAATCGAGAGAGGCTCTTCGGAGCCTCTCTTGCTTTATGCGATCGCGCGGTAGACGCGTCTCGTGCCGGCCTTGCCGGCATCTTCCGCAGAGGGCGACCATTGTCGACGCACCCGGCACCGCCGTTCCCACTGCCGGCCTAGCTGCGCGGACGGGCCCGATGGAAGGTGATGGCGACCGCTGGCACCGAGGTGGGCGGTGGGCTGGAGAGCACGTGCTTCTTGATCGCGCCCACCACATGCATCTCGCAGGCCCTGCAGTCGAAGCGCAGGGTCAGGCGCTCATTGCCGCCGACCAGGGTCATTGGCTCGGCTCCGACCTGGCCCTGCACGCCGGCTACCCCCTTCGCTTGCTTGGGACACAGGCTGAAGGCGTAGCGCAGGCAATGCTTGGTGATCATCAGCGAGACTTCGCCCGCCTGCTCGTGGGCCTCGTACGCAGACGCCATCAGCTTGACCCCGTGGCGGGCGTAGAAAGCGCGGGTTGCGTGGTTGTAGACGTTGGCCAGGTAGGACAGGGTGTCGTCCGGGTAGCTGGGCGGTGGCTCGACCGCCGGGCGCCGAAGGGGCCGTAAGAGGGCCGACCTCCGCGCGTCGACCAGCGCAGCGACAGCATGGCGGCGTAGCCGCTTGGTGACCGAAGCCGGCACGAACCAGGGCCGCTGGCAGCGGATGGCCAGCGTTTGCAAGGCGAAATCGGTGGTGCCGAAGCGATCCAGGCCGGCTCGCAGCGCTGCCTCCGCAGCGCTTACGTCACGGGGCGGCTGGTATTCGAGGGATGCCCGAGCCTTGGCGCGTATGCCGTCCTCGTCCGCCAGGGTCAGCGTCAGCCCGGCGTCGTCGTCGGTGAGTTCGGCCCGTATGCGGATCCGCCGCTCGGCCGAGCGGCCGGCCAGCACCTGCTCCCATGCATGGTCGCGATTGCGCCGGATCTCGACTTCGGGGCGCAAGCCGGCGAGTCGGCCGATGCGTTCATTGGGCCACACCCGCCACTGTCGACGTCCCGGTGCTTCGAGGCGCTCGACGCGGTTGGCCTGCAGCCCGACCACCGCCCGCTTGTGCGTATAGTTGAGGCCGTCGCCGTCGCCGTCGCCGTCGCCGTTGGCGAGTGGCTCGGCCGAGGCGAGTTCGAACCAGTCCGGGCCGACCCGGGTCACCGGGCCGAGCGGTGTGCCGACGTAGGTCGGCGAATCGAAAGCACCGATGTCGGCACCCCGGCCATGGGCGAAATAATCGGTCGCGCCGCGATGGAAGCTCTTGTCGGGATCCGGCGCGAATGAGAGCTGGGTGTGGCCGCTGGAGGCGGCGCTGAACTCCGGACGGCGGGTCAGGATCTCGTCGAGCAGCCGGCGGTAGTGCCCGGTGATGTTCTTGACGTAGTCCATCTCTTTGTAGCGACCCTCGATCTTGAAGCTGCGCACACCGGCGTCGACCAGTGCTTCCAGGTTGCCGCTCTGGTTGTTGTCCTTCATCGACAGCAGGTGCTTTTCGAAGGCCACCACACGCCCTTCGGTGTCTTTCAGGGTGTAGGGCAGGCGACAGGCCTGGGAGCAGTCACCGCGGTTGGCACTGCGCCCGGTATGGGCGTGGCTGATGTAGCACTGGCCGGAGTAGGCGACGCACAGTGCGCCGTGGATGAAGTGCTCGACGATCGTCTCGGCTTCGAGTGCTGCCCGCACGTCGGCGATCTGCGCGATCGTCAGTTCACGCGCCAGCACGATCTGTGAGAAGCCCGCATCGGCGAGAAAGCGAGCCTTGGCCGGCGTGCGGATGTCGCACTGGGTGGATGCGTGCAATTCGATTGGCGGCAAGTCGATTTCGAGCAGGCCGAGATCCTGCACGATCAGCGCGTCGACGCCGACATCCCAGCATTGGCGGATCAGCGACCGTGCGGGCACCAACTCGGCATCGTGCAGAATCGTGTTCAGCGTCACGAAGACCCGGGCATGAAAGCGGTGCGCGAATTCGACCAGTGCCGCAATGTCGGCGATCGCGTTGGTGGCGTTGTGGCGCGCCCCGAAGGACGGGCCGCCGATGTACACCGCGTCGGCGCCGTGCCGGATCGCCTCGCGACCGATCTCTGCGGTCTTGGCGGGGGCGAGCAATTCCAGGCAGCGGGAGCGGACGAGGGGGCTCATGCGCCGCCGACTATACCCCAGCGGGCCGCCTCGCAGGCGGCCGATATGGGCGGACGCGAGGGTGTACGGATCGGTCCGAGGCTGCGGCGGGTGCCCCGCCCGGACGGGGCACGCTGCCGGGGGGCGAGTCCCGCTATGCGGTGGCGATCGGGGCCAGGCGGCGCGACAGCTCGGACACGGTCGCGTCGCGCAACAGCGAATCGTCGAGTGACACCAGCAATCTGCCGAGGTCCTCTTGCACCTGCAGCGCCTGATCCCGCGGCAGGGGTTGTCCGGCGTCGCCGACGAGGGAGGCAGGGTCCGCATTCAGCACCTCGGCAATCCGCCGACTGGCGAGAGCCGCCCACGGTTCCGGGCCCGCCGACAAGCCACCGAGCATCTGCGCCCGGGCGCGCGCAGCGAGCAACCGATTGCGTGCCACGCCGGCAATGTCGGCGTCCACTGCAAGCCGCGCCAATTCGCCGACGGTGCCCACGCCGGCCGCGCGGAACTTGCCTCCGAGGCTCGCGCCGATGCCCTCGATGCTCTCCACCGGTAGCCGCGAGCCCAGCCGGGGTGCCGGCTCGCAGCCCGGAATCAGCCTTGGTGACTCGTCCGGCATTACGCACGGGTCGATGCTGACATCGACGTCGTCGATGGTCATCGCCGCGATCACTCCGGCGTTCTTCAGGCGGTAATGGAACAGGCCATCGTTGCCCCGCGCGATGCGCGCGTCCTGGCGGAAGCGCAGCATGCCCGCGACCGTGATCTCGAGGCAGAGGCCGTACGGGTTGTTGCGCTCGAAGCACTCTTCGGCGTGGTAGGTCACCGACAGCTTTTCGGTTACCCCGACGCTGCGTGAGAGCTGGGTCTGGACGGCATTGACGACCGTCTTCGAGGCCTCGACCGTGCCACTGACGCTGGTCGATACGTTGGCCTCCCCGCCGGGGATGGCGCCCTTCACACCGGCCTGGACGGTCGTTGTCAGCGAGGCGCCGATGGTCGTCGACACACTGTTGCTGATCTGGGTGACGATGGTCTGGCTGATCGTCACCGCCACCGCCTCCTGATCGAAGTGTTCGCCGGGTGGCCGCCGGCATTGGATGCGACCGAGCCGATCGAAGCGCTTGATCGTAGTCTTGTACGGAATCTCACGGAACAGAATGCGATCGACTTCGCTCTGGTCCTGCGCCCGATCGAGCGCCTGCTCGATCGCGTCCGCCGCCGACGAGCCGGGCTCGACGACCGGGTTAGCGCCCACCTCAGTGCTGGTTTCGAACATCTCGCCCTCCATGCGTATCGCACTTGCTGGTACGAGGCAATACGCAGCGGGCGCGCGAGCGGATGCAGGTCAACCCGTGATCCGCTGCGAAGCCGGGTGCCGCGATAAGGCGGATGGAACCACGAGGTGTCGCGGTGAGGGCTGCGCGGCCGAAGCCTATGACGGGCTAATCGGGCGCATCCGACGTGGTGCCTGCCGCCGCCGCCAACAGCTGCTCGACCCTTCGATATTCGCGTTTGAGGTCGTCGGCCAGTCGCGGCGCTTCCGCCAGCCGATCGTGGCGGCCGAGGATTTCCAGACGTTCGCAGATCGCGGACAGTGGCATGCCCCCCAGGTTGGCGCTGCTCGACTTCAGGCCGTGGGCGGCGGCGCGCAGTCCCTCGGCGTCACCGGCCGCCACGGCCCTGACGATTTCGTCGATCAGCGCCGGTGCGCTGTCCAAGTAGAGCTGGATCACCCGGCCCAATACGTCAGGCGTACCCGGTCTCTGCAGGGCGCGTAGCCTGTCCAGCGCGCGCGGATCGACGGGGCTCTTCTCATACTCGTTCGTGCATGGGCGATCGGATCCGGAAGGGCAAAGGAGCGCATCTGTCCCCGTCGGCGGTGTGGACAGCCACTTTTCGAGCACGCGCCGCAGAGTCTCCTGAGAGAACGGCTTGCTCAGGCAGTCGTTCATGCCGGAGGCATGGCAGCGTTCCCGCACCCCTTTCTGGACGTCGGCAGTCAGGGCGATGATCGGGATCTGACGATCTGTCCTTGCCTGCCCGCGGATGGCGCTGGTGGCTGCGAACCCGTCCATCTCCGGCATGTGACAGTCCATCAGGATCAGGTCGCATGGATTCGTCTGCAGGTAGGTCAGCGCCGCGCGGCCGTTCTCCGCCACTTCGGCTCGGCAGCCGAAGAGCGCCAACATGCCCAATGCCACTGCCTGATTGACCGGATTGTCTTCGACCACCAGGACACGCTTTCCGACCAGAACGCCCGAGGCGGTCGCCGAGGGCGGGGTGGCCGGCGTGGGTTCCGTTGCCGCTTCGGGCGGCTTGGCCGCCAGCAGGCGCGACAGCTGATCGCGCAGGTCCTGCAGGCGGGCAGGTTTGCTCAGATAGGCCTCGATTCCCGCATCCCGCCAGGGCGCGTCACCGGATTCCGCATGCATTGCCGAGTACATCAGGAGTCGGACGTCCGCCAGGTCCGGATCCGCCTTGATCCTGCGCGCCAGGGTGATCCCGTCCATTCCCGGCATCATCCGGTCGAGAATCGCCAGCGCGTAGGGCTTGCCGACGGCGGCAGCCTCTCGCAGCAGCCCCAGCCCCTCGTCACCGGCCGCTGCGCCGTCGGCCTGCAGCCCCCACTCCTCGAGCTTCTTCAGCAGCAGCACCCGGGTCGCCAGGTTGTCATCGACGACCAACACCTTGCTCCCCGCGTACGCCTCGAGGGAAGCGGTCGGCCGTGTCCCGTTCGCTCGCTGCTTGGCAAAGCGTGCAGAGAAGCGAAACGTCGAGCCACCACCCTGCTCGCTCTCCACGCCGATCTCGCCCCCCATCAGGGCGACCAACTGGCGGGATATGGCCAGGCCGAGCCCGGTGCCGTCGAATCGGCGACTGCTGGAACTGTCGGCCTGAGTGAAGGGGTCGAATATGCACGCCAACTTTTCCGTGTCGATGCCGATGCCGCTGTCCTGTACTTCGAAGGAGACGCGGATTTCGTCGCCGTCGCCCTCCAGCACACGCACGCGTATCAGGATTTCGCCCCGTTCCGTGAATTTCACCGCATTCCCCACCAGGTTGAGCAAAACCTGCCGCAGGCGGGGACCGTCGCCCACCAGATGGACGTCGAGTTCCGCGGGGATGTCGGCGAGCAATTCCAAGTGCTTCTCGCGGGCCTGTTCCGCAACCATCTGCAAGACGCTCTCGACCGTCTCGTGCAGGTCGAACGGCGACCGGGCCAATTGCAGTTTGTTGGCCTCGATCTTGGAAAAATCCAGGATGTTGTTGATGAGGTCGAGCAGTGCCTGCCCGGATCGATGGGCGGTCTCTGCGTAGTAGCGCTGTTGCGCATCGAGCCGGGACCTCAGAAGCAGTTCCGTCATCCCCAGCACCCCGTTCATCGGGGTACGGATTTCATGGCTCATGGTGGCCAGAAACTCGCTCTTGGCCCGGCTGCCCGCTTCTGCAGCTGCCTTCGCCTGTTGCAACCCCGCCTCCTGCGCCTTTCGTGCCCGGATGTCGCGAATGAAGACGCTCTTTTGGTAGGTCTCTCCGCTTCGCGTTTCCGATATCGCGATTTCCACCGGAAAGGTGGTTCCGTTGCGATCGTGTGCAATCGTCTCCAGGTATTCCCGGGCGGGCTCCTGCGGGCGGCGTCCCGAGGGCTCGCCCTGGCACTCGACGCAGGTCTTGTCCGGAAATATCTCGGCCAGCTTCGATTTGCCGATCGCTTCGTCACTGCGCCAGCCGAACAAGGTTTCCGCCTGTCGATTCCAGGTGACGATCCTGCCGTGCTCGTCCGTGATCACCACCGCATCGAAGGCGGTCTCCACGACATTCCTGAATCGTCGCTCGTCATCCCGGATGGTCTCCTCGATCTCCCGCTCCCGGAGCTGCCGGATGCGGAGATTTCGCCAGGCCAGCCCAACCGCCAGCATCACCAGGATCGGACTCGACAAGGCCATTGCCAGCCACCCGATGGAAATGTCCTCGGGTTTCGCCTGTTGGGACACCAGCAGTGCCACGGGCTGTCCATAGACGTCCAGGGTGCGCCGGTAGCGGAATACCGGAAGCGCGGACGTTCCATCGACGGCATCACCCGCCAGTCCGGCTTCCTGCGCCGACGGATCGCGCGCCGCGTCGCCCTGGTGCAGGGCAATCTCCGTCCTGCTCGAAGCCGAAACGAGGTCTTGCAGCAGCCTTTCCGGATCGAGTTCGACCGCGATCGCGCCGTCCACCATCGCCACCCGCCCGGCCGTGGTCCCCGGCGAATAGCGTCCCTGGTAGCGGGCCTTGAATACCAGGATGCCGGCAGGTCCGCGCACCAGCCGGAGTGGCGGGGATGCCGCGACTTTGCCGGTGCGGATGGCCTGATCGATCACGGTGGCGAGCCTGGGGTCGGAACTCGCGTCGTATCCCAGCAGCCGGCCGTTCTGCGGTGCCAACGGGTCGATCAGGACGATGGGGAAGTATCTGGACCGAGGGGTCGCAGTCACCAATTGCTCCTGTTCGCCGAACTCGGTGATCCGAAACTGCAGATAGCCGTTTTCCTGCATCGCTTGCTCGAGCTGCGCGCGCTCGTCGGCAGCCACCCGTTGCAGAGAAATGATCGAACGGATATGCGGATAGGAACGGAGCATCTCTTCGGAGAGCGTGGATAGCTGCACGTAACTCACCACGTCGCTGGCCTGAAAGAGGCCGACGAGGCCGGTCAGCACGACCTCGAGTGTGCCGATGCGTCGTGACAGTTCCGCCTGCACCAGCGAGGCTTCGTTCGAAAACTCGTGCTCGGCCCGCGACAAGTCCATCCAGATCGAGAGCAGGCCACTGCCCAGGCCGAGCAAAATTCCGGTCAGCCATAGCAGTGCCCGCTCCCGCGCACGCAAGGGCGGTGGCTGCCGGCGTTCCGGGCCGCTCATCGGTTCACGCCACCGGCCGGGTGCGCGCCGACGCGACGGCGCCTGGTGCGTGGCGCACCCCCGTGGCCGGGCCACCGCGACCGGTGTGGGCATGGATCAGGCTCATGGAATCTTCTTGGACTTGTTCACCAGGTTCCTGGGCAGCGTGATACCGCTGGCTGCCAGCAGGGATGTATTTGTCCAAATGTCCCATTTCTTGTTGGGTACGATCGCAATGTCGGCGGGCTGGGTGCCGCCGAGAATGCTCAACGCCGCCTTGCCGGACCACTCACCCTGTTCCTCTGGCACCTTGGTGTATCCGAGCATGGTGTAGGGCATCATCCAACCGTGGCTCGTGATGCTCAATCGCCGCGACTCCGGAAGGATCGCTGCGCGAATCCGCCCCTCGTCCCACTCCCGAATGCCGGAATTGCTGCCCATGATGATGAAATCGTACTGCTGGGCGAGGTGATAGGCGGCCAACCACTCGTCCGCTGTGTCCACCAGCCGCGAATCCAGTTCAATGCCGTTTCTTTCTGCGGCCTGGGCAAAGCGCGCCAGGTTCTTGGTTTCGGTGCGGGTATTGGCGCCGATGTAGATCGCTCTGGCGTGCCGGGACTGAAGCGCCTTGACCCGTTCGAGCAAGGGCTGGATCGGGGCGATTTCGACCATCCCTGTCACGTTGCGGAAGGGAAAGCCGTACTCTTCGACCGTCCAATTGACCCCGCAGAAGACGAAGGGCGTGGCATGGTCCTTGAAGTGCGCCTGGATGACGAACTTGGCGGCATTGTCATCGGCAGTGATGACCACGTCCGGTTGCCAACGCTCGATCAACTGCTTGGCTTCCAGGCCCTTCGCCTGTATGTACGCGAGGTCCTTGTGCCGTTTGGTGTCCATGTCGAACTGCTTCAGCTCGCATTTTCCCGTCAGCACCGAACGTAGCCCCCGCTCGACGCCGTCCGACCAGGCATAGCCCTGATGGTAGGACGAGATGAAGAGGCATTTTTGCGCCAGCACCGTGCCCGGCAGCGCTGCGCCCAGATACAGCAGCATTGCGAACAGGCGCCGTGCGAACGGCAGCTGCCGCCGATGCTCCCGATCGTTGCTGCGGCTCGGCCGATGGTCGTGTCGCGTCAAATGGTTCATGTCCTTTCACCGCCCCTGCAGGGCGCTCGCGTTGATGTCGTTCGCGGCAGGGCAGGACAGTAGGGAAAGACGGCCCACCCTTCGGCGAGCCGGAGTGGGCTCGCGACGCCTCGCCAGGGGCTGTGCCGCGTGCCGGGGTACGTGGCGCATTCTGCCATGCCCCGCGGCATCAGCCGTGCATGCCGTCGTGGTGCCTACGCGGGTAGGTCATCGCGCCCGTCCGGCAGGTTTGCCGCCGTCCGGCGCCAACCACAGTGGTCGGGATGTCGGCGAAAGCGCGGTGCCGCCGAATCCGTAATCCGGCGGCGACACCAAGCCGTCTATCGGCCCGTTCGGGGCATCCTTGAGTGAGGAGGTGCGCGAGCCAGCGCCCGCTGTGCGAGGAGATCGTGCGGCCGTGCCCGCGTATGAGTGCCGCGCATCATCATCGCGGCGGCGATTCACGGGCGCTCGGCTCCGAGGCGATCTCGCACGCGACGCCCATGCCCGGTGCCGACTGGCGTCCATCCGCTTACGGCACGACCACCCGCCAATTCCCGGGCACCGGCAAGTCGCTCGCTGCAGCATTGCTGATCAGGATCACCTGGTCCGCCCGATCGAACGGCGGCTTGGCTGCGCGCGCCGTCAGCGCATCGAGGTTGCGCGGCGCATAGGCGTCGAGACGTCCCGGGCGCAGGCGAGCTGCGAAATCATGGATGGGCGCCTTGTCGGTTTCCAGCGCGTAGACCGTGTAGCGGCGCCCCTCGAGGCTGCGCAGGACGGCCGGTAGCCGGGGCAGGGCCTCACGCATCGCAAACGAGGTGTCGATCAGCACCAGTACCTTGTGGGGGTGTTTCCCCAGGTAGGCGTGATAGCCGCCGGCCAGGCCACCGAAGGCGGCGACAGCGAGGATGAGCCAGCGGGTCAGCGGTCCCATGGCCTCACATCTCGGCGTTGAGGAGGGCGCCGATCTTGTACTCGATCTCGCCTTCGCCGGCGTTGAGGCTGGCCGCTTCGACGAGGGACGAGAGCTGCTTCAACTGGTCGATCTTGGCTTCGTAGCCGATGGTGTAGATCGGGATGCCGAGGCCTTCGAAGATCTCGGCACTGGCGGCGAAATCGAAGCCGCGGTTGGTGTCGCCGTCGGTCAGCACGAACAGCACCGGCTTGATCTGTGGGTTGCGTGCCTTGGCGTCGAGCAGCATCTCGAGGCCGACCACGGCGCCGTCGTACATCGCGGTGTTGCCCTCGGCCTCCATGCGCTTGACGGCGGCGTGGAAGGCGGCCTTCTGGGCGATGTCGAAGGGACGGATCGGCAGCACCGTGGTGACCTGGTGATTGAACACCACCAGGCCGATGGCGTTGTTCGGGCTGATGAACTCGGAGCCGCCGAGCAAGGCCTTCTTCAGTTGCGAGAGCCGCGCACCGCGCATCGAGCCGCTGACGTCGCAGACGAACACCGCGGCGATCGGCCGGCCGGCGTCCTTCTTCTCCTTCCACAGGCGCTGGGCCTGCACCAGCAGATCGCCCGCCGGCACCGGGTAGGCGGCCCGGTAGTCGATGTCCGGGTCGAAGCCGAATTCCTTGGCGAGGCGGCGGTATTGCCGGCGCTGGCCGAACTCGGCGAAGGCGGCCAGGGTCTCGCGCTGGTCGGCGTCGAGTGTGCCGATGCCGACCAGCGGGTTGTCGTGGCGTACGCCGAACGGGATGAACTCGTAGCCGGACTTGAGCGACGCGGTCTGGGCGTAGGTCTGGTACTCCATCACGAAGGCGTCGAGCGAGCCGTTGCGCTCGACCGACTCGCGCATCTGAAGTGTGGTCAGCGCAACGAAAGGCACGCCCTTCTGAAAACTTTCGAAGGCACTGACCACGGCAGGCGAGAGCATCGCGCCCGGCTGATTGTCGCTGAACCGGTTGAGCACGGTCACCAGGAAGTTGAGCCCGGTGCTGCTCGCGAAAGGATCCGTGTAGCCCATCACCAGGCTCCCTTGGACCACGGCGTCCACCAAGGTCGGCACGTCGATGCGGCCGTATTTTTCGCGCAGCCGAGCGGCTACCGACTGCTTCATGACGATGCCGGCGACATTGCCGACGGTGCGCTCGGCGATCGGCTCCACCGCGACGCCTTCGGCCCGGATCATCGAGATCCACAGTCCGTTCGATGGTGAGTAGCCCTGGGGCAGATGCTTGCGTGAGGCGATGTAGTCGTGGCCGGTGCCCGACGCGATCTTGCGCAACGCCACCTGTGCCGGGCGGCCGCTCGTCAGGCGCAGGCCGGCGTTATTGAAGTCCTGGGCGACGCGCACCATCCAGCCGTCGGTGCCGGTGCCGGACTTTTCGGTGGAAGCAAAGATCTCGACCACGGCATTGGCGACGCCCCCGGCCGGAACGACGACCAAAGGAAAGGTGTCGATCGCCGGCAGCCGTTTCTTGAGATCGGTGCCGCCGGCCAGTTCGATGCGTGCGCGCTCGGTGACGATGTCCTCGCGCCAGTCGACTTGATCGCGCATCCGGCGCAGTTCGTCGGCGGCCCGTTCGAAGGGCATCGCCCGATTCCGGCCGCCGCTGTCGCCGCCGAGCGGGAAACTGCCGTCCGGGCCGAGAAACTGGGTCGCGACGGCCGCCGCGATCGCCACGAACACCACGATTGCCACAATGCCGCGCCTGCCGGCCTTCCCCTTCGCCATCGTCACTCCCCGGTCTGCGCGCGCCCACGCGCGCCTCGTTGGTTGCGGATATGCCTCATCGGCCCGAGGCGTAGCGCCCGGTGCGGCCGGCCAGGGCCTCCAGCTCGCGGATCGCCTCGTCCGCGCTCAGTTTGGCGTGGCCGTCGCGGGTGCGCGTCCCGGCCAGCGCGGCGGAGGTGTTGTCGAGCACCGCCAGCGCCCGCTCGTTCTCGGCCAGCAAATCCTCGACCTTGGTGCGTTGCTCGCGCAGCAGGGCCTGCCGCTGGCGGATCGTCGCGAGTTCGACTGCCTCCTTGTCGGTGACGCCGTCCTTTGCGATCTCGGTCTCGCGGCGCTGCAGATGAGCCTCGTCGATGCCGGCCAGACTGGTCAGCGTCACCACCACCTCGTTGAGGTTGTCCAGCGCGGCCAGATAGACCTGCTCGGCGGTGCCGAGATACCGCCCGTAGGTGACCTCGCCTTCGTCGAGCCGGTGGCGCAGCACTTCGACCAGGCGTTCGAGCTTCTGCCGCAACAATTGCAATTGCGCGACGCCCTGGTCGGCGTCGAGGCGCGCCAGTGCGGCCTCCAGCCGCATGACCCTGGCTTCGCCCTCGGCGTCGAATTCGCCTGGGCCACGCACCAGCTTGCCGGCAAAATCCGGGTCGCGCAATTTGAGCAGCGGCCAGAGCGCCAGGAGAACCACTGCGAGCGCCAGCGATGCCACGCTCATCACCAGGCCGGGACCGAACCAGGCGTGGAACAGCCAGACGGCACCGATGCTGACGACCAGCACCAGCCAACTCGATGGTTCGGTGGCCAGGGCGCTGAAGAGCCGGCGTGACAACATGATGGCGTGCATTCCCTGTCGCTGCGCGATCCGCGGATGTTAGCGCAAAGCCCCGCCAGGGGTCAGTCGGCCGGCACCGTCCGGGCGGCCGCCCAGGCGCGCAGATGGGCGATTTTCTCGGCCATCAGCACCGACAGCGGCCTTGTACGGGCCAGTTCGGATTGCAGATCGGCGTCGGCCAGCACGGTGCCTCGGGCATGGGCCGCATACAGGGAAGCCACCACCGCCTGTTCGATCTCGGCGCCGGAGAAGCCCTCGGAGGCGTCGGCCAGCGCGTCCAGTGAAAAGCGGCTGCGTGGCTGGCCGCGCTTGTCGAGGTGGATGCCGAAGATCTCGGCGCGTACGTCGCGTGACGGCAGATCGACAAAGAAGATCTCGTCGAAACGTCCCTTGCGCAGCAACTCCGGTGGCAGCGACGCCACATCGTTGGCGGTGGCCACCAGGAACACCGCCTCGGTCCGTTCGGCCATCCAGGTCAGCAGGGTACCCAGGACCCGTCGCGATGGACCGCCGTCGCGGTCGTCGGCGAGGCCCTTCTCGATTTCGTCGATCCACAGCACGCAGGGCGCCATCTGCGCGGCGGTGGCCAGCGCTTCGCGCAGGTTGCGCTCGGTCTCGCCGTAGTACTTGTTGTACAGGGTGGCGAAATCGAGCCGTAGCAGCGGTACGCCGAAGGCACCGGCGCAGGCCTTGGCGGCGAGGCTCTTGCCGGCGCCCTGGACACCGAGCAGCAATACGCCCTTGGGCGCGTCGAGGCCCGGCGGCGGGCGGTCGGCGACGAACACCGCTCGGCGCATTTCGAGCCAGGCCTTGAGGCGGCCAAGGCCGGCGACGTCGGCCATACGGGCGGTCTCGAGCTCGAAGGAGAGCACGCTGCCGCTGTCGAGCAGGCGGTACTTGGCCTCGGTCAGGGCGGGCAGGTCGGCTTCGGTGAGGGCACCGTCGTCGTGGATTGCGTTCTTCGCCAGCCGGCGCACATCGTCCGCAGTGAGGCCCAGCAGATTGCGCGCCAGGGCGTCCACCACCGAACTGCGCGCCTGCAGCCGTCGGCGGTGGCGCTGGCCCCACGCGGCGGCCTCCTCCTCGATGATCGCGCGCACCGCCGCCAGGTCGGGCAGGCGCAGTTCGAAGCGCGCGGAGAGGTTGCGCAGCTCGTCGGGGATCGGCACGCTGGGTCCGATCAACGCGATGGTCGGTGCCGGCGCGCCGCGCTGGGCGACTTCGCGCAGATGGCGGATGGTCAGCGGATCGTCGAGATAGGGATGGAAATCCAGCAGCAGATAGATGCCGGCGCCCTGGCAGATGCGGATGTGCGCCAGCAGGCGGCCGGGCTCGACCAGGGTGCGCTGCGGCGCCTGAGCCAGATCGAGCCGCGCCAGACCGTCGACGGCGCTCCAACGGTAGAGCGGCAGTCCGGCGCCCAGCGCAGTGCGGCGGAAGAGGTCGATCGCACGGCGTTCTTCGCGCGTCTCGACCGCGATCAGCGGCGTGTGCGTGCGAAGGATCAGCTCGAGATCTTTCAAGTCGGTCACGGCGGGAGGTCGGAGCGAACGGAGCCCGATTATGGTCCGCGCCGGCGTCGGGGGCCAGTCTCGATGGCCCGAACCGCGAGACCAGTGGCCGTGGCCATGCCCACCGGCCGTGCCGCGAAGACGGCCGCCCGGCGTTCGATTTCGACTTCACCGATGGGTGCAGGCCGCGGTCGGTGGCTTCTGGGGTTATCCTGCGCTCCTGACCGAACCTGTGAATCAGGAGACAGCATGAGCGGTGACACCCGGAGCCTGGTCTTCGCCGACAAGGAAGCGCTGAAGAAGGAGCTGAACCTCGCTGATCCCGCCCGGATCGAAGCCGATCCGGCCACCGACGCCGAGCTCGATGCCCAGGCCGACGCATTGGTCGGCCGCCTGGTCGATGTGGCGGCCGACGACCACGACGCCCAGACCCAGGCCAAGGCCGCGGTCGAGACCATGGGCATACAGCTGCAGAAGGAGGCGGCACGGCGCAGCCAGATGCTGCAGCAGCCGATCAAGCAACTTTCCGAGCAGAGCGGCGACGGCGGCCAGGTGGCCAACGCGCTGGTGGATCTGAAAGTCCAGGTCGAGGCATTGGATCCCGCCAAGTTCGACCTCGAGGCCGGCTGGTTTTCGCGGGCGCTGGGCTTCCTGCCGGGCATCGGCACGCCGCTGAAGCGCTACTTCACGCGCTACGAGGCGGCCTCGACGGTGATCGATGCGGTAATGAACTCGCTGAAGTCGGGCCAGGACCAGCTCAAGCGCGACAACATCACGCTGGCCGAGGACCAGAAACAGATGCGCGCCCTCGGCCACAAGCTGGAACGGGCGATCAAGCTCGGCGAACTGATCGACCGCAAGCTGCAGGATCGCGTCGCCACCGAGCTGGTATCCGACGATCCGCGCACCGTCTTCATCCAGGAGGAACTGCTGTTCCCGCTGCGTCAGCGCATCCAGGACCTGCAGCAGCAACTCCTGGTGAACCAGCAGGGCTTTCTGACGATCGAAATGATCGTGCGCAACAACAAGGAGCTGATCCGCGGCGTCAACCGAGCGCAGAACGTCACGGTCAGCGCACTGCAGGTCGCGGTCACGCTGGCACTGGCACTGGCCAACCAGCGAATCGTGCTGGAGAAGGTGCAGGCGGTGACCAAGACCACCGAGGCCTTGATCGCCGGCACCGCCGAGCGGTTGAAGACGCAGGGTGCCGAGATCCACAAGCAGGCAGCCGGTACGGCGCTCGACCTCGACGTCCTGCGGCAATCGTTCGCCGACATCCGCGCGGCGCTCGACGACGTCTCGCGCTACCGCCAGGAGGCCCTGCCCAAGATGGCCGAGAACATCGTCGAGATGGACCGGATGGCCGCCGAATCCGAGCAGACCATCCAGCGCATGGAAGGCGCCGCGGCTTCCGCGCGGGACTTTCCGATCGAAATCATCGACTGACGCAACGCCGCCACGCGAAAGACGGCCAGGGGCAGATCGACGGGCGGCGGTCTGCGCCGCCGTGCCCGTGTCATCTGGATCCACAAGGCACCGGGGCGACTGGCGACGGCCTTTGCGACGGGCGGCCGATGCGGCGATACCCAAACGCGCCGCCAGTCAGATCCCGGCGACCGCTTGATCCAGCTCAAACTTCTCTTAAGCTCTGCGTAAGAAAATAATAAAAAACTAATGCAGATCCTTCCTGGGCAGGCTTGGTCCTGCGCAGCGGGTCGACTTATCTGCGGAACAGTGGAGAACCAGCACGTGCCCATCAAGCTTCAATCCTTCCTCTTTCTCGTCCTGGCCGGTGCAAGCGCGGCGGCGACCGCCCAGGAGCCCAAGACCTGCCCGCCGGAACTCGCGGCGGAGGCACCGATGGTGCCGCTGTCGATCGAGCACGACGATATCGTCGCCGGGACGCTGTCCTTCGATCAGGTTCGCGACTTCGGTCGGCAGCTGTTCGTCGCGCGTTTCAACCGTTGTGACGGCGCGGGTCGGCCGGCCAGTACCGGCGCGGGCGAGAAGCGCGAGGTGCCGCTCTTTTCGGCGGAGGGCGAGTTGCTGACCGAGGGGCAGGTGGTGCACTTGCGGACCTCGGGGCCCGACGCCGCCGCCTGCGTCGGTTGCCACTCGTTGCCCGAGACCGGTGGCGCCGGAGATTTCGCGGCGAATGTCTTCGGTCTCGCCGGCGGGCTCGATCCCGTGACGCTGTCGGTCGGCCACGCACGCAGCGTCGAGCGCAACACCCCCGGCGTGCACGGTGCGGGACCGATCGAGATGCTGGCGCGCGAGATGAGCCGCGAGTTGCGGCAGCAGGCCGCCGCCGCCCCAGACGGCGTTCGTACCCTGGTCAGCAAGGGGGTCGCATTCGTGGTCGAGATCGTCGGTGGCGAAGTGGTACGGGCCGACGGCATCGATCGCGATCTGGTGATCAAGCCGTTCACTCAGGCCGGAACGGTGGTGTCCCTGCGGGAATTTTCGAACAACGCGATGAACCTGCACCACGGCATGCAGGCCGAGGAACGCTTCGACCTCAACCCGGCCAAGGGTTTCGATCCGGACTTCGACGAGGACGGTGTCACGCGCGAACTGACGATCGGCGATCAGACTGCGATCAGCCTCTGGCAGGCGCAATTGTCGACGCCGACCCAGGTCTTGCCGAGGGGCCGGGCGGCCCGCGATCGGATCGCGCGCGGGGCATCGTTGTTCGACGAGATCGGCTGCTCGGCATGCCACAAACCGGCCATGGTTCTGGAGTCGCGACTGTTCGTCGAGCCGAACCCCTTCAATCGGCCCGGCACCTGCGCCGGCGCCGACGAGGGCTGCCCGCCGTACGCCTTCGACATGACCCACACCGGCGAGCGACCGCGGCTCGAGAAAGGGCCGGCGGGTACCGCCATTGTTCGCGCCTACACGGATCTCAAGCGGCACAACTTGTGCGATGCGCCGGGGACGGGGGCGATCCGCTACTACTGCAACGAGCAACTCGACCAGGGCCGACCGGTGCAGGATGGCCGGCCGGGAGCTGAATTCTTCCTCACTCGCAAGCTCTGGGACGTGGGCAGTTCGGCGCCCTACGGCCATCGCGGCGACATCGGTACGATCACCGAGGCAGTCCTCTACCACGGCGGCGAAGGTCGGGCGTCGCGCGACGCCTTCGTTGCCCGCGCCGTCGAGGAGCAGAAGGCGGTGGTCGACTTCCTCAAGTCCCTGCAGGTTGTCCCCCAGAGCGAACTGGTGGAGGACTGAGGCGGCCGGGATCGGGTCAGCCGGCCTCGCGGCTGGCGCGCTTGCGCTCGTGCTCCTTCAGGTGGCGCTTGCGCAGGCGGATGCTTTTGGGCGTGATCTCGACCAATTCGTCGTCGGCGATGAACTCGATCGCCGATTCCAGCGTGAGCTGGATCGGCGGCACCAGGCGCACCGCCTCGTCGGTGCCGGAGGCTCGCACGTTGGTGAGTTGCTTGCCCTTGATCGGATTGACCACGAGGTCGTTGTCGCGGCTGTGGATGCCGATGATCATGCCTTCGTACAGGGCCTCGCCGGGATCGACGAACATGCGGCCCCGGTCCTGCAGTTTCCACAGCGCGTAGGCGACTGCGGCGCCGTTTTCCTGCGAGATCAAGACGCCGTTGCGGCGTTCGGCCATCGCGCCGGCCATCGGGCCATAGTCGTCGAAGACGTGGCTGGCGAGGCCGGTGCCGCGGGTCAGGGTCAGGAACTCGCCCTGGAAACCGATCAGACCGCGCGCCGGAATGCGGTATTCCAGGCGGGTGCGGCCCTTGCCGTCCGGCGCCATGTCCTGCAGTTCGCCGCGACGGCGACCGAGTTCTTCCATCACCGCACCCTGGTGCTCGTCCTCGACATCGACGGTGAGCATCTCGTAGGGCTCGCACTTGACGCCATCGACGTCCTTGAAGACCACCCGCGGACGTCCGACGGCGAGTTCGAAGCCTTCACGGCGCATGTTCTCGAGCAGGATCGTGAGGTGCAGCTCGCCACGCCCGGAGACTTCGAAGACATCGGCGTCGTTGGTCGAAGCGACGCGAAGCGCGACGTTCTTGAGGAGTTCGCGATCGAGTCGCTCGCGGATCTGGCGGCTGGTCACGAACTTGCCTTCGCGCCCGGCCAGCGGCGAGGTGTTGACCATGAAGTTCATGGTCAGGGTCGGTTCGTCGACGGCGATCGGCGGCATGCCTTCGAGGTGATCCGGATCGCACAGGGTGACGCCGATCGCCACCTGGTCGATGCCCGACACCAGCACGATGTCGCCGGCTTCGGCCCGGTCGGTCGGGGCGCGCTCCAAGCCGGTGAAGCCGAGCACCTGGCTGACCTTGGCCTTGCCCCGATTTTCGGCACCGTACATCACGACCACTTCCTGGTTCGGTCGCAGGCTGCCGCGGGTGATGCGGCCGATGCCCAACTGGCCGATGTAGGTGGAATAGTCGAGGGAGCAGACCTGCACCTGCAGCGGGGCCGCGGCATCGACATCGGGTTCCGGCACGTGTTCGAGGACGGCCTCGAACAGCGGTTTCATGTCGGTACCGGGCTGATCGGCGTCGAGCATCGCGAATCCGTTCAGGGCCGACGCATAGACCACCGGGAAGTCGAGCTGCTCCTCGGTCGCACCGAGTTTGTCGAACAGGTCGAAGGTATGGTTGATGACCCAGTCGGGCCGCGCACCCGGACGATCGATCTTGTTGATCACGACGATCGGCTTGAGTCCGAGGGCCAGCGCCTTGCGGGTGACGAAGCGGGTCTGCGGCATCGGGCCCTCGACCGCATCGACCAGCAGCAGTACGCCATCGACCATGGACAGCACGCGCTCGACCTCGCCGCCGAAATCGGCGTGCCCGGGGGTATCGACGATGTTGATGTGGGTGCCCTGGTATTCGATCGCACAGTTCTTCGAGAGGATCGTGATGCCACGTTCGCGCTCGAGGTCGTTGGAATCCATGACCCGTTCGGAAACCTGTTGGTTGTCGCGGAAGGTGCCGGATTGGCGAAGCAACTGGTCGACCAGCGTGGTCTTGCCGTGGTCGACGTGGGCGATGATCGCGATGTTGCGAAGGGAGCGGGCCATGGTTGGGGAGGCGGTGGACAAAAGCTTGCAATCATACCATGGGATTGCGCAACGCAGCATACCTTGGCGTCGAAGGCATCGGGGTCGCAGCGTCGCGCCGCCATGCACCCTGGCCCGCGACCGTTCCGGCGCGCGTGCTACCATCCCCCGCCTCTGGCATGGAGATCGGCAATGCTCGCGATCATCGGTGGCAGCGGGCTCACGCAGCTCGCCAATTTCGACGTGATCCGCCGCGAGGTGGTGCGGACACCATACGGTGAACCGTCCGGCGCCCTGATGTTCGGCACGCTGGGCGATTGCCCGGTGGTGTTTCTCGCCCGCCACGGATACGGCCACACGATCCCGCCGCACCTGGTCAACTACCGCGCCAACATGTGGGCGCTGAAGCAGGCCAAGGTCGAGCAGGTGGTGTCGGTGGCGTCGGTCGGCGGCATTCGCGATGCGCTCGGGCCGGGCGCGCTGGTGGTGCCCGATCAGATCATCGACTACACCTCGGGCCGCAAGACCACCTACTTCGAGGGCGGCGAAGACCCGGTGCGGCACATCGATTTCACCCAGCCCTACGATGCACGGCTGCGGGCGAGGCTGCTGGCTGCCGCGGTCGGCGCCGGGGTGGACGTGGTCGATGGCGGGGTATACGCCACCACCCAGGGGCCGCGCCTCGAGACCGCCGCCGAGGTGAATCGCCTCGAGCGCGACGGCGCCGACGTGGTCGGCATGACGGCGATGCCGGAAGCGCCGCTGGCCCGCGAACTCGACATGGCCTATGCGGCCATCAATGTCGTCGCCAACTTCGCTGCGGGCCGCGGCAACAGTGCCGAAGCGATCTGTTTCGACAGCATCGAGGCGGTGCTGCACGAGGCCATGGAACGGGTTCGCGCGATCCTCACCATGCTCTGCGGGCAATGATTCGCGCGGTCCTGCGGATGGGAGATCCGCGCTTGCTACGGGTCGCCGAGCCGGTGTCACTGGTGCCGGACGCCGAACTCGACGTGTTGATTGCGGATATGCTCGATACCATGCGCGCGCTCGACGGTGCCGGCCTCGCGGCGCCTCAGATCGGGGTCGGGCTTCGGGTCGTGGTGTTCGAGGTGCAGGCCAACCCGCGTTACCCGCTGGCCGAGCCGGTGCCCCTGACGGTGCTGGTCAATCCCGAGATCACGCCGCTCGGCGACGAAGTCGCCGAAGACTGGGAAGGCTGCCTGTCGGTGCCCGGCCTGCGTGGCCTGGTGCCGCGCTACGAACACATTCGCTACCGTGGTCTGGCGCCGGATGGCAGCGCTGTCGAGCGAACGGTGTCGGGCTTCCATGCCCGCGTCGTGCAGCACGAATGCGACCACCTCGACGGCATTCTCTATCCGCGCCGCATCGAAGATCTGGCGTGGTTCGGCTACGAAGCGGAAATTGCGGGGCTGCGCGAATTGCTGTAGGCGGGCATTGTGCGCCCCGCTCAGATCGCGAGCCGGTCCTGCAGTGCCTTCTTGATGCGCAACACGGCGTGGTCCTTGGAGAGCGATCCGCCGCTGATGACGAAAGTGTCCTCGACCCGTTCCCCGAGCGTCGCGATCTTGGCCGAATGCAGCGATACGTGATTGGCGGCCAGGACGTCGGCGACATCGTAGAGCAGGAAGGGGCGGTCGGCCGCCGACAGGCTCAGCACCGAGTGACGTCCGCCTTCGTCGGTGCGGATGTCGATGCGGGGGGTCATCGGGAAATGCCGCAGCTTGCGCGAGACGCGTCCGTTGGCCGGCCGCTCGAAGGTGTCGTCGCCGAACAGCTGCTCGCCGAGGTCGTGTTCGAGCAGGGCGATGACATTGCGATAATGGGTCGCTTCCTCCGGGTTTTGCAGCATGAAGCTGTCGAGCGCGTAGCCGTGTTTGGTGGTGTGGATCTTGGCATCGAGGATGGTGAAGCCGAGCCGCGCGATGCAGCCGCACAGGCGCTTGAACAAGTCCTTGGCGTCCGGGGTATAGACCATCACCTGGATGGCGTCTCCGCTCTCCACCAGGCGTGCCTTGACGACGGCCGCATCGGGTTCGGGGCGGTAGTAGAGCTGACGGGTGTGCCAGGCGATCTCGTCCGGCGAGTGGCGAAGGAAGTAGAGTGGATCGAGGTGGCGCCACAAGGCCTTTTCGGTCTCGGGCCGCAGACCGTAGTAGCGCAGCAGCCGGCGGGTATCTTCGATGCGCGCGTCGGCGCCGATCGCCTGCTGCGGCGTTGCCCCCCGCAACAGGCGGCGGGTGGCGTGGAACAAGTCCTCGAGCAGTTTGGCCTTCCAACCGTTCCAGACCTTCGGGCTGGTGCCGCGGATGTCGGCGTGGGTCAGCAGGTAGAGGGCCGACAGGCGTCGTTCGTCTTCCACCAGCTCCGCAAATTTGCCGACCACCTGGGGATCGCCGATGTCCTGCTTCTGGGCGATGTGGGACATGGTCAGGTGGTGGCGCACCAACCACACGATCAGTTCGGTGTGGGCTGGCTCGAGTTCGTGGTCTTCGCAGAACGCCTGGGCGTCGACGGTGCCCAGTACCGAGTGGTCACCGCCGCGCCCCTTGGCGATGTCGTGGAACAGGGCCGCGACAAAGAGCACCCAGTGATCGTCGAAGGCGAAGATCAGCCGGCTCATCAGCGGGTACTCGTGGGCGTGCTCGGCCATCGTGAAGCGGCGCAGGTTGCGCATCACCATGAGGCAGTGCTGATCGACCGTGTAGACGTGGAACAGATCGTGCTGCATCTGGCACAGGATCTTGTTCCACGGTGGCAGATAGCGCGACAGCAGCCCGTATTGGTTCATGCGCCGGAAAGCCGCGATGATGCCCTTGCGCTGCTGGAACAGCGACAGGAACAGTGCACGGTGTTCCGGATCGGCCCGATAGTCGTCGTCGATGCGGTTGCGGTTTTCCCAGATCGCCCGCAGCGTGCGCGCCGTCAGGCCCTTCAATTCGGAGCGTTGCTGCAGGATGCGCAGACATTCGAACATCGCCTGGGGATGGCGCACGAAGACGCCTTCGTCGCGGATGTCGAGCAGTTCGCGGACGGTCTGGAAGTCTTCGCTGACGATCATCGCCGGGCCGGCGTCGTCGGTGAGGAACTGTTCCGAGAAGTTCAGCAGCAGGATGGTGTTGATCTGCGTGACCTTCTTGGCATTGATGTAGTAGCGCTGCATGAAGACTTCGGACGCACGCTTGCCGCCCTGGGGCTCGCAGTCGAAGGCGCGGGCGAGCGCCTCCTGGTGATCGAACAGCAGCCGGTCCTCGCGCCGTCCGGCGAGCAGATGGAGGCGGATCCGGATGTGCTGCAGGAAACGCTCCACCTCGCGCAATTCCCGCGCCTCGGAGCCGGTGACCAGGCCGTGGCGCATCAGCTCGCGCCAGTCGTCGCGGTAGCCTGCCGCCCGGCTGATCCACACCAGCATGTGCAGGTCGCGCAGCCCGCCCGGGCTCTCCTTGCAGTTCGGCTCCAGCGAATAGGGGGTGTCTTCGTAGCGCGCGTAGCGCTGTTCCTGCTCCGCCTGCTTGGCGTTGAAGAAGGCCGGCACCGACAGTCCGGCGCGCGTCGCGCCGTGGAACTGCTCGAACAGGCGGGGGTTGCCGACCAACAGCCGCGCCTCGAGCAGGTTGGTCTGGATGGTGATGTCGTCGGCGGCCTCCGACACGCATTCGTCGACCGTGCGTACGCTCTGGCCGATCTCGAGCCCGATGTCCCACAGGGCGGTGACGAGGGCCCCGATGCGTGCCCGCAGATCCGCCGATTCGCGCTCCGGCAGCAGGATCAGGATGTCCACGTCGGAGTAGGGATAGAGTTCGCCGCGGCCGTAGCCGCCCACAGCCACCAAGGCGAGCTCCGCGGGCATGTCGAAGCCCTTCCACATGCTCTCGAGGATGCCGTCCACCAGGCGGCAGCGCCCGCGCAGCATCGGTCTGGTGGTGGCATGCTCCTGGTACTTTGCGACGAGCGTGTCGAAACCGCTGCGATATTCGTCGCGAATCCGCGTGACCAGGGTCGCGGGAAGGACGCCGTCGCTTTCCCGGCCGCCGCTCATGAGGTGCTGATGCCGGCGCTTGCGGGCAGTTCGGGTGCCGCCGGCGCCCCGGCCGACAGGGTCAGGACCTCGTAGCCGTCGGCGGTGACCAGGATGGTGTGCTCCCATTGGGCCGACAGGCTGCGGTCCTTGGTGACGATGGTCCAGCCGTCGGGCAGTTCCGAGATCGCGGCCTTGCCGGCGTTGATCATCGGTTCGATCGTAAAGATCATGCCTTCGCGGATCTCGATGCCGGTACCGGGCCGCCCGTAGTGAAGCACCTGCGGCTCCTCGTGGAACTTGAGGCCGATGCCGTGACCGCAGAACTCCCGCACCACCGAAAACCCGTTGCCTTCGGCGTGGCGCTGGATGGCGTGGCCGATGTCGCCGAGGCGGGCTCCCGGGCGCACCTGCTGGATACCGATCCACAGGCATTCGAACGTGACCTGGCACAGCCGGCGGGCCAGGATCGAGCTCGCGCCGACCTGGAACATGCGGCTGGTGTCGCCGTGGTAGCCATCCTTGATGACGGTGATGTCGAGATTGACGATGTCGCCCTTCTTCAGGGTCTTGGGGCCGGGCACACCATGGCAGACCTGGTGGTTGATCGAGCTGCAGATCGACTTGGGGTAGGGCGGATAGCCCGGCGGTGCGTAATTCAGCGGCGCCGGAACGCAGCCTTGCACATCGACCATGTAGTCGTGGCAGAGCCGATCGAGCGCCTCGGTGCTGACGCCGGGCTTGACGTGGGGTTCGATGAAGTCGAGCACCTCCGAGGCCAGGCGGCCGGCGATGCGCATCTTCTCGATATCGGTCGGGGACTTGATGGAGATGCCCATGATTGTGGTTTTACCGTCGATCGTGTGCGCAAGAGCCTAGCTCATGGGGCTGCCTGCGGCAATTGGGCGACAGGCGGCGCGCCAATCGAGGAACTTGAGGCACAGCCCTTCGAGACGCTATAATTTCTGGCTTGACCGGTTGCCAAGGCCGGTCATGAATCCACACGCCGGACGGATCGATCCTTGAGGGTGCGGGCGGGCCATGGGCTCGCCCGGTGCATGTCCGGCGGAGGCTCAACCCTTGAATCGGAGTATTTTCATGTCAGTCACGATGCGCCAGATGCTCGAAGC
>JAGRFZ010000194.1 GCA_020445785.1 Rhodocyclaceae bacterium
TCGCGCCCTACAAGGTGAAGTTCGGTCCCTTCCCCGGCGAGGTCTTCCATGTGCCGTTTCCGCACGCCCTCCACGGCATCTCGGAGGACGACTCGATCGCGGCGATCGAGCGGCTGTTCAAATACAGCATCGAGCCGACCCGGGTCGCCGCCATGGTCATCGAGCCGGTGCTCGGCGAGGGCGGCTACCTGCCCGCGCCACCGGGCTTCCTCGGGCGACTGCGCAGCCTGTGCGACCGCCACGGCATCCTGCTCGTCATCGACGAGGTCCAGACCGGCATCGCCCGTTGCGGGCGGCTGTTCGCCAGCGAGCACGACGGCGTCGAGGCGGACATCATGACCCTGGCCAAGGGACTCGGCGGCGGGCTGACGATCTCCGCCGTGGTCGGCAAGGCCGTGGTGATGGATGCGGCCGAGCCGGGTGGCCTGGGATCGACCTACGCCGGCAATCCGATGGCGGTGGCCGCGGCACATGCCGTACTGGACGTGGTCCGCGACGAGGCGCTCTGCGAGCGCAGCGAGGGCCTGGGCGTTCACATGCGGCGCCGCCTGGAATCGATGCGAGGCGCCCATCCGTCCATCGCCGAAGTCCGGGGGCTCGGCGCGATGACCGCGATCGAATTCTGTCACGACGGCGATCCGGCCAAACCGGCACCTGAGATCGCCAACGCCCTGAAGGACGAGGCAGCGCGTCGCGGCCTCCTGTTGCTCACCTGCGGCATCTTCGGCAACGTGCTGCGCGTGATGGTGCCACTGACCATTCCGCAGTCCGTTCTCGACGAGGGGCTGGACATCATCGCGGCCTCGTTGGAGGCCATCGGGGCCTGAGACCGGCAGGCGCCGGCCTGCGGGCGCACGCTGCGGTGCCACACTCAGTCGAGCAGCGCCGCCTTTGCGGCACCAGCCGCATAGACCGAGCCCGTCACACACATCAGCGAACTCGACGACAGGCCGGCATAGGTGGCGCGCACGGCCTGGCGGGGATCCTCGATGACGCGCAGCGGCAGCCGGGGCAGGTGGTGGCCGGCCCAGGCGGCGATCGCGGCGGGCGCGAGCGATCGCTGGCGGTCCGCGCGGGTGGCGACGATGGCGCTGGCGCGGGAAGCCAGGATCGGCATCAACGTTTCGAGATCCTTGCCGGCCGAAACCGAGATCACCATATGGCGGTCGCGACAGTTCAGCACGTCGAGGGAGCGCACCAGGGCACGTGCCGACGATGCGGTGTGCGCGCCGTCGGCGACGACCCAAGGGCCGCGTCGGAGGATTTCGGTGCGCCCGGGCAGCGTTCCGCGCGCGAGTCCGTGCCGGGCCGCCTCGGCCAATTGGTGCGGCGGCAGCAGGCCGGCGTGCTGGATGCAGGCCAACGCGAGGGCCGCATTGCCGGCCAAATGCGGACCCAACACCGGCATCGTGAGGTCGAGCGCCAGTCGGTTGCTGCGGATGTGCAGGTTCAGTCCGTCCGCCGAGGCGCCATCCACTCGCACACAGAATTCGCGGCCGAGGTGCTTGAGCGGTGCACTGCACTGATCTGCCCGTGCCTTGACGGCGGCGAGGGCCTCGGCCCGCAGACTGCCGACGATGACGGGAACGCTGGGCTTGATGATGCCGGCCTTCTCGCCGGCCACCGCGGCATGGGTATTGCCGAGGCGGTCGGTGTGCTCCAGTTCGATGCTGGTGATGCAGGAGACCAGGGGCCGGACGACGTTGGTGGCGTCGAGGCGCCCGCCGAGGCCGACCTCGATTACCGCCACGTCGACGCCGGCCTGGGCGAACAGCGTGAACGCCGTGGCGGTCAGGAAATCGAAGAAGCCCGGTGGGTGCTCGGCGTCGAGCAGCGCCGCGAGATGGGGTCGCAGGGTTTCGGCGGCTGCCACCAGTTCCGCGTCGGAGACTTCCCGGCCGCCAACGCGAAAGCGTTCGCTCCAGCGCTGCAGGTGCGGCGAGGTGTAGGTGCCGACCGTGAGGCCTGCGGCACCGAGGATGGACTCGCACAGCAGCGCGGTGCTGCCCTTGCCCTTCGAACCGGCGATATGAATGCAGCGCAGGCGGCGGTGGGGATTGTCGACCCGCCGCAACAGCTCGCCCACCGGCTGCAACGCGCGTGCCGGTGGCGGGCGCCGGCGGGCCGCCTCGGCCGCCGCCAGTGCCTCGAACAGACAAACCACGTCACCGAGACGGCGCAGCGGCTCGCTCGCAAGGGCCGCCGCGCTTTGGCTCGCGCTCATTCCCAAGCGGTTTCCATGATGCCTTCTGGCGCAGGCAGGCCGTGCTGTCGGCAGGCGGCCACCAGCGTGTTGAGCAGCAGGCAGGCGATCGTCATCGGGCCGACGCCGCCGGGCACCGGCGTGGTCGCGCCGGCCACTGCGGTCACGCTGTCGAAGTCCACGTCGCCCACCAGGCGCCCTTTGCCGTCGGCGGTCTCGATGCGGTTGATGCCGACGTCGATCACCGTCGCGCCCGGCTTGATCCATTCGCCGGGGACCATTCGCGGGCGACCGACCGCGGCGACCAGGATGTCCGCCCGGCGGCAATCCTCGGCCAGTTCGCGGGTCCGGGAATGGGCGATGGTGACCGTGCAGCTCTCGCGCAGCAACAGCGCGGCCATCGGCTTGCCGACGATGTTCGAGCGCCCGAGCACGACCGCCCGCAGGCCGGCGAGGTCGCCGAGACGGTGTTTGAGCAGCATCAGGCAGCCCAGCGGTGTGCACGGCACGGTGCCGTCGCCGCCGGTTGCCAGGGCGCCGACGTTGACCGGGTGGAAGCCGTCGATGTCCTTATCGGGTCGGATCGCGTTGATCACACGGTCGGTATCGACCTGGGGCGGCAGCGGCAACTGAACCAGGATGCCGTGTACCGCGGGATCCTGGTTGAGGCGCTCGATCAGTTCCAGCAGGTTTTCCTGTGGCACGCCATGGGGCAGGCGGTATTCGAACGAAGCCATGGCCGCCTCGCGGGCCTGGCGCGCCTTGTTGCGCACATACACCTGGCTGGCCGGATCCTCGCCCACCAGGATCACCGCCAGGCCCGGCGTGACCAGGTGCTGTTCGCGCAGGCGCACCACTTGCCGGCCGATCTCGGCACGCAGGCGTTCGGCGGCGCGTTTGCCGTCGATGATTTCGGCCTTACTCACGGGACGACCCTCCCGCCACTGCTCGATGCGATCGGCGCTGCGCGGGCGCTCATCGGAACACCACGGTCTTATTGCCGGTCAGGAACACCCGGTGCTCGATATGGAAGCGTACCGCGCGGGCCAGCGCCAGGCATTCGGTGTCGCGGCCGACGGCCACCAGGTGCTCCGGCTGGTAGCTGTGGTCGACCCGCTCGACGGCCTGCTCGATGATCGGCCCCTCGTCGAGGTCGGAGGTCACATAGTGCGCCGTTGCGCCGATCAACTTGACGCCGCGCGCGTGGGCCTGGTGGTAGGGTTTGGCCCCTTTGAAACCGGGCAGGAAGGAGTGGTGGATGTTGATCGCGCGACCGCTCAGCTGCTCGCACAGGTTCTCCGACAACACTTGCATGTAGCGCGCCAGCACCACCAGGTCGGTGCCGGTCTCGGCAATGATGTCCAGCAGCCGTGCTTCCTGCTCGGCCTTGGTGTCCGGCGTCACCGGCAGATGGTGAAAGGGGATGCCGTGCCAGTCGGCCAGCGGCTTCAGGTCCGGATGGTTCGAGACGATGGCCGGCACTTCCATCTTCAACTCGCCGGTGCGATGGCGGTAGAGCAGATCGTCCAGGCAGTGGTCGAACTTGGACACCATCAGCAGCACCTTCGGGCGCGCGAGGGTGTCGTGCAGTTCCCACGAGAGATCTTCCTCGGCGCGGGAAATCTGCGCTTCGAAGTCGCGCTTCATCTCTTCGAGCGGCGGGGTCTCGCCCGGCGTCGTCGAAAACACCGAACGCACGAAGAAGCGCCCGCTGAGGACTTCGTCGAAGTGCTGCATCTCAGAGATGTAGCAGCGGCGCTCGGCGAGGAAGGTCGAGATGCGCGAAATCGTCCCGATCACCCCCTTGCAGCTCGCCTTGAGCACATAGATGTTCTTGCCTTCCGTCATCACCGACATTGCGCATCTCCTGGATCCACCGTTTTCTCCGCGGCCCCGCATCGATCGGCGGAATCGCTGCGTGCATGCGGCGCCCGCATTGCGGCGCCGCATTGGTGGCGTCGGCAGGCTGCCGCCGACCACCGGATCCGAATCTAATCTCGCGGGCAATCGTCGCATGCCTGATTGCGACGAATTCCGGTCGTCGCACGACACCCCGCCGATCTGGAGAAATCCCAATGCCGGCAAGGCTTTCCCGGTGTCGCGAATCGACATATTTGGGTCGCTAATGCACCTGCCTGATCGCGAGGTGACGCCTAACCTTCGGCCATCGGGTGGACCATGTGCAGCGCCCGCAACGCCCTTGATCGAGGAGACCAACATGGCGGACCAGATGGAAGACGACGACGATTTCGACCTTGCGGCATTGCCCGACGACGAACTCGTCGAGCAGATGCACGATGATCTCTACAACGGTCTGCGCGAAGAGATCGCCGAAGGCACCAACATCCTGCTGGGCCGTGGCTGGAGCGCCAGCCGCGTGCTGGACGAGGCGCTGGTCGAGGGCATGCGCATCGTCGGCGTGGATTTCCGCGACGGCATCCT
>JAGRFZ010000007.1 GCA_020445785.1 Rhodocyclaceae bacterium
GCCGCCCGGCCGCCCGAAGGCGGTGGTCAAAGCTCCCTCGGGGAGGGTGTCGCGAAGCGAGGGGAGGGCCCACAATCGAGCGCCGACGTCGCGCTGCGGCTGTGGCTCGAGCCCGTGGCCGGCGGTGGCTGGCGGCCGCGAGTGGACAACCGGCGCGCGGCGGGGGCTGCCCTGCTGCGTGGCCGCGAGCCGGCAGCGGCGGCGGCCCTCGCCACCGTTCTCTTCGGCGTTTGCGCCCGTGCCCAGGGGTTGGCCGCGCGTCTGGCGTCCACTGCCGCGATGGGACGCCATGTCGGCGATACGCGAGCTGCCCTCGACGGCGTCGCCGCCGAGATTGCGCGCGAGCATGCCTGGCGCTTGCTGCTCGATTGGCCGCGACAGTTCGGCGGCGAGCCGCGCCGCGCTGAGTTCGCCCAATTGCATGCCCGCCTCGAGCGATCTGCGGTGGAGCCCGGACCCGCAGTCGACTTCCTGCGGGCGCTGGCTGCCGAAGCCGGGATGCGCATCTCGGCGGGCGCGACGGCGACACACTTGCGTCGTCGGGGCGGCCTCGGGCAGTTGCTGGCGGCGGCGATCGAACACGATCGCCCGGCGGTCAACGGTCCGGGCACAGCACTGCTTGCCTGGCACGACGCCAGCCACTGGGCCGCTACGATGGGCGGAAAATTGCCCGCCGAAGGGTGGTGCCGCCAGCCAGATTGGCGCGGCGCGCCGGCCGAAACGGGGCCGCTGGCGCGCTGCCGCGACGTGCCGCTGGTCCGCCGCCTGCTCGGCCAGGGCTTGCGGGTGGCTGCCCGCATTGCCGCGAGGATCGTCGAATTGGGGCAAGCGGCCGAACATCTGGCCGGCGGGCCGGTCTGGGTCCGGGCGGATTCCTGCATGATCGCGCCGGATGCGGCTCTGGCGGCTGTCGAAACCGCCCGTGGCCTGCTGCTCCATGTGCTGCGCCTGGATGGAGGCACCGTCGCCGAATATCGTATCGTTGCACCGACCGAGTGGAATTTTCACCCCGCCGGCGCGTTCGAACGCGAGGCGGGGGTGCTTGCCGCGGTGGACGAGCCGGCACTGGCGCGTATTCGGCGTCTGGCGCTGGCCCTCGACCCGTGTGTGGCCTGGCAATTCGATCGGCAGGAGGTCGCGTTCGATGCATGAAATGTCGCTTGCCGAAGGCATCCGTGGCATCGTCGAATCCGCCGCCCGCGATGGCGGCTTTTCCCGCGTTACGCGGGTGGTTCTCGAGATCGGCGCGCTGTCCGCGGTCGAAAAGGACGCGCTTCGCTTCTGTTTCGACGCGGTAATGCGTGGTACGGTCGGAGACGGTGCGGCGGTCGACATGATCGATCTGCCGGGTGCGGGCTGGTGCATGCAGTGTGGCCGCAGCGTGCCGATTGCCGCGCGCTTCGATGCCTGCCCCGAATGTGGTGGCTACCAAGTGCAGCCGACAGCGGGTCTGGAGATGCGGGTTCGGGAACTGGAGGTCGAGTAATCGTGGGCGGCCGCCGGGTCGCCGAACGTTCGATCAGGAGTGCAGCATGTGTACGGTGTGTGGTTGTGGCGAAGCGCAGTTTCGACCGGTCGCGGAAGGGACGAAGGCTCGTCCGGCGGGATCGGCGACGCTGGGCTGGCGTCGGATGGCCGTGACGGGGTCCGAGGCGCCCGCGGGCGATGCCCGGCTCGATTTCGGCAGTGGCCCGGCGCGGGCGCATGCGCCAGGCCTGAGCCAAGGCCGTATGTTGCGCATCGAGCAGGACATCCTCGGCCATAACGACCGGCTCGCCGAGGCCAATCGCGGCTGGCTGGCCGAACGTGGCATCTTTGCGCTGAATCTGGTCTCGAGCCCCGGCTCGGGCAAGACCACCTTGCTGTGCCGCACCATACGGTCACTGGCCGGCGAGCGGCCGGTGGCCGTCATCGAAGGAGACCAGCAGACCGAATTCGATGCCGAGCGAATCCGCGAGAGCGGTGCGGCGGCGCTGCAGATCAATACCGGCAAGGGCTGCCATCTCGACGCGGCGATGGTCGGTCGCGCGCTGCCGGTGCTCGCGCCGGCCGACGACAGCCTGCTGCTGATCGAAAACGTCGGCAATCTGGTGTGCCCGGCGGCCTTCGATCTCGGAGAAGCGCACAAGGTCGTGATCCTTTCGGTCACCGAGGGCGAGGACAAGCCACTCAAGTATCCCGACATGTTCGCGGCCGCCGACCTGATGCTCCTGAACAAGGTGGACTTGCTGCCGCACCTCAGCTTCGACGTGGCGCGGGCGGAGGAATTCGCCCGCCGTGTCAATCCCGGCCTGCAGATGATTCGCATCTCCGCCACCAGTGGCGAAGGGTTCGATCGATGGTTGGACTGGATTCGGCAGGGCGCCGAGCGAGCGGTGCGCGGGAACACGCCGCTCGCCGCCGTGGGGCTGGCCGGCGCCTGACATGAGCGATCGCCGCAACGCTTCCGAACCGCGGCTCGAGCGGCGCCGCATCCGCGTGCGAGGCGTCGTGCAGGGCGTCGGGTTTCGCCCCTTCGTGTTCCGGCTCGCGCAGGAAATGGGCCTGTCGGGGTGGGTGCGCAATGATGGCGAGGGCGTCGAGATCGAGGCCCAGGGACCCCGTGGCGACCTGTCGGCGCTGATGGCCCGCCTGGTGGGCGAGGCGCCGCCGCTCGCGCGCGTCGATTCGGTCATGTCCAGCCTCGACGATCCGGTGCCGGAAGACCGGGGGTTCGCCATCGAGGCCAACGGCAGCGGGCAGGTCAGCACGGCCATCGGCCACGACACCGCGGTTTGCGCCGACTGCCTCGCCGAGATGTTCGATCCGGGCGATCGCCGCTGGCGCTATCCGTTCATCAACTGCACCCATTGCGGGCCTCGCTACACGATCACCCGTGCCCTGCCGTACGATCGGGCCCTGACCAGCATGGCCGGCTTCGTGCAGTGCCGATCCTGTCAGCAGGAATACGACGCCGTGGCGGATCGGCGCTTCCACGCCGAACCCAATGCCTGTCCGACGTGCGGGCCTTCGCTGGCGCTGCTGGAATCCTCGGGGGTGCGGGTCGCCACCCGCGACCCGGTGGCCGACGTGCTGCTGCGCATCCTCACCGGCGAGATCGTCGCGATCAAAGGCCTGGGCGGATTCCACCTGTGCTGCGACGCGCGCAATCCCGAGGCGGTGGAGCGCCTGCGGGTGTCGAAGGGGCGGGAAGCCAAACCGTTTGCGGTGATGGTGCTGAATTCGGCTTCGGCCAGACAGTGGGCCGACTTGACGCGCCACGAGGCGGATTTGCTGGAATCGCCGGAACGTCCGATCGTGCTGGTCGACAAGCGCGACACGGTGGATCACGAATTGTGGGGTGTCGCCCCCGGCCTGGCGACGATCGGCCTGATGTTGCCCTATACGCCGCTGCACTACCTGCTGTTCCACGACGAGGCGGGGCGTCCGGCCGGTACCGCGTGGCTCGACAGGCCCCAGGATCTGGCCTTGCTGATGACTTCTGCCAATCCCGGCGGCGAACCGCTGGTGATCGACAATCAGGAGGCGGTCAAGCGCCTGGCAGGGATTGCCGACGCCTACCTCTTGCACAATCGCGACATCCTGGTGCGCGCCGACGACTCGGTGGTCGTAGCCGAGCGAGGCGGCGTGTCGCGGCCCGAGCCGACGCTGCGTTTCGTCCGGCGCGCCCGCGGCTACACGCCGCGTTCGATCCGGCTGGCACGGAAGTCGCCGGCAGTGGTCGGCTTCGGCGCCTGGCTGAAGAGTGCGGTGTGCGTCGCGAGGGGCGACGAAGCCTTCCTGTCACAGCATGTCGGCGATCTCGACAACGGCGCCAGTTGTCTCGCCCTCGACGAGATCGTCGAGCATCTGATGGCGATTCTCGCGGTGCGGCCCGAGGCCGTCGCCCACGATCTGCATCCCGATTTCCACTCGACCCATGCTGCGGCCGAGATCGCACACCGGTTCGGCATTCCAGCGATCGGGGTTCAGCATCACCATGCTCATCTGGCTGCCGTGCTGGCCGAGCACGGCCACCTCGATCCAGCGCTCGGCGTTGCCCTCGATGGCATCGGTCTGGGCACCGACGGCGGTATCTGGGGGGGCGAGCTGCTGCTGCTGGAAGGGGCCGACTTCACGCGCTTGGGTCACCTCTCGCGCCTGGCGATGCCGGGTGGGGACAAGGCGGCGCAGGAGCCCTGGCGCATGGCGGCGGCGGTCCTGCATCGCCTCGGGAGAGGCGACGAGATCGCCGAGCGTTTCGCCGAGTTCCCCGGTGCCGACCGCCTGTGCACGTTGATCGACCGTCCCCGGCTGTCGCCGCCGTGCACCAGTCTCGGGCGCTGGTTCGACGCGGCGGCCGGCCTGCTCGGCATCTGCGAGACGATGGCCTTCGAGGCAGAGGCGCCGATGCGCCTCGAGGCCGCCGCGCGCGCCTACGGACCGGCCATGCCGGCCGTCGGCCAGTGGCGGATCGAAGATGGCGAGCTGGACCTCTCGCCGCTCCTGGGTCGGCTCGCCGATGAACGAAACCCCGCGCGGGGTGCCGCCGTGTTCCATGCCAGCCTGATCGCTGCGCTGGATGACTGGATCGCCGCTGCGGCCCGCGACAACGGCATCCGCACGGTGGCTCTGGCCGGTGGCTGCATGCTCAATCGCATGCTGGCCGAGGATCTGCCGCGTCGCCTCGGTGCCCGCGGCATCAAGGTGCTGCTGGCGCGTCAGGCGCCGACCAACGACGGCGGCATCGCCCTCGGCCAGGCGTGGGTCGCGATTCGACGGTTGACGGAGGCGCACTGAGATGTGCCTGGCGATTCCGGCTCGCGTCGTCGCGTTGACCGGCGGCGACAATGCCAAGGTCGACCTCGGTGGCGTTCGGCGGGAAATCTCGCTGGCGCTGGTGGAAGATGTCGCAGTCGGCGACTACGTGATCGTCCATGTCGGCTACGCGCTGTCCCGGCTCGACGCCGACGAGGCTGCGCGCACCTTGGCGCTGTTCGCCGAGGCCGGCCTCGATGTCGCCGGCGCCGTGGGCGGAGATCCGCCGTGAAGTTCGTCGACGAATTTCGCGATGGCGGACTGGCGCGCAAACTGGCGTCGGCCATCCGGGCGGAGGCGGATCCGGCACGCGACTACGCCTTCATGGAGTTTTGCGGCGGCCATACGCACGCGATCTCGCGCTACGGCGTGACCGACCTGCTACCGCCCAACGTGCGCATGATCCACGGCCCCGGCTGTCCGGTGTGCGTGCTGCCGATCGGCCGCATCGACATGGCGATTCGGCTGGCGCTGGAATACGACGTCACCGTGCTGAGTTACGGCGACTGCCTGCGGGTGCCGGCCTCGGAAGGGCTGTCGATGTTGAAGGCCAAGGCCCGTGGCGCCGACATCCGCATGGTCTATTCGGCCGCGGATGCACTGGCGCTGGCCCAGCGGCTGCCGTCCCGCCAGGTGGTGTTCTTCGCGATCGGCTTCGAGACCACGACGCCGCCCACCGCGCTGGTGATCCGCCAGGCCAGGGCGCTCGGGCTCGAGAATTTCAGCGTGCTGTGCAATCACGTGCTGACGCCGTCGGCCATCACGAGCATCCTCGAGTCGCCCGAAGTTCGTGCGTTCGGAACGGTGGCGCTCGACGGCTTCATCGGCCCCGCCCACGTGTCCACCGTGATCGGTTCCCGCCCCTATGCCTTCTTTGCCGAGGAGTACCGCAAACCGGTGGTGATCGCCGGCTTCGAACCGCTCGACGTGATGCAGGCGGTGCGCATGCTGGTGCGCCAGGTCAACCAGGGGCGGGCGGAAGTGGAGAACGAGTTCACGCGGGCGGTCACGGAGGAAGGCAATCTCAAAGCCCAGGCGCTGGTGTCCGAAGTCTTCGAACTGCGCCGCAGCTTCGAATGGCGTGGCCTGGGCGAGGTGCCGTACTCGGCGCTGAAGATACGCAAGACGTTCTCCGAATTCGATGCCGAGCACCGCTTCGGGCTCGCCTGCATCCCCGTGCCGGACAACAAAGCCTGTGAATGCGGTGCGATTCTGCGCGGGGTCAAGCAGCCGACCGACTGTCGAATCTTCGGCACCGTGTGCACGCCCGAGAATCCGATGGGATCGTGCATGGTGAGTTCGGAGGGCGCTTGCGCGGCGCACTACAACTTCGGGCGCTTCCGCGACGTGCCGGTGGTCGCGGCCTGACCAAGCGCGGAAAGCAGAGCGCGCGACGAGATCGGCGCCGTCGACGGCATGCCCGGTGCAGCGAAAGGAGGTGGGATTCGTGAGCGGCAGCGTCAAGAAGGGATATGTCCGGCCCCTCGACCTCAAGCGCGGCCGGGTGGATCTGGGCCACGGCGGCGGCGGCCGGGCGATGGCGCAGCTGATCGACGAACTGTTCGCGGCCGCCTTTGCCAACGAGTTCCTGGCACAAGGGGACGACGGCGCGGTGCTGCCGGCACCGCAGGGCGGCGAGCGCCTGGTGCTGGCGACCGACGCGCACGTGGTCTCGCCGCTGTTCTTTCCGGGCGGGGACATCGGTTGCCTGTCGGTGCATGGCACCGTCAATGACCTCGCCGTCATGGGCGCCAGGCCCCTGTATCTGGCCGCCGCCTTCGTGCTCGAAGAGGGGTTCCCGCTGGCCGATCTGGCGCGCATCGTCGGCTCGATGGCTGCTGCCGCCCGGGATGCCGGCGTGCCGGTGGTGACCGGCGACACCAAGGTGGTCGAGCAGGGCAAGGGTGACGGTGTATTCATCACCACCACCGGTGTCGGCGCGCTGGCGCCGGGGTGCGACATCTCGGGGCGGCGCGCACGGCCGGGGGACGCGGTGCTGGTGTCGGGTACCCTCGGCGACCACGGTACGGCAATCCTGTCCCAGCGCGAGTCGCTCAGCTTCGAGACCGAGATCGTTTCGGATACGGCAGCCATCCACGGCCTCGTCGCGGATCTGCTGGCGGCGGTGCCGGACGTGCACGTCATGCGCGACCCCACCCGTGGCGGTCTCGCCACCACGCTCAACGAAATCGCGAGTCAGTCCGCTGTCGGCATCAGCCTCGACGAAGCCGCGATTCCGATCGATGCCCAGGTCGAGGCTGCCTGCGAGTTCCTCGGTCTGGATCCGCTGTACGTCGCCAACGAAGGAAAACTCGTGGCGATCGTGTCGGGCGGAGAGGCGACAGCGGCCTTGGCGGCGCTGCAGGCCCATCCGCTCGGTCGCCGCGCCGCGGTGATCGGTGAAGTCACCGAAGATCCCCACCGTTTCGTGCAGGTCCGGACCGGCTTCGGCGGGCGCCGCATGGTGGATTGGCTTTCCGGCGAACAACTGCCGAGGATCTGCTGATGCGCATCCTGTTCCTGACCCACGGTTTCAACAGCCTGAGCCAACGCTTGTACGCGGAGCTGACGGCCGATGGACACGAGCTTTCCGTCGAATTCGACATCCGCGACTCGGTGGCCGAGGAAGCGGTCGCCCTGTTCGCGCCGGAAGTCGTGCTCGCGCCGTTTCTCAAGCGGGCGATTCCGCCGTCGATCTGGCAGCGGTGCCTGTGCCTGGTGGTGCACCCGGGCATCGTTGGCGACCGCGGGCCGTCGGCGCTCGATTGGGCGATCCAGGAAGGCGAGCAGGAATGGGGTGTGACCGTGCTCCAGGCCAATGCGGAGATGGATGCCGGCGACGTCTGGGCGAGCCGGACGTTCCCGATGCGTGCGGCGGCCAAGGCCGGCCTCTACCGCCGCGAAGTCACAGAATCGGCCCTCGCCTGCGTGCGCGAGGCGTTGTCGCGCGTCGTCGACTGGCGCCTCGGCCGCTGGCGACCGACCCATCTCGCCGAGGCCGGGGGACGTGGCAGACAACGCCCGCCGATGCGTCAACGCGACCGGTGCATCGACTGGCAACGGGACGACACGGCGACGGTACTTGCCCGGCTCCGTGCGGCCGACGGCCTTCCCGGCGTCGCCGACGCGCTGTTCGGCGAACCCTGCCATCTATTCGACGCCCACCCGGGGCCGCGCGACGCCGGTGTCGAGCCGGGCGCCTGCATCGCGCGCCGCGATGGCGCGATCCTGCGCGCGACGGCCGACGGTTCGGTGTGGATCGGTCATGTCCGCCGCCAGGGCGCTGCCCAGATGCTCAAGCTGCCGGCGACCGTGGCATTCGCCGAGCAGGCTGCGGCCTTGCCCGAGCGCCCGGCGGCGCTGATGCGTGCCGCCGACGATTACGGCGAGTTGCACTATCGGGAGAGCGCGGACGGTTGCGTCGGCTTTCTGGCGTTCGACTTCTACAATGGTGCGATGAGCACCGAGCAGTGCCGCCGGCTCGAAGCCGCGATCCGGCGGGTGGCCGAGCGGCCGACACGGGTGCTGGTACTGACCGGTGGGCTCGAATTCTGGTCCAACGGCATCCACCTTTCGCGGATCGAGGCCGCGGAATCGGCCGCCGACGAATCGTGGGCCAATATCAACGCGATGGACGACGTCTGTGCCGCGGTGATCGGACTCACCGACCGGCTGACGGTCGCTGCGCTGCGCGGCAATGCGGGCGCCGGCGGCTGTTTCCTGGCGCTGGCCGCCGACCTGATCTGGGCGCATCCGGGGGTCGTGCTGAACCCCCACTACAAGAACATGGGCAATCTGTACGGTTCCGAGTACTGGACCTATCTGCTGCCACGCCGGATGGCCGCCGAGCCCGCCCGCCGCCTGGTCGAAGGACGACTGCCGGTGCGGGCCGCAGATGCTGCCGTGATGGGCCTGATCGATGGATGTTTCGGCCGCGCCGGCGACGACTTCGCGGTGCAGATGCGGGCGCAGGCCCGGCAACTCGCGGCGGACCCGGCGCTGCCGGCGAGGCTCGAGGCGAAGCGCGCGCGCCGCACCGCCGACGAAGCGGCCAAGCCGCTCGCCCGATATCGCGACGAAGAATTGGTGCGCATGCACCGCAATTTCTACGGTTTCGATCCGAGCTATCACGTGGCGCGCTACCACTTCGTGCATAAGACCCCCCAGTCGTGGACGCCGCGCCACCTCGCACGCCATCGTGCGCCTTCCGGGTGCCGTGCGGGTGGGATGGCTGCATGAACGCAAGGCGCCTGCCGACCGTACTGGTGGTGGATGACGAAATCCGGTCGCTGGAGTCGCTGCGGCGGTCGCTCGATGAGGATTTCGAGGTGTTCACGGCCGAAAACGCCGAACTCGCCGCCGCGATCCTGGCACGCGAATGGATCCAGGTGGTGCTTTGCGACCAGCGCATGCCGGGGGTGTCGGGCGTCGAGTTTCTGAAGCGCGTGCGCGGCGAGTGGCCGGAGTGCATACGCATCATCATTTCCGGCTATACCGATTCCGAGGACATCATCGCCGGCATCAACGAGGCGGGCATCTACCAGTATGTCCTCAAGCCGTGGCAGCCGGAGCAGTTGTTGCTGACCTTGCGGGGCGCGGTCGAGCTGCAGCGGTTGCACAGCGAGAACCAGCGGCTGTCGGTCGAATTGCGCGAAGCCACCCCGGCGCTGCGGGATCGGGTCGCCGACAAGCGCCAGGTCTTGCGGCGCCGCCAAAACGCCGACGCACTGGTGCGGGCAGCGGACTCGCCGATGAACGGGCTGTGCGCGCTGGTGGAGAAGGTCGCGCGCTACGACATCCCTGTGCTGCTGACCGGCGAGTCCGGCACCGGCAAGGAATTGCTGGCCCGCGCATTGCATCGCCATAGCCCGCGCAGCGAAGAACCTTTCGTCGTCGAGAATTGTGGCGCGCTGCCGGACCAGTTGTTGGAATCGGAGCTGTTCGGCCACAAGCGCGGGGCCTTCACCGGCGCGGTGGAGGATCGGGTGGGGCTGTTCCGGCAGGCCGACCACGGCACCATCTTTCTCGACGAAATCGGCGAGACTTCGCCGGCCTTCCAGGTCAAGCTGCTTCGGGTGCTGCAGGAAGGCGAGGTTCGGCCGCTCGGTGCGCCGCGGCCCCTGGCCATCGACGTGCGTACCGTCACCGCGACCAATCGTGACCTCGAGGCCGAAGTCGCCGCCGGGCGCTTTCGCCAGGACCTGTTCTACCGCCTTGCCGCGGTCACCATCGCGGTGCCGCCGCTGCGCGAGCGACCGATGGACATTCCGCTGATTGCCGAGTCCTACGCGGCAGAGGTGGCACGATCGCTGGGGACCCGCTTCGAGCCCCTTAGCCCGGAGGTGCAGGCCTGCCTGACCGCTTATCGTTGGCCGGGCAACGTGCGGGAGCTGAGAAACGAGATCCTGCGCATGGTGGCGCTCGCCGATGGATCGGCGCTGCGAGCGGCCGACCTGTCGCCCCGGGTGCTGCGCGCCGGTGCCGAAGAGCAGGAACCTGCACTCGCCCTGCTGGCCGGCCTCGACGGAGACCTCAGGACCCGCCTCGAAGCGCTGGAGGCGCGCATCGTCAAGGAAACCCTGGTCCGTCACCGTTGGAACAAGACCCGCGCGGCCGGCGAGCTGGGGCTTTCCCGGGTCGGATTGCGCTCCAAGCTGGCGCGCTACGGCCTCGAGCGCGACTGAGCGCCGGCGAGCCGGATGGCCTCCGGCATCGACGGGCGCGTGGCCTGCCGCGAGCGGCCGACGGCGGTGTGCGGGATCAGTCCTTGCGGAAGAGGGCGTCGAGCGGGTTTTCGCCGCCTTGCTCGGCGGCGGCGGATGCGCGTCGCGCGGTGAATTCCTCTTCGATGTTGTCGCGGTAATAGCTCCATGCCGAGGCCGATTCGGCAAGGCGACGCCACGCCTCCTCGCCGACGGCGGCATGGTCGAGCAGGGTGCCGTCGTCGAGTTCGACCCGAAGCGTGCGAGTGCGGCGGTCGTAGCCGACGGCTCGAAGCCTGCCGGAATGGATTGGTTTCATCTCCATCTGCGGATTCCTCCGTGCAAATCGTCGATCGCCACGCCGTCTCCCGGTCGGACGGATCGTGCCTCGCTCGCTGCGGCCATCGGGCGGGAGCGGAACGCGTGGCGCCGGCCCTCGACCCGCCGGCGTTCGGCCGCCGACGGGCAGGGCATCGGGCACTGCTCCGGCGGCAGGTCGATCCGGATCGTTTGGAAAACGGCCCGTGTCACGGTCCGCCGCCCCGTCGGTCCGAGGGCCCCGGCGACGGCGTGGGCGCCCCTCGCCGCGTCGCATTGACCACGGCCGTCGTGGACATCAAGCGATGCAGCTCGCGGCCGCCGAGCGGTGTGACCGCGACCACCCGGGAATCCGCGCGCCGCTGCAGCCAGCCGAGCGCGACGAGGCGGGCGAGCAGGCAGGCGCCGATGGCGCCGCCGAGGTGGTGGCGCCGTTCGCTCCAGTCGAGACATGGGCGACAGGGCCGCCGCCGGCCCCGCGACGCCGCCTCGATGTCGATCCCGACGGCGGCGAACCAAGTGTCGGCGTGAATGCCTGGAACGACGGTCTCCTCGTCCCCGCAGATCGCGCCCTGCGCGAGCATCGATTCGTACAGTTGCACGCCCAGTTCGCCGGCGAGGTGGTCGTAGCACACCCGCGCCCGACGCAGCGCCGGCTCGCGCGGGCTGCCCCGCAGCCGGACCGCACCGGTACGAAAGGCGACGCCCATCAACGACTCGAGCAATTGTGCGACGTCCGGTGCGGCAAGCCGGAAATAGCGGTGCCGGCCCTGGCGGGACACCGCCAGCAGGCCGGCATCGACCAGTCGAGCGAGATGGGCGCTGATGGTCTGCTTGGTGACGCCGGCCACCGCGGCCAGCTCGGTCGCTGTCAAAGCCCGGTCGGCCATCAACGTGCTCAGTACCTCCGCCCTTGTGGTGTCGCCGATCAAGGCCGCGACGCGGGCGATGTGGGGACCGTCTCGCAAGAAAACGCCGGGTCGTGCCTGACCCGGTCTGGCGGTGGCATTCATAGTTCGATCGTAGGCGAACCATAAGCGCGGCACAAGCGCCTAGCATGGTTCGACATCCACACGGGAGCACGTCATGATCGTCTGCCTGATTCACTATCGCATCGACCCCTACCAGCGCGACGCGTTTCGTCGCTATGCCGAGAACTGGGTCCGCATCATTCCGCGCTGCGGCGGACATCTGCTGGCCTACCTGCTGCCCCACGAGGGCAGCATCGATGAGGCCTGGGGGCTGATCGGATTCGATTCGATGGCGGCCTACGAATCCTACCGGGCACGCCTGCGCGCAGATCCTGACGGTCGCGACAACTTCGCGCTGGCCGAGCGTGGGCGCTTCATCCTGCGCGAGACGCGGAGCTTCCCGATGCTGGCTTCGGGTACCTTGGATCGTCCGCCCGAAGGCGAAAATGGGCCGCCATGACCGCGGTCAACTTCGAGGTCGCGATCGCACCGGGCTGCCAGCGTGCGTATCTGAACTTGGCCGGGCCATTGCGGCCGGTGCCGGCCGAAGTGGACGGTTTCCTCTCGATCGAGCGATTCCAGCGCCTGGTCGAGGCCGACGAATTGCTGTCGCCGTCCTTTTCGCGCGACGAAGCCGCGGTCGATCGTTGGCGCAACGTGCAAGCGCATCGGGTGGCGCAGTTTGCCGGGCGTGAACCGGCTTCGTGTCGACGACCGGCGGCACGTGGCACAGGTCTCGCGCGACCATGGCATGCACGATCGCGAGCAGGTTCCGCCCGGATCTCCGGGCGGCGGCTGATCGCGGGCGCAGCCGTCAGGCGCGCCCGCCGGCTTCGAACGTCGATCCGGCAAAAGATGGTAGGTTCGGGGCACGCAAGCGACTCGCTGGCGGCGGCACCGCCGACCGGCCCGAACGGAAGATGCGAACTGCCGACGCACGAAACCACGCGACAACCTCCGCCGGATACGCCGCCCTGGGGCTGCTCGCGGCGCTGCTCCTGGCGTTGACCACGTCTCCGGTCTTCGCCCATGGCGTCGGCGAAGGCGACGGGCGCTTCATGGAGCAGAGCAGCGGCGCGCAACTGCTGCCCTTCGTCTATCTCGGCGCCAAGCATATGGCCACCGGCTACGATCATCTGCTGTTCCTGGTCGGCGTCATCTTCTTCCTGTACCGAATGAAGGACGTGACCCTGTACGTCACCCTGTTCGCGATCGGGCACAGTACGACGCTGTTGTTCGGCGTGCTGAGCGGCACCCACGTGAACCCGTATCTGGTCGATGCGATCATCGGCCTGTCGGTGGTCTACAAGGCACTCGACAACCTCGGCGCCTTTCGCGCCTGGTTCGGGGTGCAGCCCGATACACGGCTGGCCGTGCTGATCTTCGGCTTTTTCCACGGCTTCGGTCTGGCCACCAAGCTGCAGGATTTCGACCTGCCGGCCGACGGGCTCGTGGCAAACATCGTCGCCTTCAACGTCGGCGTGGAGATCGGGCAGATCCTGGCCCTCGGCGCGATCCTGATCGCGATGGATTTCTGGCGGCGCAGCCACGCGTTCGCCCGCCAGGCCTTTGCTGCCAACGTGCTCTTGATGGCAGCCGGTTACCTGCTCTTCGGCTACCAGTTGAGTGGATATTTTCTGGCCTCCTGAGGCACCAACATGCACGACCCGAACACCCGACAACCCTTGCACGACATTGCCGACCTGGACCCGGAAGGATTGCCGTCGCGTCGCAGCCTGATGCGTGCCAGCGTGCTGGCCGTCGCAATCGCCGCGCTGCTTCTGGTGGTCGTGGTCCTGCCGGCGGAATACGGTGTCGATCCGACCGGACTCGGCGCCCGGATGGGGCTCGACGCCTTGCATCGGGCAGACGCCGCCGAGATCGACACGGGCGGTGCACCGGTAGCGGCGGATTCGCCGCTGTCGCTTGCCGACGCGCCCTATCGGAGCGACGAGATCACGCTGAACCTGCCGCCGGGCCAGGGGGCCGAAATCAAGGCGGTGATGGCCCTCGGCCAGCGCTTCACCTTCGAGTGGCGGGCCGAAGGCGGGCCGGTCTATGTCGACATGCACGGCGACCCGCCCAACGCCGACGCGGACACCTTCACCAGCTTTCGCGTCGGCGCCTCCGTTCGAACGGCCAGCGGCAACTTCCGAGCGCCCTTCGACGGGCGTCATGGTTGGTATTGGGAGAATCGCGGAGACCAGCCGGTGACCATCCGCCTGCGGACCGCCGGCTTCTACGAAGCGCTGTACATGCCTTGATGGGAGCCGGCCCGTTCCGACGAACCGGCTCGTAAGCATCGGTGGGCGTGCACGGTCATCGCCAGCACAGCGTTGGAGGCTGCCATGCCGGCATTTCGAGACAGGTACATTGCGCCATCGGAGATCACCCCGCGTGCTTCGTTCGAGCGCCGCCGCACGTTCCTGCGCTGCGCCGCTGGCGCGGTGGCCGCGGGGCTGCTGCCGATGCCGGCAGGCGCTGCCAACGCGGCGGACACGGTTGCGCTGCGGGCTCGGCGTTCGGCGCGATGGTCTACCACCGAGCCGCAGACGCCGCTCGCCAAACTGCTCGCCTACAACAATTTCTACGAGTTCGGCTCGTCGAAAGGCGACCCCGCGCTGTACGCCCACAAGTTGCCGATTCGGCCTTGGACGGTCGTCGTCGAAGGCTTGGTGGCAAGGCCGCGGCGTTTCGACATCGACGATCTGCTGCGCCTCGCACCCCTCGAGGAACGCATCTACCGGCTACGCTGTGTCGAGGCATGGTCGATGGTGGTGCCGTGGATCGGCTATCCGCTCGCCGCCTTGCTGCGCGCGGTGGCGCCCCTGGGCTCGGCGAAGTTCGTCGAATTCCAGAGCTACTACGATCCGAACGTGGTGACGCCGCACTTCTTCGGCTTCCTCGAATTTCCTTACGTCGAGGGCCTGCGCCTCGACGAAGCTCTGCATCCGCTGACCCTGCTCACGCTCGGGCTCTACGGTGAGACCCTGCCGCGCCAGAACGGGGCGCCAGTGCGCATCGTCGTACCGTGGAAGTATGGCTACAAAAGCGCCAAATCGATCCAGCGCATTCGCCTGGTGGAAGAGCAGCCGCTGACCAGTTGGCCGAAGGCCGAGCATCGCAACTATGGTTTCTATGCCAATGTCAATCCCACCCTGAAGCACCCGTACTGGGACCAGTCGCGCGAGCGTCGGATCGGTGACATCTTCAAGCGGCCGAGTGTGATGTTCAACGGCTACGGAGACGCGGTTGCGTCGATGTATGCCGGCATGGATCTGCAGCGCAATTTCTGAGCCGCGGCGGGTACGGCTCGTCGCCTCACGAATAGCGGTCGCGCCGCTCGCTGGCGATCTGGACCGCGTGGTGGATCATCCGGGCGGTCGCCTCGGGGCCCTCGAAGCGGCTGGATTCCTCGATCGTCTTGTAGGCCAGTGCCAACAGGCCGCGCATCTTTTCGAAGGCCGGAGGATTGCTGCAATTGACCGGCGTGTGGCCTTCGAGGATGGACTGGACCATGCCGGGATCCCGCAGGCGGACGTTGCACAAGGCCCCGAGCCCGGCGAGCTCGAGCGCGATCTGATCCAGGTCCTGATCGAAATGGGCGAAGTGTGTCATCCGTGTAAGCGTCCTCGGAAAAAGGAAAACGATTGTGGTGCAATGCAGCAAAACGGTCGATGGATGACATCCTAGCTGGGAAAGGGTGCCATGTCTTGGCTTGCGACCGACGGTCGGTAATGTGTCGCATTGCATCATGGTCGCCACCCGAATGCTTGGTTTCCGGCCTGCAGGTGGCGCCGGCAACCGGAGGAATCGAACATGTTTCTGCGAAAAATGGAACCGCGGACCCGGCTGAGCCTGGCCTTGCAGGGTGGCGGCGCCCACGGCGCCTTCACGTGGGGCGTCCTCGACGCCTTGCTCGAACACGGTCGCTTCGGCTTCGAAGGCATCAGCGGCACCAGTGCGGGCGCGATGAATGCTGTAGTGATGGCCCACGGCTGGATCTCGGGCGGGCGAGACGGTGCCCGCGAGGCACTGGACCTTTTCTGGAACGCGATCGCCGATACGCCGCCCTTCGAGATGGCGATACCGAACGGCCGGGGCGACGGCACGCTGGTCAACCCGGTGATGAAGTTCATGCTCCGCTTGTCGTCGGTGTTTTCGCCGAACGAACTCAATCCGTTGGATCTCAACCCGCTGCGCGACGTGATCGAGGCGCAAGTGGATTTCGAGCGCCTGCGGCGACGTTGCCCGCTACGCCTCTTCATCGCGGCGACGCAGGTCAACACCGGCAAGTTGCGCCTGTTCCGCAATCACGAGATCAACGTCGACGCGTTGCTGGCATCGGCCTGCCTGCCGACCATGCACCATACCGTGGAGATCGACGGTGAGCCCTACTGGGATGGCGGTTACGTCGCCAATCCGGCGGTCTTTCCATTGTTCTACGAGTGCGCGAGCCGGGACGTGCTGCTGGTCCTGCTCAATCCGCTTCACCACCTGACGACGCCGACGACGGCCGACGAAATCCGAATGCGTGCCCTCGAATTGTCGTTTTCCGCCAACTTCCTGCGCGAAATGCGGATGTTCGCCCATGCCCGCGAGTACGCCGAAGCCGTGCCCTGGTGGCGCCGTGGACGCCTCGAGCGGAGGCTGCTGGCGGCCCGTTTCCACCTCATCGAGGCCGGCGAACTACTCGGGCGGCTGGCGCCCGAATCCAAGCTCGTACCGAACCGGGAATTTCTGCACGGCCTGCGCGAACTGGGCCGCCAGCACGCGCAGATCTGGCTGAACGAAAAGAGCGCTTGCCTGGGCAACCGCTCTTCGGTGGAAATCGACGGGCTGTTCAACTGACCGGCGGGCCGGTCGCGACGTTCAGGGCAACATCATGCCTCGGATCATGAAGAAGATCATCGCTGCCATCACGGCCGATGCAGGGACCGTGATGACCCAGGCCGCGGCGATGCGCAGCAACTGCGATCGTTTGACCAGCTCCTGCTTATAGACCTTGCGCAGCCGGCGGCGCTCCATTTTCGAGAAATGGGCGGGGTCGAGCTGCTGTTTGGCCTGGCGCTTGAGTTCCCGCAGCATGTCACCCTTTTCCTCGACACGGGCCTTGGTGAAGCGCTCCATGAAAGCTTCGATCGCTTCCTTGTCACCCTCCGGATGGTGGTCGACGATGTCATCCACCATGCGCGCGTAGTTGCGCTTGAGATACTCGCGCAGGAAGCCGACGCCGAAAACGCCGCCCACCGCAATATGGGTCGAACTGACCGGCAGCCCAAGCTGGCTCGCAATGATCACGGTGATGGTGGCGGCCATGGCGATGCAGTAGGCACGCATCTGGTCCAGCTCGGTGATCTCCGAGCCCACCGTACGGATTACCTTGGGGCCGAACAGGCCGAGGCCGATGGCGATGCCCAGCGCGCCGACCATCATCACCCACAACGGGATCGCGGCTTTGCTATGCACCGCGTCGGCGGTGGTGGTCAGCGTATCGACGATCGCAGCCAGCGGGCCGACCGCATTGGCCACGTCGTTGGAGCCGTGGGCGAAGGAGAGCAGGGCGGCGGCAAACACCAGCGGTACCGTGAACAGGCGGTTGACGCCCTGCTTGCTGTTTTCGATGTCGTTGGCCTGGCGCGCGATCATCGGGCGGACAGCGAGGAACACCACGGCAGCGATCACCACGCCCGACAACGCCGCGGAGAAGAAGCCGATCTTGACGATGTGTTTGACGCCCTTGAGCATCAGATAGGTACCGAAGGCCCAGGCCATGACGCCGACCAGGTACGGTACGACCCGCTTGGCGGCGGTCGCCATGTCGGTCTGGTAGGTGATGAAGCGCTTGATGAAGTACAGAAACGCCGCGGCGATGACGCCACCGAGTACTGGGGAAATGACCCAGCTCGCTGCGATCGAGCCGACCTTGCCCCAGTTTGCGACGCCCATGCCGGCGGCGGCGATACCGGCTCCGAGGACCGCGCCGACGATCGAATGGGTGGTCGACACCGGCGCGCCGACGGCTGTTGCAATGTTGAGCCAGATCGCCCCGGCCAGCAGGGCCGCCATCATCAGCCAGATGAAGGTCTTGCCGGAAGGGAGCTGGCTGGCATCGACGATGCTGCTCTTGATCGTGTCGACCACTTCGCCGCCCGCGACGAGGGCACCGGCCGCCTCGAAGATTGCAGCGATCAGCAGTGCGCCGGCCAAGGTCAGGGCCTTCGACCCGACCGCTGGGCCGACATTGTTGGCGACGTCGTTGGCGCCGATGTTCATCGCCATGTAGCCGCCGATCATCGCCGCGACCACCAATGCCATGCTCGGCGCCTGGCCGCGGGTCGACGCGAACAGCATCACACCGACAATGAAGAGCAGGGCTATGCCGAGTCGCGCGAGTTCGTTACGACCGGGCTGCGTCGCGCGCTCGATTTCGCTCAGATGCTTGAGTTCCACAGGATTCTGCCGGCCAGGAAAGCCGAGAATTGTTGCAGAAACGCTACGGAAACAAAAGCCGATTTTGTGTCAGAAGAGCATTTCGACGCCGATTCCTGCCGCCCAACTCTTGTCGCGTTCGGCGTCGTCCTCGTCCCGCGGCCAGAAATGACCGACGATGAAATCGCCCAGCAGCCAGTCTTCGTAGATCGCCCGGCGGTAGATACCTCGAACGCCGTACTCGCTGACCGGCAGGGTCGAGCCGGTCTCGCCGTTGATCAGCGCCTCCAGCGAGAGTTGGCGCGGCCCGCCGAGCCGCAGGTAGAGACCGACGCTCGACTGCCAGGCGAGGGCGTCGGTGGACTGGGACAGGGTCGCCGAGTTGCGCCAGCGGAATTCCAGCCGGCGGGTGAAGTCGTGGTGGTAGTTGACCGATGTGGTCAGTCCGAATCCCTCTTTGACCTCCCAGAACAGGGTTTCGCGGAACGCGATCTCGTCGTCCTGTGCCGGGTACCATTTCTTGACGAAACGCGCCTGGACGAACGGACGCAACGGACCGCGGATGCCGCCTCTGAGGTCGATGTTCTCGCGCAGTGCGTAGCCGAGGCCGGCAAAGAAGGTATGGTCCTCGCTTTCTTCCTCGGCCAGCAGGCGCTGGCGGCGCGAGAACTCGTCGGGCTGGTCCGTGACCACCTCGCGCTCGTTGTCCTGGCCGAAATAGAGGTAGGCCTTGTTCTTCAGGTTGGGCAGATCGAACTTGCCGCGGAAGTCGAGGCCGACCCGCATGCCGTCGTCCTGCCGCCACAGCGTATTCAGGCTCAGCCGGCCATTGACCAGGCGCCGGGTCGGCTCGGGCGGTACGTCGCCGAACCAGCCATCCACGTTTCGTCCGACCGCCTCGAAGAAATCGCGCAGGGAATTGCGGGTGTCGTGAAGCCAGCCGATGCGTGCCGGCGCCGACTCGAGTGCCGCCTCGCCCAGCGACTTGCGGATCGGGCTCTCGACCAGGTCGCTGCCGGGGTCGGTCTGGGCCGTCGCCGCGAGCGGTGTCGCCAGCAGCAGGACCAACGTGAAAGCCCGCTTCAGGCTTGTTCGCACGGCGTCTCGGATTCGGAAGATCGAGGCCCAGTATAGCCGCCGCGCCATGGCGTGCCGTGGCAGGCGTTACGGAGGCGGCCAATCAGTGGCGCCATTGAGGTAGCATAGCTCGGGGTGTCCATGCCCGGCCTGCATGCGATATGAATCATTCTTTGCAAAATCTGCCTTGGCTCGAATTCGTCCATGACGTTGCCGCCGATCTGTCCGACGGCAAGCTCGTGTTTCCGACGTCATTTGATATCACGATCAAGCTGCGCGAGTTGTTACGCTCCGAAACCGCGGGGGTGAGCGAAATCACCCAGGCGATATCGGCCGACCCGTTGCTCGCCGCGCGTCTGGTGCAGGTCGCGAACTCGGCGGCCAACGCGACCGCCGGCGGCCCGGTGAGCGATATCCGCGCGGCGGTCGTGCGGCTCGGCCTGGAACAAGTACGGAACCTGGCGCTGGCCGTGGCAATGGCGCAGCTCGTCACCTATCGACAGATGGTGCCCTACCGTGCGCTCGGCCAGAAATTGCTGCAGCATTCGAGATGGGTGGCCGGCTGCTCGGTGATCCTTGCCCGTGACCATTCGACGATCGATGCCGGTACCGCCTATTTCGCCGGGCTGATCCACGACATCGGGGTGTTCTACCTTCTCTATCGAATTTCCCGGAATTCCGAATTCTCAATGGAAACCCAAGAGTTGCATGCCATGTTGCGAGAATGGCATGGGCAGATCGGGCACGCCGTGCTGGCGACCCTGAACGTTCCGGAGATCTTCCAGGAGGCGGCAGCCGAGCACGAGGCGCTGCGGCCGATCCATGGCCTCGCGCAATTGCCGGATCTGATTCACGTGGCCAATCTGCTGGCCGAGGCGGAGCCTGTGGGGCGCTCGCCGCTGTCCGGCGGCGGGCCGCCTACGGACGCCGGCCATGTCGTCCGGATGCAAGCGTATCGCGCGAGCGTGGTCAGCGCCCGCGGCGAAATCGAAACACTGTCGAGGGCATTCGCGTGAGCAACGACGGAGGGGACAAGGCGAACAGGGCGGAGGCTTGGGGAGAATTCGTGCGTCAGATCGCGATCGATCTGTCCCGCGGCAAGGTGGTGTTTCCGACCTCGTTCGACACCACCATTCGTTTGCGCGAGGTGTTGCGCTCCGAGCGCACCGGTGCCATCGAGCTGGTGCGTATCATCGCCGCCGACCCCTTGCTGTCGACTCGGGTGGTCCAGGCGGCCAATTCGGTGGCCTACGCGCGCCTCGGGCCCCGCGTCAGCGACATCAAGTCTGCGGTCATCCGAATCGGCTCCAACCAGGTCAAGACGTTGGCCACTGCGGTGGCAATGGCTCAGTTGGTCACCTACCGGCGCATGCTGCCGTTCCGGACGATCTGCCACAAGGTGATCGAGCACAGTCGACAAGTGGCCGCCTATTCTTTCGTGCTCGTGCGCACACACTCCCGGCTGGACGGCGACAAGGCGCTGTTCGCCGGGCTGATTCACGACATGGGCACCCTCTACCTGTTGTTCCGGCTGTCCGAACGGCCCGACCTGTTCGGCGATGCAGCCGGCCTGCGCAACCTCTTGATCGGCTGGCGTGGGCAGATCGGGCACTCGGTGATGGCCGCCCTCGACGTGACGCCCGAGATCCAGGAAGCCATCGTCGCCTTCGATGACATGAGCGAATCGTCCGGCATCGAGAGCCTGGCGGACACCTTGTTCATTGCCGATACACTGGTGGAACTGGACGGGCCCAATGTGGAACCGGTGCGGGCAGGCGACCCCAGATTGCGTGCGGAGAAGATCGAGGGGATCGAGACGTTCCAGCAGACCATCGCCGAACACGCCGGAGAAATTCAGGATCTGATGCGGGCGGTCGGCTGATCGCGCCGCACCGGCGGGGGCGGCAGGCCGGCCTCCCCGCTTCGTTCAAGATGCTCGCTGGCCGTCCAGCACGTGATCGAGGAAGGGATCGTCGTGATCCCGCTGGTGGCAGACCGCAAAGTCCACGAGCATTCCGGCGAGTTTCTCGAGCATGTCCGGGCGCAGGATGTCGGCGGAACACACCAGTTTGCAGACGTCACCGCTGAAATCGGCATGGCTTTCGATGTGCGCGTGGAAGCGGGCCGGTTCGCGCTCGCGGTAACCGAAGGTCTTCATCAGGCTTTCCTCATTGAGGAAATGTTGCGTCACCGTGCTGATCGTTTCCTGCAGCAAATGCGCAATCTCACCCTCCGGAACGCCGTGTTCGTCGGCGGCTGCATGGGAGGACAGGCGCTCGGCCAAGCGGCCAAAGGCAGAGTGGCCGTCGGCAATGTCGGTGACGGTCGACGGGGCAACTTCGGGGGCTTGGTCTTTCGGTGACATCGGGTCAAGCGGATTCCGGCGATGCGCGAAGCCTCAATTCTACAACTTTGGTTGTAGGGATGCGTCTTACTGGGAATGCGTCTTTTGCGCCCCGCGTCGGTGCATCGGTCGTGCCGTCGCCGAAGCGTCCGGCGAAGCCCATCCCCGGCGCGCATTCCGGCCAGGGAATCGCATCCGGCGCTCACAATGTGCCGGCGGAGGGTGGTCCGTTCCGGGCAGCCGCCGCAGCGGCTCGAGGGGCCTCGGCGCGCCCCGGGCGGCGACGCCCG
>JAGRFZ010000195.1 GCA_020445785.1 Rhodocyclaceae bacterium
ACGCCGAAGAAGCCGAACTCCGCGCTTCGCAAGGTGGCCAAGGTGCGCCTGACCAACGGCTTCGAGGTGATTTCGTACATCGGTGGCGAGGGCCACAACCTGCAGGAGCACTCGGTCGTGCTGATTCGCGGTGGTCGTGTCAAGGATCTGCCGGGTGTGCGTTATCACATCGTGCGCGGCTCGCTCGACCTCCAGGGTGTCAAGGATCGCAAGCAGGCCCGTTCCAAGTACGGCGCCAAGCGTCCGAAGCAGGCCTGATTGTCGGTAACAGAATTCTGAAGAGGTTGATATGCCGCGTCGTCGCGAAGTACCCAAGCGTGAAGTTCTGCCCGATCCGAAGTTCGGGAGTCAGGACGTTTCCAAGTTCATCAACGTGATCATGCATTCCGGCAAGAAGGCCGTTGCCGAGCGTATCGTCTATGGTGCGTTCGACACCATCTCGTCGCGGTCCGGCAAGGATCCGTTGGAGGTCTTCTCGACCGCCATCGGCAACGTCAAGCCGGTGGTCGAGGTGAAGAGTCGCCGGGTTGGCGGTGCCAACTACCAGGTCCCGGTCGAGGTCCGCCCGTCGCGCCGCATGGCGCTTTCGATGCGCTGGTTGCGCGAGGCGGCCCGCAAGCGCTCCGAGAAGTCGATGGCCCAGCGTCTCGCCGGCGAGTTGCTCGAGGCCTCGGAAGGTCGCGGCGCGGCGATGAAAAAGCGCGAGGAAGTGCACCGCATGGCCGAGGCCAACAAGGCCTTCTCGCATTACCGCTTCTGATCTACTCCCGCCAGGGAACGTATCGGGCCCTGCAAGGGGCTCGATTGTTTTGTAACCAGCATATATACGCATGGGCCGACCCAGATCCGGTCTGCCCGAAAAGGTAGGGTTCAATCGTGGCTCGCAAGACTCCCATCGAGCGATACCGCAATATCGGTATCTCTGCGCATATCGACGCCGGCAAGACGACGACGACCGAGCGCATCCTTTTCTACACCGGCGTCAATCACAAGATCGGCGAGGTGCACGACGGTGCCGCCACCATGGACTGGATGGCGCAGGAGCAGGAGCGCGGGATCACGATTACCTCGGCGGCCACGACCTGCTTCTGGAAGGGGATGGCCAACAACTTCCCCGAGCATCGCATCAACATCATCGACACCCCGGGTCACGTGGACTTCACGATCGAGGTGGAGCGTTCGATGCGTGTGCTCGATGGTGCGTGCATGGTGTATTGCGCGGTCGGTGGCGTGCAGCCCCAGTCCGAGACCGTCTGGCGTCAGGCCAACAAGTACAAGGTGCCTCGCCTGGCTTTCGTCAACAAGATGGACCGTCAGGGCGCGAACTTCTACAAGGTCGTGGACCAGATGAAGACGCGCCTGCAGGGAAATCCGATTCCGATCGTGATCCCCATCGGCCACGAAGAGAATTTCCTCGGCGTCGTCGATCTGGTCAAGATGCAGGCGATCTACTGGGACGAGGCGACCCAGGGAATGAAGTTCGACTATCGCGAAATTCCCGCAGAGCTCAAGGACGAAGCCGACAAGTGGCGCTCGGAGATGGTCGAGGCGGCTGCCGAAGCCACCGAAGAGCTGATGGACAAGTATCTGGAAGAGGGCGACCTTTCCGAGGCGGACATCCTTGAAGGTCTGCGTCTGCGCACGCTGGCGTGCGAGATCCAGCCGATGCTGTGCGGAACCGCCTTCAAGAACAAGGGTGTGCAGCGCATGCTCGATGCGGTCATCGAGTTGATGCCGTCGCCCCTCGACGTACCGCCGGTGAGTGGTTTCGACGATCGCGAGCAACCGGTCCAGCGCAAGGCCGACGATGCCGAGAAGTTCTCGGGTCTGGCCTTCAAGTTGATGACCGACCCGTTCGTCGGCCAGCTGACCTTCGTGCGCGTGTATTCGGGTGTGCTGAAGTCCGGTGAGACCGTGCTCAACTCGGTCAAAGGCAAGAAAGAGCGGATCGGCCGAATCTTGCAGATGCACGCCAACGACCGTGAAGAGATCAAGGAATTGTGTGCCGGCGACATCGCCGCCTGCGTCGGTCTCAAGGAAGTCACGACCGGGGAAACGCTGTGCGACCCGCAGGCGCCGGTCATTCTCGAGCGGATGGAGTTCCCGGATCCGGTGATCCACGTGGCGGTCGAGCCCAAGACCAAGAGCGACCAGGAAAAAATGGGTATCGCGTTGTCGCGCCTCGCCCAGGAAGATCCGTCGTTTCGCGTACGCACCGACGAGGAGTCGGGGCAGACCATCATTTCGGGCATGGGCGAGTTGCACCTGGAGATCATCGTCGACCGGATGAAGCGCGAGTTCAACGTCGAGGCCAATGTCGGTGCGCCGCAGGTCGCCTACCGCGAGACCATCCGCAAGGTCGTCGAGAACGCCGAAGGCAAGTTCGTCAAGCAGTCGGGTGGTCGCGGTCAGTACGGCCATGTCGTGCTCAAGATCGAGCCGAACGAGACCGGCAAGGGTTACGAGTTCGTCGATGCGATCAAGGGCGGGGTCGTGCCGCGCGAGTACATTCCGGCGGTGGACAAGGGTCTGCAGGAAACCATGCCGAACGGCGTGCTGGCCGGATTTCCGGTGGTGGACGTCAAGTGCACGCTGCATTTCGGCTCCTACCATGACGTGGACTCGAACGAGAACGCCTTCAAGATGGCTGCGTCGATGGCCTTCAAGGACGGCATGCGCCAGGCTTCGCCGGTGCTGCTGGAGCCGATGATGGCGGTCGTCGTCGAAACCCCGGAGGAATACATGGGCAATGTCATGGGCGACCTTTCGGGGCGCCGCGGCATCGTCCAGGGAATGGACGATCTGCCGGGTGGGATCAAGGAGATCAAGGCCGAGGTGCCGCTGGCCGAGATGTTCGGCTACGCCACGCAGCTGCGGTCGCTGTCCCAGGGGCGGGCGACCTATTCGATGGAATTCAAGCATTACGCCGAAGCGCCGAAGAACGTCGCCGACGCAATCATCAACAAGAAGTGATCCGTTTCGGGATAGAGAGATAGGAAGCAGAAATGGCTAAGGGTAAGTTCGAGCGGACGAAGCCGCACGTGAACGTAGGGACGATTGGTCACGTTGACCATGGCAAGAC
>JAGRFZ010000049.1:0-11086 GCA_020445785.1 Rhodocyclaceae bacterium
CTCGCGCAACTTGCCGATCTTGCGGCGCAACAGGTCGATCGTATAGTCGATTTCCTCTTCGGTGGTAAACCGTCCGATCGTGAATCGAATCGAACTGTGGGCCAGCTCGTCGTCGCGCCCGAGGGCACGCAGCACATAGGACGGTTCCAGCGACGCCGACGTACAGGCCGAACCGGACGACACGGCGACGTCCTTGATCGCCATGATCAGCGACTCGCCCTCGACGTAGGCGAAGGAAATGTTCAGGTTGTGGGGCACCCGCTGCGCCAGGTCGCCATTGACGTAGGTCGCCTCGATGCTCGACAGGCCCGCCAACAAGCGGTCGCGCAGCGCACGGATACGATCGTTCTCGGCGTCCATCTCCTCGCGGGCGATGCGGAACGCCTCGCCCATCCCGACGATCTGGTGGGTCGCCAGCGTGCCGGAGCGCAGACCGCGCTCGTGGCCCCCGCCGTGCATCTGAGCCTCCAGCCGTACGCGCGGCTTGCGGCGCACGTAGAGCGCGCCGATACCCTTCGGTCCGTAGGTCTTGTGGGCCGAGAACGACATCAGATCCACCTTCAGCTCGCGCAAATCGATGGCGACCTTGCCGGTGGCCTGGGCCGCGTCGACGTGGAACACCACGCCCTTCTCCCGGCACTGTTCGCCGATCTCGGCGATCGGCTGGATCACGCCGATCTCGTTGTTCACGAACATCACCGATACCAGGATGGTGTCCGGACGAATCGCCGCGCGAAGCACATCGAGGTCGATCAGGCCGTTCTCGAGCACGTCGAGGTAGGTCACCTCGAAGCCGACGCGCTCCAGCTCGCGACAGGTGTCGAGCACGGCCTTGTGTTCGGTCTTGACGGTGATCACGTGCTTGCCCTTGCCCTTGTAGAACTGGGCCGCGCCCTTGATCGCCAGGTTGTCGGACTCGGTCGCGCCGGAGGTCCAGATGATTTCCTTGGGGTCGGCGCCCACCAGGGCCGCCACTTCGGCACGGGCCTCCTCGACCGCCTTTTCGGTCTCCCAGCCGTAGGCGTGACTGCGCGACGCCGGGTTGCCGAAATGCTCGACCAGGTACGGGATCATCTTCTCGGCCACCCGCGGATCCACCGGCGTCGTCGCCGAATAGTCGAGGTAGATGGGAAATTTCAGCATGTGGGTTTCTCCGAAACGTGTCGTGCGTGTCTTGCGTTGTCAGGCCGATACGGCCGTCAGTGTCCTCAGTTCGGCGACAGTATGCGTGAACGCGCCGATGAAATCCTCGATCTGCCGCGCCGTCGTGCCCCGCCCCAGGCTGACCCGGATCGCGCCGCGCGCGGTCTCCGGCGCCACGCCCATCGCCAGCAGCGTGTGGGAGGGCTCGGGATCGACGCTGGAACAGGCCGAACCGCTGGCGATGGCGAAGCCGGCGCGGTCCATCTTGCCGACCAGGGTCTCGCCGTCCACGTCCGCCAACGCGAAAAAGCTGGTGCCCGGCAGGCGCTCGGCACGCGGCGAGAAGATCGTCGCGCCAATGGGTACGAGGGCCGACTCGAGCCGGTCGCGCAGTGCCGCCATCCGCGCCGCGTCGTCCGCCAGCCGCGCGGTGGCCAATTCGCAGGCGCGGCCGAAACCGACGATGGCGGCCACGTTCTCGGTACCCGACCGCAGCTTGCGCTCCTGTCCGCCACCGGCGATCAGGGGCTCCAGATCGACGCGCTTGTCCAACACCAGCGCACCCGCGCCGATCGGGCCATATACCTTGTGGGCCGACAGCGTCAGCCCGTGAACGCCGAGGGTGCGGAAGTCCAGCGGCAGCTTGCCCAGGGCCTGCACCGCGTCGCAGTGGATCAGCGCACCGGCGACTCGGCCGCCCGACGCCAACCGGGCGATGTCCTGCACCACGCCGCTTTCGTTGTTGGCGAGCATCACCGAGACCAGCCGCGGCTTCTCGCCGAGCAGTTCGGACCAGGCGGATTCGTCGATGCGACCCTCGCCATCCACGGCAATCTCGACCAAGCGCCACCCCTGGCGGCGCAGTTGCTTCGCCGGCTCGCGCACGCACGGGTGCTCGATCGCGCTGACCGCCACCAGTGCCGGCGCGAGGCGCGCCGCCGCGCCCTTGAGGAACAGATTGTTGGCTTCGGAACCGCCGCTGGTGAACACCACCTCGGTCGGATGAGCGCCGACCGCGGCCGCGACCCGGCTGCGGGCGTCGTCGATCGCGCTGCGGGCCTGGCGTCCATACTCGTGCCGGCTCGACGCGTTGCCGAAGCGTGCATCGAGATACGGCAACATGGCCTCACGCACCTCGGGATCGAGGGGCGTGGTGGCGTTGTGATCGAGATAGACGGGCGCGAACATCGTGCGGACTCAGGCCGACGCCGGCACCGGTCGACCGGCGCCGCGCTCGCTGCGGTGATCCTGCACCACCGTCTCTTCGTTGGCACGCTCCCGCTGCTGGCGCACCAGATCGCCGAGCCGCACCGAATGCAGGTACTCGTACATGCGCTTGTTGAGATTGGTCCACAGATCGTGGGTCATGCAGCGATGTTCGTCGTGGCAATTCTGCTTGCCGCCGCATTGGGTCGCGTCGAGCGGCTCATCCACCGCACGGATGATGTCGGCGACGGTGATCTCGAGGTCGGCCTTGGCCAGGCAATAGCCGCCGCCGGGGCCGCGTACGCTGTTGACCAGCTTGTGACGACGCAGCTTGCCGAACAATTGCTCGAGATAGGAAAGGGAAATCTTCTGGCGTTCCGCGATGCCGGCCAGCGTGACGGGGCCGTCGCCCTCGCGCAGCGCGAGGTCGATCATCGCGGTTACTGCAAATCGTCCCTTGGTCGTCAGTCTCATTGCGGCCCTCTGTCGGTGAGCAATACCTTACTGTTTCGCTCAACTATACCAGTTCCCGACAAAAAGCCTCAAGTATTTGACCTTCGAATCGTCGTGCCCGGTGCCCGGCGCCGCCTCGCGGCGGTCCCACGGCCGGCGCCCGCGCGCGCGTCGGCAGCGGCCCGCGTCAATCGACCATCTTGGACAGCTTGTCCGGGTCGAAGTCGTCCTTGCATTCCGGCACGGCGTCGATCTTGATCCCGGCCTCGGCCAGACGCTCCAGCAGGCACTGCATGCGCCGGTCGTTCTCCACCGCGTGGTCGAGGATGCCGTGCAGGGCGCGAGCGATGGGATCGTCCATGTCGCGGGTGACGCCGTAGGCCGAGAAGCCCATCTCCTTGGCCTTTTCCTCGCGCGCATCGCGCTCCTTGCGCTCACCGTCGAGCACCCGGGCCGGATTGCCCACCGCAGTGGCCCCGGCAGGCACCGGCTTGACCACCACCGCGTTGGAACCGACCTTGGCGCCGTCGCCCACCTCGAAGCCGCCCAGGACCTTGGCACCGGCGCCGATCACGACGCCGCGACCAAGGGTCGGGTGGCGCTTGGTGCCGCGGTAGAGCGACGTGCCGCCGAGGGTCACCCCCTGGTAGATGGTGCAGTCGTCGCCGATCTCGGCGGTTTCGCCGATCACCACGCCCATGCCGTGGTCGATGAACACGCGACGACCGACCTTTGCCCCGGGATGGATCTCGATGCCGGTGAACATGCGGCCGAGATGACTGAGGAAGCGGCCCAGCCACAGAAAGCCCGATTCCCAGGCGCCATGGGCCACTCGATGCACCGCCAGGGCATGCACGCCCGGGTAGCAGGTGAGGACCTCGAGCACCGATCGCGCCGCCGGATCGCGTTCCCGCACGCTGGCAATGTCTTCACGCAGTCGCTGAAACATGGTCATTCCCTGTCGCCGGCCCTTGCGCCGGCTTGCCCCTCGATGGGGGCATGTTAATCAAGTTTTGCGTTCGAGCGCGGCGAGCAGGCCCCGCAGGATGCCCACCTCCTCGCGTTCCAGCCGGATCCGACCGAACATGCGGCGGATGCGCGCCATCAAGCGACGCGGGTTGGCAGGGTCGTGGAAGCCGCTCCCGATCATCGCCTGCTCCAGGTGGCCGAAGAATCCTTCGACCTCGTCGAAGCTGGCCGGCTGGCCGGACTGGTACGGCGCCTCTCCCGGCGCGATCGCGGCCATGCGCAGTTCGTAGCACATCAACTGCACCGCGGCGCCCAGGTTCAACGAGGAATAGGCCGGATTGGCCGGCACCATCACCGGCACCTGACACAGCGCCAGTTCCTCGTTGGAAAGGCCGCTGGTCTCGTTGCCGAAGACCAGCGCCACCTCCCCCGCCGCCGTCGTGGCCGCGGCCTCGATCGCCGCCTCGTGCGCCCAGCGCGCCGGCGTCGCCAGCTCGCGGCGGCGGGCGGTCAGCGCACAGGCCAGCACCGTGCCGTGCAAGGCCTCTTCGAGCGAACCCACGACGCGAGCGTGCTCGAGCACGTCGATCGCGCCCGAGGCCCGGGCGTCGGCCACCGGATCGGGAAAGGACTCGGGCCGCACCAGCACCAGGTGCCCGAGTCCCATGGTCTTCATCGCCCGCGCCGCAGCGCCGATGTTCCCCGGGTGGCTGGTCCGTGTGAGCACGATCCGGATGCGATCGAGCGCCGCTGCGCCGTTCATATTAGAATCCTAGGTTTTGCGTCGTCCCCGGAGCCGGTCGGCTCCCGCCAGAGACCCCCGCCATGCATCCCATGCTGAACATCGCCGTCAAGGCTGCCCGCCGCGCCGGCAACATCATCAACCGCGCTTCGACCGATCTCGCCCATATCAAGATCGAGAGCAAGAGCGCCAACGACTATGTCACCGAGGTCGACCGGGCAGCCGAGGCGGCAATCATCGACGTGCTGCGGGATGCCTACCCGGGGCACGCGATTCTAGCAGAGGAGAGCGGCGGCACCGGCCCCGAGGGCGAGTACCAGTGGATCATCGATCCGCTCGACGGCACCACCAACTTCATCCACGGCTTCACCCAGTATGCGGTCTCGATCGCGCTGGCGAAGAACGGCGTGGTCGATCAAGCGGTGGTGTTCGATCCGGTCGCCAACGACCTCTACACAGCCAGCCGCGGCGGCGGCGCCTTCCTCAACGAGCGACGCATCCGCGTCTCCAAGCGCACCCGGATGAACGAAGCCTTGGTCGGTACCGGCTTCCCGTTCCGCGAGTTCGACCACATCGACGCCTACCTCGCGATGTTCCGCGAGGTGGCCCAGAAGACCGCCGGCATCCGCCGCCCCGGCTCGGCCGCCCTCGACCTGGCCTACCTCGCCGCCGGCCGCTACGACGCCTTCTGGGAAATGGGGCTGAAGCCGTGGGACATGGCCGCCGGCGCACTGCTGGTGCAGGAGGCGGGCGGTCTGGTCAGCGACCTCGGCGGCGAGTCCGCCTTTCTCGCCAGCGGCAACGTCGTCGCCGGCACGCCCAAGATCTTCGGCCAGTTGCTGCCGATCATCCAGCGCCACAAGCCGGCCGCGGTGACCGCCTGAGATCGTCCGCCTCCCTGCCGAACGCACGCGGTCGCTGCCGGACCGCCCCGCTGCCGGCGAACCGAGGCCGCGCATGCCACCGACTGCCGCCACCGACATTGCCATCCTCGCCCGTGCGCCGGTCCCCGGCCGCAGCAAGACACGGCTGATCCCTCGCCTGGGCGCCGTCGGCGCAGCGTGCCTGCAGCAGCGCCTGACCGCTCGCGCCATCGACACGGCCATCGCCGCGGGGCTCGGCCGGGTGGTGCTGTGGGGAACGCCGGATCATCGCCACCCGAGCATTGCCGAGCAGGCGATCGGCCGCCGGCTGGAATTGCACAGCCAGGTGGACGGCGACCTCGGCGCGCGCATGTTGGCGGCGGTCGCGGCCAGCCGATCCGCGGCCGGCGTGCTGGTGATCGGCACCGACTGTCCGGCGCTGACGCCCGATCACCTGGGCGCGGCGGCGGCTGCGCTCGCCGGCGGCGACGAGGCCGTCGTGATTCCGGCGGAGGACGGTGGCTACGTGCTGATCGGGCTGCGCCGCCCCGAGCCGGCGGTGTTCGCCGGCGTCGATTGGGGCAGCGCGCAAGTCATGGCGCAGACCCGCGAGCGGATCACCAGCCTCGGGCTGCGCTGGCGCGAACTGCCGCCACTGTGGGATGTGGACCGTCCCGCCGACCTCGATCGCGTCGCGGCCCTGTGGCCCTGGCTCGTCGCCGACCTGGGCACGCGCTGAGCGCCCTCGGCGGCGCCAACCGGCCGTCCACCGAAGGGCAGCCGCAAACGGCACTCAGCCGGGATCGCGCCACCGGTGCGCCTCGAACACGGCGTCGAGCGGCGTATGGAATAGGTGGTTGGCGTAGTTGCTGAGGGTCTTGACCGCGATCGCCAGCACGATCTCCAGAATCTGCCGCTCGCTGAAGCCGGCGTCGATGAAGCCCGCCACGTCGGCTGTCGTCGGCAGCCCTCGGCGACGCACCATCTGCCGCGTGAACTCGGCCAGGGCGGCGAGTCGGGCGTCGGCGATAGGCTGGTCGTCGCGGATCGCGGCGACGACCTCCGGCGCCAGGCCGGACTTGGCCTCGGCCAGCATGGAATGGGCGCCGACACAGTACTCGCAGCCGTTTTCGCGGCTGATCACCAGAAACACGGTTTCCTGCTCCGGCGGCGAGAATCCGGAGTCGGCGCGAAACGCGGCATAGCCATCCAGGTAGGTATTCAGCAGCCCCGGCGAATGGACCATGCGGGCGTACATGTTGGGGATGAATCCGACTTGCTTCTGCGCTTTCTCGAGCACTGCCGCCTGGGGCGGTTCGGCGGATTCGAGACCGATGGCGGGCAATTGCAGCTGGTGTTCGGCGAGCATGGTTTCCTCCTGGGAGAGATCGTCGATGGCGCAAGGGGCGCCAATCCAATGGTCGTCGAAACGGTCGGATACTTACGGGCCCGAATGCGGCCTCGGTGCGCGCGCCGATCGACGACCGATCCTGCTTGGGGTTTTGCCGTCTCCCGTACTAGCCTTTGGACATTGACGGTTCGTTTCGGCCGGCCCTGCGCCGGCCGGCGCCGGCCATCGGTATCGGCCGTGCGCCGTGCCGCCACCGCCGCCGGCGCCCCGCCGCCACCCTGAGTAGCCCATGAACCCATTCGCGGGCCGCGCCGGCCTGCACGATCCATCGCTCGTCCACGCCAGTTGCGGCGTCGGTGCGATCGCCGATCTGGACGGTCGCGCCAGCCACGAGATCGTGGAACTCGGCTTCGAAGCCCTCGAAAATCTCGATCACCGTGGCGCCAGGGGTGCCGAACCCAACACCGGCGACGGCGCCGGCATGCTGATCCAGAAGCCTCATGCCCTCTTCGCGGCGGAATTCCCGGATTTGCCGGCGCCGGATCGATACGCGGTCGGTCAAGCGTTCCTGCCCCGCGACGAAGCCTGCTGCGAGCGGCTGTGCCGACAGATCGAGTGCTCCATCGAGCACGACTCGCTGAAACTGCTGGGATGGCGCCCGGTCCCCACCGGCGACGCCGATCTCGGTGACGGCGCGCGGCGTTGCGAGCCGCGGATCCGGCAGTTCTTCGTCGGCGCGCCCGAGGGCATGGGCACCGCCGCCTTCGACGCGCAGCTCTACCTGCTGCGCCGCGCCATCGAAGCCGCGGCGCGCGCCGAGGGCTTTGCCCACGACGCGTTCTACCTCTGCTCCCTCGATCGCCGGCGGCTGGTCTACAAGGGGCTGCTGACCTGCACCCAGCTTCGCCGCTACTTTCCCGATCTGTCCGATCCGCGCCTGACCTCGGCACTGGCGCTGGTACATTCGCGCTTCTCGACCAATACCCTGGGGGCGTGGCATCTCGCCCATCCCTACCGTTGCCTGGTGCATAACGGCGAGATCAACACCTTGCGCGGCAACCGCAACTGGATGCGCGCGCGCGAGCCGGAGCTCGCCTGTGTGCGCTTCGGCGCGGACATTGCGCGACTGTTGCCGCTGCTCGACGACGGCGACAGCGACTCCGCGGCCCTCGACCAAGTGCTGGAACTGCTGATGGAAAGCGGCCGTCCGCTGGCCCATGCACTGCGCATGATGATCCCGGAGGCCTGGTCCAAGGACGCTCGCATGTCGCCCGCGCGACGCGCGTTCTACGCCTTCCACGCAATGCTGATGGAGCCCTGGGACGGGCCGGCGCTGGTGGTCGCGAGCGACGGCGAACGCATCGCCGCCGCCCTCGACCGAAACGGCCTGCGCCCCTGCCGCATCCAGGTCACCCGCGACCGGCTGCTGGTGCTGGGCAGCGAAACCGGTCTGATCGAACTGCCGGCCAACCGCATCGTGTTCCGCGGCCGCCTGCGACCCGGCCAGGTCTTCCTCGCCGATCCGGCCCGCGGCGGCATCGTCGACCAGGAAACGGTCTTCGCCGAGCTGGTCGCGCCCCCTTATCGTCAGTGGCTCGACCGAAACGCCGTGCGGCTTCGCGACGCTCCGCCCGCAGCCGAACCGCCGCTGCCACCGCTGTCCCTCGCGATCGCCCAGCATGCCTGCGGCTATACGGTCGAATCGCTGCAGCGCTTCCTCGAACCGATGGCCAACAGCGGCAAGGATCCGATCGGCGCAATGGGCAACGACGCACCACCCGCCGCGCTGTCGACCTCACCGAGACCGCTGTTCCACTACTTCAGCCAGCTCTTCGCCCAGGTCTCCAACCCGCCCCTCGACTATCTGCGCGAATCCCTGGTCACCTCGCTCGCCTGCCCGCTCGGCCGCCAGCGCAACCTGCTCGACGCCACGCCGCGGCATTGCCACCAAGTGCTGCTGGACTCGCCGGTGCTGTCCGGTGGCGATCTGGCGCGCCTGCTGGCGTTGGCGCGGCATGCCATTGCGGTGGGCCGGATCGACGCCACCTGCGACCCCGCCATGCCGTTCGAGCAGGCATTGGCGGCCATCGCCGCGGACGCCGAGGCGGCGCTCGCCGAGGGCTGCGAGATCCTGCTGCTCGACGACCGCGGCATCGGCCCCGGGCGGATGGCGCTGCCCACCCTGCTGGCCGTGGCCGCGCTGCATCACCACCTGCTTCGTCGGGGTCTGCGCGCCCGTTGCGGCATCGTCGTCGACAGTGGCCAGCCGTGCCGCGTGCACGATTTCTGCACCTTGCTCGGCTACGGCGCCGACGCGGTCCACCCCTGGCTGGCCTATGCCAGCGTGGCCGCGCTGGTGGCGGGCGAGCCCGATCCCGCTGCCGCCCGGCGGGCACTGGACAACTACCGCGCAGCGCTCGAAGACGGCATCCTCAAAGTGATGTCGAAGATGGGCATCTCGACGCTGCAGGCCTATCGCGGCGCTCAGGTGTTCGAGGCGCTGGGTCTCGACGACACCTTCATCGACACGTACTTCACCGGCACGCCGTGCCCGGTGCCCGGGCTCGGCCTCGCCCATTTCGAACAGCAGGCGCGCGCCCTGCACGCATCCGCGTTCGCGCCGCCCGTTCCCGCCCGGCCGAAGCTGCCGACGGGCGGCGAATTCTATTGGCGGCGCGACGGCGAGCACCACCAGTGGTCGCCCCAGAGCATCGGCCTTCTTCAGCAAGCGGCCCGCCGCGACGACGAAGCGGCCTACCGAGCCTTCGCGGCGGAGATCGACGCCCAGGCCGAGCCCGCCCATGCCCTGCGCGGCGCCCTCGACTTCGTCGCGTCGCCGCGGGATGCGATTGCCCTCGAACGGGTGGAATCGGTGGACAGTCTGTTGCGGCGCTTCTCGACCGGCTCGATGTCCTTCGGCGCATTGTCGCGCGAGGCCCACGAGGCGCTGGCCGCGGCGATGACGCGCATCGGCGGCAAGAGCGGCAGCGGCGAAGGCGGCGAGCAGGTCGAGCGCTTCGGCAGCGAGCGCGAGTGCTCGATGAAACAGATCGCCAGCGGACGCTTCGGCGTGACGGCCCACTATCTGGCCGGCGCCCGGCAGATCGAGATCAAGATGGCCCAGGGCGCCAAGCCCGGCGAAGGCGGCGAGCTGCCCGGTGAGAAGGTCGGCGAGGAGATCGCCTCAGTGCGCTTCACGACACCGGGCGTCGGCCTGATTTCGCCGCCGCCCCACCATGACATCTATTCGATCGAAGATCTGGCCCAGTTGATCCACGACCTCAAGTGCATCAATCCACGGGCCGAGATCCACGTCAAGCTGGTGGCCGTCGCCAACGTCGGCACGATCGCCGCCGGCGTGGCGAAGGCGCGGGCCGACGCGATCCTGATCAGCGGCGAATCGGGCGGAACCGGCGCGGCGCGCAAGACCTCCATCAAGTCGGCCGGCACCGTGTGGGAGGTCGGACTCGCCGAAACCCAGCAGGTATTGGTGGCCAACCGGCTGCGCTCGCGGGTACGGCTGCGGGTGGATGGCGGGCTCAAGACCGCGCGGGATGTCGCCATCGCCGCGCTGCTCGGTGCGGAGGAGTTCGGATTCGGTACCGCGGCATTGGTGGCGCTGGGCTGCGTGATGCTGCGCAAGTGCCACTGCAACACCTGCTCGGTCGGCGTCGCCACCCAGGACCCCGCGCTGCGGGCACGCTTCGCCGGCCGCCCCGAACACGTCGTGCGCTACCTGCGGTTCGTCGCGGAAGACCTGCGCACGATCATGGCGCGGCTCGGTTTCGCCACCCTCGACGACATGATCGGCCAGGTGGATCGGCTGCGCTCGCGCCGGCCGGTCGGCGGCGGCACCGCCCTCGACCTCTCCCGCCTGCTGCATCGGGTGCCGGGGGTCGACGCACCCCGTTGTACCCATGCCCAGGCGCACGGTCTGCGTCGCCATCCGGATCGGCGCCTGATCCGGGCGGCGCTTCCGGCCATCGAACAAGGCCTCCCGGTTCGTCTGCAGCTGGCGGTGCGCAACCGCGACCGCGCCCTCGGCACGATGCTGAGCGGCGAACTGACGCGACGCCACGGCGCCGCGGGGCTGCCGCCCGACAGCATCGTCGTGCGCTGCATCGGCTCGGCGGGGCAGAGCTTCGGCGCCTTCCTCGCGCCGGGCGTCCGCCTGGCCCTGACCGGCGACGCCAACGACTACCTCGGCAAGGGTCTGTCCGGCGGCGTCATCTCGGTGACACCACCCGCCGACGCCGGCTTCGAAGCCGAACGCAGCATCATCATCGGCAATGTCGCCCTGTACGGCGCCACCGCCGGTCAGGGCTATTTCCGTGGCGTCGCCGGCGAGCGCTTCGCGGT
>JAGRFZ010000049.1:11132-14015 GCA_020445785.1 Rhodocyclaceae bacterium
TGCGAGTACATGACCGGTGGCGTCGTCGTCATACTCGGCGAGATCGGTCGCAATTTCGCCGCCGGCATGAGCGGCGGCGAAGCCTTTGTGCTGGATTCCGGGCAACGCCTGCGGCAATGCCTGAACGGTGATCTGGTCACGCTCGAATCGCTGCACGACGCGCGCGATGCCCACCTGCTGCAATGCCTGCTCCGCAATCATCGTGCCGCTACCGGCAGCGCCCGCGCCGAACGCCTGCTGGCCGCCTGGCCGGATTCGGCGCGACAGTTCGCCAAGATCATGCCGATCGCCTACGCCGACGTGCTGCGACGGCAGCGGGCGCGTGGCCTCGACCTGCGTGCGCCGGCGCCAGCGCCACTGGGGCCGGGCTCGTGAAGCCGGGGACTCACGGACAGGGGCCCGCAGTCGCCCGACGGGAGCGAATCCCCCGTCGCCGAAGGGCGGTTGGCGAGGCGGCAGGAGGGTAGCGCAGTGAGCGAAAACCATCCCGACGGCTTTCTCCGGATTCGCCGAATCCCCATCGGCTATCGCGATCCGCGCACCCGCACCGCCGACCATCTGCACGTGTATGCCCCCGACTGGGCGCCCGCGCAGGTGCGCGAACAGGGCCGCCGCTGCATGGACTGCGGGGTGCCGACCTGCACGGCCGGATGCCCGATCGGCAACCTGATCCCCGATTGGAACGATCTGGTGCACCGCGGCCGCTGGCGGGACGCGCTGGAGCGACTGCACGCCACCAACAACTTTCCCGAATTCACCGGCTATACCTGCCCCGCCCCGTGCGAACCGGCATGCGTGCTGGCGATCAACGACGAGCCGGTGGCGATCAAGAGCATCGAGCGCGCCATCGTCGACATGGGCTGGCAACGGGGATGGATCACGCCGCAGCCGCCGTCACGGCACAGCGGCAGATCCGTGGCCGTGGTCGGCAGCGGCCCGGCCGGCCTGGCCTGCGCGCAGCAACTGAATCGCGCCGGCCATCGGGTGGTGGTGTTCGAGCGCGACGACACGATCGGCGGTCTGATGGCCTACGGCATTCCCGATTTCAAGTTCGCCAAGACCCAACTCGCGCGGCGTGTCGATCAGCTCCAGCGGGAAGGCATCGACTTTCGTGTCGGCTGCGATGTCGGTCGCGAGTTGCCGCTCGCGAAGCTGCTGTCCAACCACGACGCGGTGTGCCTGGCGATCGGCGCCCAGGCGCCGCGCGCGCTCCAGGTGCCGGGACGGCAGCTGGTCGGCGTCCATGACGCCCTGGCCTACCTGCGCCGCGAGAACCGGCGTCAGGCCGGGCGCCCGGTGAAGCGGCCGATCGACGCTGCCGGCCGCCACGTGATCGTGCTCGGCGGCGGCGACACCGGCGCCGACTGCGTCGCCACCGCCCACCGCCAGGGCGCCCGTTCAGTCACCCAGATCGCGATCGACGCGCCCCGCCCGCTGGCGCGGCCGGCCGACAATCCCTGGCCCTGGTGGCCCCGCACCCGGCAGCCCAGCTATGCCCTCGACGAAGGCGGACGGGCGGACTTCAATCTGCACTGCGTCGCCTTCGTCGACGACGACGGCGATGGCCGGGTCGACGCGGTGCGCTTCGAACGGGTGCAGTGGCAACACGACGCCAGCGGTCGCCGAAGCGCAAAGACGGTCATCGAGAACGACATCCGGCTGGCGGCCGGCTTGGTGCTGATCGCCACCGGTTTCACCGGGCCACGGCTCGGCGGCCTGGCGGGTGCCGGCCTGGCGATCGACGAAGGCGGCCGGCTGCGGGTCGATGAGGCGATGATGACATCGATTCCCGGGGTGTTCGCGGCCGGGGATGCGCGCCGGGGCGCCTCGCTGGTGGTATGGGCGATCGGCGAGGGGCGCGACTGCGCGCGGGCGATCGATGGCTATCTCTCCGGCAACAGCGCGCTGCCGGCCAGCCTGTGCAGCAGCGGCCGGCCCCTCGGCGGCTGAGCATCCGTCGCGGTGCAGGCGGGCGCCGACGGGCCCTGCGACTCAGGCGGGCAGCGCGATCTTGCCGTCCTTGCTGTACTGGTAGTCGTGGAAGACGTGCTCGGCGCTCAGCAGGCGGTAGTTGCCGTCATCGAGCTTCTGGCTGGTGTCCTTCAGACGGTAGGTGTAGTGGCCGCAGGTCCAGCAGTCGAAATTTCGCATGTGGGTGCACAGGCAGGTCTTCTCGAGCACCGAGACCCTGCGCGCCCCCGGATGGGCGGCGACGGTCTTGTTGTAGGCGTCGATGTACTGGCAGCGACCCTTGCTGTCGAGCAGGTAGCCGTAGGCTTCACAATTGGGTCGGATGCCGGCGCCGATCGACGGACTGCTCTTGAGCATCCGCATCGGATAGCCGGTGGGCGAAATCTGGTTGACCTCGATCTCGTCCTCGCTGGCCTTGAAATAGTGCTGCTTGACGTCGTCGGGCAGGCCGCACTCCTTCGACACGGTGAATCGCGTCGCCACCTGGACAGCGCCGCAGCCGCTGTCCAGGTAGGCCACCGCGTCACTCCCGGTGAAGATACCGCCGGCCGGGATCAGGGGGATGTTCACGTGGTTGTCGGTCATCCACTGCTGGATCTCGGCGACGATTGTCGCCAGATCGTATTCCGCCCAGTCCATGCCGAAACCGAGGTGGCCGCCGGCCAGCGGCCCCTCCACCACGACGTAGTCCGGCAGGCGGTCGGTGCGGGCGCTCTTCTTGAGGAAGAGCTGCAATGCACGGAGCGACGAAACGATGATGCCGAGCTTGGCATCGCGGAAGCGCGGATGGTCTTCGATCAGCGAAAACGACCCGAGATGCAGTCCGGCGGCCAGCGTGATGCCGTCGATGCCGGCGTCCAGCGCCGCCTTCAGACGCACCTGCAGGGTCTCCTTGGGCGCGTTCATCGTCAG
>JAGRFZ010000196.1 GCA_020445785.1 Rhodocyclaceae bacterium
GGGTGTGTACCGACTGAAAATTGACCAGGGTGTTTAACCTGCCTGCCTCATTTTGAGGCGGGGTGTTTGAGGTGATCACCATGGAAATGTTGGGCAAGGTGAGGAGGCTGTTCCTGCGGGATGGTCTGGCGGTTTCGGAAATTTCTCGGCGGACGGGCCTGTCGCGAAACACCATCAAGAAGTGGCTGAGGGAGGACGGTCCGGTCGAGCCGCGCTACCGGCGCGAGCCACATCCGGGCAAGCTCACGCCGTTTCACTCCTACCTGCTGCAAGCACTCGAAGCGGATGCGGGGCGTCCGAAACGCGAGCGCCGGACGGCGAAGGCGTTGCTGGTCGAGCTGAAATCGCAAGGCTATGGCGGCGGCTATTCGATCCTGAACGACTTCATCCGCCGTTGGCGCGATCTGAAGTCGGCCAATGCGCCGACACGCGCCTTCGTGCCGCTGAAGTTCGAACTGGGTGAAGCCTTCCAGTTCGACTGGAGCGAGGAACGGCTGGTGATCGGCGGCGTGTGGCGCCGGCTGATGGTCGCGCACTTGAAGCTGTGCGCAAGCCGCGCATTCGTACTGGTCGCCTATCCGAGCCAGGAGCACGAGATGCTGTTCGACGCCCATACCCGCAGCTTTGCGGCGCTGTGCGGCATTCCCCGCCGCGGCATCTATGACAACATGAAGACCGCGGTCGACAAGGTCAGGAAGGGCAAGGGCCGCGTCGTCAATGCACGCTTCTCGGCGCTGTGCGCCCACTACCTGTTCGAGCCGGAATTCTGCAATGTCGCTTCGGGCTGGGAGAAAGGCGTCGTGGAGAAGAACGTCCAGGACAGTCGGCGGCGGATCTGGCTGGAAGCCGGCAAGCTGCGCTTTGGCAGCTTCGCCGAACTGAACGACTGGCTCCTGCGGCGCTGCCAGGCCCTGTGGCAGGAGTTGAAGCACCCCGAGTACGAGCTGACGATCGCGGAGATGCTCGAGCACGAACAGCCGCAGCTGATGCCGATGATCGCCCCGTTCGACGGCTACGTCGAAGAGACCGGGCGGGTCTCCAGCACCTGTCTGGTGAGCGCGGCCCGCAATCATTACTCCGTGCCCTGCGAACTGGCAGGCCGGCTGATCAGCAAGCGCTTCTACCCCGAGCACATCGATGTCGTCTTCGACGATCGTTTGGTGGCGAGCCATGTGCGCCTGTTCGATCGCGGCCAGACGCGTTATGACTGGCTGCACTACCTGCCGCTGGTCGAGAGAAAGCCCGGCGTACTCAGAAACGGCGCGCCATTCGCCCAGATGCCCACGCCGTTCGTTCGCCTGCAGCGTCTGCTGTTGCGCCGGGATGGCGGCGACCGGGTGATGAGCCGGGTGCTGGCGATGATTCCGAAGGTCGGGCTCGATGCGGTACAGGTCGCCGTCGAACTGGTGCTCGAATCGGGCCAGATCAGTGTCGAGCACGTGCTCAACGTGATCAACCGGCTGCAGCAGGCGCCGACGCCGCAAAGTGTGGAGACTGCGCTGTCGATCAAGACTGCGCCGACAGCCGATACCGGGCGCTACGAC
>JAGRFZ010000197.1 GCA_020445785.1 Rhodocyclaceae bacterium
GACGGCCCCCACGCTCACTTCGTTCTCGAAGGGTCGGCTTTGCACAGCCGACCCGTTGCGCGGGCGCGAAGCAGCGCTTCGCGAAACCCCCGCCACCCCCGACCGGGGGGGGCACAGAACTTCATTCGGACGCGCGGCGGATCGTCCGGCGACGAAGCGGACGATTTCTATGGCCGCGAGGCAGCAATTCGGCGAAGGCCGTCGCTCGCCGCGACGAGGCGCACGCGCATGGCGCGAGAGAGACCTGACATGAAGCGAGAAACGCCGCAAAAACCGCTGCCAGCCGACTCCGAGTGGTCGTTCGAACTGATCGACGCCTACCACAAGGAAATCGCCCGGGTTGCCGGAGAGTTCGGCCTGGACACCTACCCCAACCAAGTGGAGATCATCACCGCCGAGCAGATGATGGACGCCTACGCCTCGGTGGGCATGCCGGTCAACTACAACCACTGGTCCTTCGGCAAGCATTTCCTGTCCACCGAAAAGAGCTACAAGCGCGGCCAGATGGGGCTGGCTTACGAGATCGTGATCAACTCCAATCCGTGCATCGCCTATCTCATGGAAGAGAACACCATGACGATGCAGGCGCTGGTGATCGCCCATGCCGCCTACGGCCACAATTCCTTCTTCAAGGGCAATTACCTGTTTCGCACCTGGACCAACGCCGACGCCATCGTCGACTACCTGCTCTTCGCCCGCAGCTACATCGCCCAGTGCGAGGAACGCTACGGCGAGGAGGAGGTGGAGTTGCTGCTCGATTCCTGTCACGCCCTGATGAACGTCGGCGTCGACCGCTACAAACGACCGGCCAAGCTGTCGATGGCCAAGGAGCAGCTCCGTCAGCAGGAACGCGAAGCCTACCTGCAGAGCCAGGTCAACGAATTGTGGCGCACCTTGCCTTTCCAGGAGACACGAACAGCATCCGAATCGGAACGCCGCTTTCCGCCGGAGCCCGAGGAAAACCTGCTGTACTTCATCGAGAAGCACGCTCCCTTGCTGGAGCCCTGGCAACGCGAGATCGTGCGCATCGTGCGCAAGATCGCCCAGTATTTCTTCCCACAACGCCAAACCCAGGTAATGAACGAGGGCTGGGCCACGTTCTGGCACTACACCCTGCTCAACCGACTGTTCGACGAGGGATTCATCGCTGACAGCTTCATGCTCGAATTCCTGCAGTCCCACACCAACGTGGTCATGCAGCCGCCATACAACGTGCCCTGGCACCGTGGCATCAATCCCTACGCGCTGGGATTCGCCATGTGGCGGGACATCCGCCGCATCTGCGAGGACCCCACCGACGAGGATCGCGCGTGGTTCCCGGACATTGCCGGCAGCAACTGGCTCGAGACCTTCGACTTCGCGATGCGCAACTTCAAGGACGAGAGCTTCGTCGCCCAGTACCTCTCGCCCACGGTGATGCGCGACTTCCGCATGTTCGCGATCGAGGACGACGATCGCGAAAGCAAGCTGCGGGTGTCGGCGATCCACGACGACATGGGCTTCCGACGCATTCGGGAGGTCTTGTCCGAACAGTACAATCTCGGCAACCGCGAGCCCTATATTCAGGTCTGGAACGTCGACCTGCGGGGGGACCGCTCGCTCACCCTGCGCCACCACGAACACAAGCGCCGTCCGCTGGGCAAGAGCGTCGACCAGGTCATGAAGCATCTGGCCCGCCTGTGGGGTTTCACCGTACGCCTCGAATCGCTCAAGCCCGACGGCAGCATCGAGTTGCTGCAGGAAGCCCGGATCGAAAAACGACACCCATAATTTCGGGGCATTTCCCCCGATCCTCCCAAAATAGGACCCATTTCCGGGTCTAATCCACCAATCGCGCCACCAATCGCGGGCGCACTCTTGACCGCCATCAAGGACGGTTCCTTCCAGCTAAAGGAACATTCTTGGGTCTTTCCACCGTCAGGAGTTCTCCGCGTGCAGCCAGACCGCCGTCGTTTCCTTCGCGCCCGGCTGCCTGCGCGCGAGCCGGCTCGCCGGCCGCCCAATGCACTGCGCGAGGATCGCTTCACCGCCCGATGCGACGGCTGCGGCGCCTGCCTGACGGCCTGTCCGACCCGCATCATCGACCTGCGAGACGGTCTTGCGGAGCTGGATTTTTCGCGCGGGGAATGTCGCCTCTGTGGCGATTGCGTGCGCGTCTGCACACCCGGCGCGCTGGTCGCGGGCGACATCGTCCGTTCCGATCTCCGGGCACGCGTCTCCGCATCCTGCCTGGCCGTACGTGGCGTCGAGTGCCGTATCTGCGGCGACCACTGCGAAGCCGGCGCGATCCGCTTTCGGCCGGTACCGGGCGGCATCCGGCTGCCGGACATTGCTGCCGAGGCGTGCACCGGTTGCGGCGCCTGTTTTTCGCCCTGCCCGGAAGCGGCCATCCTCATCCAACCCATCACGGAGTGCTGTGCATGAAGATCGTCAGTTTGATCCTGCGGGTACGCGCCGCGGACATCGACGCCTTGCGCACCGGCGCCGAAGCGATTCCCGGCGTCGAGTGGCAGGCACGCGACGCGGAACGCGGCGTCGCCATCGTCACCGTCGAGGACGGAGCGGGGTACGCCCTCTCGGACTCGATGATCGCCGTCAGCCGGCTGCCGGAGGTGCAGAGCCTGACCCTCGCCTACGAATACACCGATGAAGGTCTCGAAACCCAGGAGGCATGACCATGAGCATGAATCGACGCGAGTTCATCAAGACCAACGCGGTCGCCGCTGCGGCGACCACGGCCGGTATCTCGATACCGGTGGTCGCCCAGGCCGCGGAGACGATGGCCACCGACATCCGCTGGGACAAGGCGCCCTGCCGCTTCTGCGG
>JAGRFZ010000050.1 GCA_020445785.1 Rhodocyclaceae bacterium
AAGCCCGCAGCCGCAAAGCCCGCAGTCACGAATCCTGCGGCCACGAAGCCCGCAGCCACGAAGTCGGCAGCCGCAAAGCCTGTAGCCGCAAAGCCTGTAGCCGCAAAAGCAGCGAAGCCCGCCGCGGCGAAGGCAGCGAGCACCAAGGTTCCCACGCCGAAATCCGCCGCTGGAAAAGCCGCCGTTTCGAAGCCCCAGACGGCCAAGGTTTCCGCAGCGTCGAGCGCCGGGGCCAAGACCTCGGCGTCGGCCTTGCGACCGTCGGAGTTGTTCGCCGCCGCCGGCAAGAGCAAGAAGGCGAAGGCCAAGAGCAAGGAGAAGGGCAAGAGCGCCAAGCTCGCTGAGGAGTCGGTCGCGATGGCGCGGTCCGAGCAGGCCGAGTTGAAGGCCTTGCGCGCAGAACTCGGCAAGAAGGGCCACAAGTGCAGCAAGTCGGAACTGATGCGGGTCGGCCTGAGCCTGCTGCTGGCGCAGAAGCCGGCACAGATCGCCAAGCGGCTCGGCGCCCTGCCGGTACTGGCCAAGGCCAAGAAGAAGTAGTGGCCTAGCAGCCTGTCGGACTTGAGGCCAATCTGCTGCGCCGGTGGGACGGCGGTCCATATTTGACCGGCTTTTCGTTGCGTAGTCCCACTACGCGCCTCAAATCCGGCCAAATCTGACCTCGCCCTCCAACGCGGCTCGCTACGATCGCTCAAGTCCGACAGGCTGCTAGCGCGGCGGCCGATGCGCGCGGCGCGTGATCGGCCGCCCGGCAGGCGGGGGCTACTTCGCCGGTGGCAACAGGCCGTGCAGGCGCATTTCGGCGCCGAGCTTGTCGATGAGCTCCTCGACGACCTGCACCGAGGAATCCGGATCCACCGTCTCCGTCAGTGCCGACCATACCGGCTTGCCTTCGGGCAGGCGGTAGAACACCGTATCGACGATCACCCGCCGGGTGGTCGCGGTGTAGCCCGGCGTGGTGTAGGTGTAGGCCACCGGGTAGTAGGCGTAGAACGAGCGGTGGTACGGGCGCAGGCCGACGAACAAGGGATCCGGCATGAACTGGGTCTGCGGCGGGATGTACTGCTCGGTGGTGTCGTCCGAGACCAGGCGCGCGACCAATGCCGCGTCGAAGCCCATCGGTGCGAGCTTGTCGCGCAGCGCTTTTTCTTCGAGCTTGGTGTCGAGTCCCAGCGTGTGGGCGGGCACTGCGCCGACTTCGGGGGGCAGCGATCGGGCGGTAAGATCTTCGGCGACGCGCCGCACCTCGTCGTCGGTGACCGCGACGAATACCGCCAGCTTCTTCGGCGGGCCGCCCTGGTCGGTGCCGTCGATCCAGCTATTGCGGATCGTCGTCGAGGCGCAGGCCGACAGCAGCGCGGTGGTCAGGGCCAGCAGCAGGAGTCTGGCGGTGGTCATCTTCGGATCTCCTCTCGCCCACGGGGTAGGCAGCTTGGATTGTGCAGCGTCGGTGTCACGTGCGAAAGTGCATGTCGCCGGCATCGTCGAATTCGAACATCGGCCCCCAGGCCAGTTCCCAATGATAGCCCTCAGGATCTTCGAAGTAGCCGGAATAGCCCCCCCAGAAGGTGTCGGCGGCCGGCTTGACGATGCGCCCGCCGGCGGCCTCGACGTGGGCCATGCGCCGGTCCACCTCGTCGCGGCTGGTGGCGTTGCAGGCCAGCGTGACACCGGCAAAGCCGGCGCGGCTGCGGGGTACGTAGGGGCCGATGTCCTCGGCCAGCTTGTCCACCGGATACAGCCCGAGCCAGACGCCGGGCAGGCAGAAGAAGGCGACGCCCTCCGGGCCGATGGGGTCGGTGCCGAACACGTCGCGGTAGAAGGCCTTGGCCCGGGGCAGGTCGGCGACGCCGAGGGTGACCATGTGCATGCGGGGCAGGGGGGAAGGGGTTGTCATCGTCATCGCTCCATTGGAACAGGGTTTTGGGGCGGCGGGGATGCCGCAGGTGTCAGTGAAAGTTTCGCGCACGGGTGGTGAGCTGGCCGAGCAGGGCGGAGTGGTCCACCACCCGGCTCGCCACCAGGTGCACCACCTTGCCCTCGCGGCGGATCTGCCCGAACACGCCGAGCAGGCGCGCCCCGAGCAGTTCGCGGCGCTGGCGGTCCACCAGGGCATGGTGGACCACCACGTTGACCAGCCCGGTCTCGTCCTCGAGGGTCACGAACATCGTGCCCTTGGCGGTGCTCGGCCGCTGCCGGCAGGTGACGATGCCGGCGCCCCGCGCCAGCTTGCGGTCGGGGTAGTCGTTGAGGGTGCCGGCCGGCACGAAGCGCAGGCTGGCCAGCCGCTCCCGCAGCAGGGTCAGGGGGTGGCGGCCCAGGGTGAAGCCCAGCGCCGCATAGTCGGCCACCAGATCTTCGCCCTCGCTGGCGGCCGGCAGTGCCAGCGGCGCCTCGTGCACCGGCGCCTCGGCCAGCACGCCGTCGCGCGGGCGCTCGCCGGCGGCCTGCCACAGGGCCTGGCGGCGATGGCCGGCCAGCGTCGCGAGGGCGCCGGCGGCGGCCAGCAGGCGCCGCTCGCGGGCATCGAGCCGGGCGCGGGCGGCGACATCGTCCACCCCGGCGAAGGGGGCCTGCGCGCGCGCCAGCACGATGCGCTCGGCTGCCGCCAGCGACAGCCCCCGGACCATGCGCAGGCCGAGCCGGGCAGCCGGCCGGGCATCGAGCCGGTAGCCGGCCAGCATGTCGCCGCCGGTTCCCGCCTCACCGGGCTGCGCCGCCTCCAGCGCGCAGTCCCAGCCGCTGACGGTGACGTCCGCCGGGCGTACCTCGACGCCGTGGCGGCGGGCGTCCTGGATCAGCTGCGACGGCGCGTAGAAGCCCATCGGCTGGCTGTTCAGCAGTGCGCACAGGAAGGCCGCCGGCTCGAAGCGCTTGAGCCAGGCCGAGAAATACACCAGCAGCGCGAAGCTGGCGGCATGGGATTCGGGGAAGCCGTAGCTGCCGAAGCCCTGGATCTGGCGGCAGATCTGCTCGGCGAAGGCAGGCGCGTAGCCGCGCGCCAGCATGCCGTCGATCAGCCGCTGCTGGTAGCGCTCGAGCTCGCCCTGGCGGCGCCAGGCGCCCATCGAGCGGCGCAGCTGGTCGGCCTCGCCGGGCGAGAAGCCGGCGGCGACGATCGCCAGCTGCATCACCTGCTCCTGGAA
>JAGRFZ010000198.1:0-129 GCA_020445785.1 Rhodocyclaceae bacterium
CGGTCACGCAGTTCGAGATGCCGGGGCCGTTCTGGCCGATGACCACGCCGTGGCGGCCGGAGACGCGGGAGAAGCCGTCGGCCATGTGGGCTGCGCCCTGCTCGTGCACCACCGGGATCAGGCGGATGC
>JAGRFZ010000198.1:288-23402 GCA_020445785.1 Rhodocyclaceae bacterium
CGCTCATGGTCGCTGTCTCCTGTTGGTGTGAAAATTCTGAAAAACGGAACAAAAAATTCCGAAAAACAGTATATGGCAGACTCTAGGCTCGCTCTCGCCCAAAGTCAACGGAAATTTGAAAAAACGAAATATTTCGTTCCGTAATTCAAATTTGATACGATGGCCAGGTCGACGACCCAAGGGGAATCAAGTGAATACCGCGGATGTGGCGCGCATCGACGGCGACACGCCGACCCTGCGCTTATTCGGGCTGCTCGAGGTCATCGCGCAGAAGGATCAGTTCGTGTCGCTGCAGGGGCTGGTAGAGGAAACCGGGCTGCCCAAGCCGACCCTGCATCGGATGCTGCAGCAATTGGAAAACGCCGGCATGCTGCAACGTGACGGCGATGGTCGCCAGTACAGTACCGGGTTGCGCCTGCGACAGCTCGCCGAGACTCTGTTGCTCAACAACACCGTGCATGGCGCCCGCCATGCGGTGCTTCGCCGGTTGGTCGATGAGGTCGGCGAGAGTTGCAACATCACGGCCTTGTCGGGCGCCGAGGTGTTGTATCTCGACCGTGTGGAAACGCCGGCGCCCTTGCGCTTTTATCTCCATCCCGGCTCGCGCGTGCCGGCTCATTGCTCGGCCAGCGGAAAGCTGTTCCTTGCTCAGATGAGCCGCAGCCAGCGTCGCCGCCTGCTCGAACATTCACCGTTGGAGAAATACACCGACAAGACGATCGTCGATCCGTCAGCGCTCGAAGCCGAGGTCGAGCGGGTCAAGCGTGAAGACTATGCGGTGGACAACGAGGAGTTCCTTCCCGGACTTGTATGCCTTGCGGTGCTGGTGCCACGTGCCGGTGGCCGCTCGAATACCGCCGTTGCGGTGCAGGCACCGGTAATCCGTGTGCCCTTGGCGAAGCTCGTCGCGCTGCGGCCGATGTTGCAGCGGGCCGCGGCCGCCTTGGAGCAGATCGAACGGGAGGCGACCGGCGCCGGGCGTGACAGCGCTTGACGCTTCGGCGCCGACTTCGGCGATGGCCCGACGTGGAGCGATTGCCTCGTGGCGGTCAGGCCGATTCGGATAGAATCCCGGCTCGAAGCCGGAGGATCGCTCTGCCAGCCGGGCAGGTGCGATCGCCGGGGTAAGACAAGGAGTGAGGCATGGCTTCCGTCAACAAGGTGATTCTGGTCGGCAATCTCGGCGCCGACCCCGAAACCCGCTATGCGCCGTCGGGCGACGCGATCGCGAACGTCCGCATCGCCACGACCGACCGCTGGCGCGACAGATCCAGCGGCGAGATGCGCGAGGCCACCGAATGGCATCGGGTCGTGTTCTTCGGCAAGCTGGCCGAGATTGCCGGCCAGTACCTGCGCAAGGGCAGCCAGGTCTATATCGAGGGTTCGCTGCGCACCCGCAAGTGGCAGGACCAGAGCGGCCAGGACCGCTACACCACGGAGATTCGCGGCGATCAGATGCAGATGCTGGGTCGGCGCGAGGGCATGGGCGAGGCCCCGATGCGGGGCGGCGACGGCGGCTTCGAAAACGCAGGCCGGCCGGCGCGCAGCCCGGGCGGCAACGCGCCGCAGCAGCCGGCCCAGAGCCCGGCGCCCGCCGCCGGCGGACTGGGCGACTTCGACGACGACATTCCGTTCTGAGGGCTTTGCCGCCGGGGTGCGCTACAGCCGAAAGCGCGCCATGGTTTCGGTCAGGTTGGTGGCGACGTGGTTCAGATCCCGCGCGGCGGCGACGATGCTGCGCACCGACGCCGCGTTTTCGTCGGCGCCCTGGGCCACCGTCTCGACCTGGTTGGCCACCAGCGAACTGGTCGATCGTTGCTCCTCGAGCGATTCCGAGATCGAGCGCACCGAGGTGAGCGCGTTGTCGATGACCTGACGGATGCGGGATATCGCGTCGCCGGCCTCCGACGACAGTTCGCGGCTGCGACCGACCTGCTCGGTGCCGGCCTGCATCTGTTCCCTGGCCGCGCGTGATTCCCCTTGGATGCTGTTCACCAGCCCGACGATTTCGCCGGTGGATTGGGCCGTGCGTTCGGCCAACTTGCGCACCTCGTCGGCGACCACGGCGAAGCCTCGCCCCTGTTCTCCGGCGCGGGCGGCCTCGATTGCGGCGTTGAGCGCCAACAGGTTGGTCTGGTCGGCGATCTCGCGGATGACGCCGACGATCGTGCCGATGTTGTCCGATTCCTCCGCCAGTCGGTCGATCGTTCTCGCGCTCTCGGACACCAGGTCGGCGACCTTCACCATTTCGCCGGCGGCCGATTCGACCACCGAATGACCGTGTGATGCGGAATTGCCGGCATCGTTTGCGAGGCCCTGGGCGTCATGTGCGTTGTCGCTGATCTGGCTGATGCTTACCGCCATCTGTTCCATCGCGGCTGCCATCGATGCCGCCGCTTCACTCTGCGACTCGCTGACCTGCTCGGCTTCGTCGCCTGAGGCGGCCAGTTGCTCGGCCGCTGCGGCGATACGCTGGGCGGCCTGATTGATGCTGCCGACGACGTTGTGCAGCGCGCCCTGCATGCGCTTCATCGCGGCCATGATGCTGGCCTGGTCGGCGTCGTCTCGCAGGGTGATTTCCTGGTCGAGGCGGCCTTCGGCGATGCGCGTCGCGACCGCTGCCACCTCGCCGGGCTCGGCGCCGAGCTGGCGCAGCAATCCGCGTACGATCAGGAACGAGAGGCCCGCACCGGCAAGGACCGCGAGCACGATCAGCGCGAGACTCGACGTACGCGCCAGCTCGGCTTGCGCTTCGGCCGTATCGAAATGGCTCTGCGCTTCGGTCAGCTGCAGATCGATCAACGCAGACAGTTTGCCCGACAGCGGATCGATCAGCGGATAGAGGTCCTGCTCGGCGAAGCGCACCAGTTCATAGGGGTTGCTGCTCCGGATGGCGGTCTTGAGCCGGCCCAGCGGGGCGACGCTGGCCGCCATCATCGGTTCGAGTTCGGCGATCAGGGCCATTTCCTCGGCTAGGTGCTCATTGGCCTTGTAGGCCGCCCACAGTTTGGCGATTTCGGCCTCGGCCGCCTCGACCTGGCGTATCCCCTCGTCGCGACCGAGGGTGCCGGCGCGCACCTTGTGGGTGGTGTCGACGATGTTGGCGGCGTACAGGTCGGCCACCCGCTTGAGATCGCGCATCGGCACGACCTGATCGTTGTAGACCGTTTCTAGGCTGACGACCGTCCGGTTCATATGAAACAGGCCGAGCTCGCCGAGAACGACCGCGAAGACGATCAGCGTCGACGCGAGAATGGCCAGGCGCGTGCGCGCCTTCAGATGGTTCATGGTGTTTGTCCTCCTCCAGGTTCCGCTGCCGGCGCCAGCCGGCGCACGTTACGCGGCGCTCTCCGGCCGCGCGACCGCTGAGCCTGAGTTACGGACGCTATTTCGAAAGGTTTAGTGTGGAAGGTGCGGAGTGAGAGGCGAATTCCGCGCAGCCCCGCCGCTCAGCCGAGCGCGTCGCGGACACGAGCGAGCCCCTCGGCGAGCACGGGGCGCGGGCAGCCGAAGTTCAGCCGCATGAAGCCCGGTGCGCCGAACGCCCGCCCGTCCGATAGGCCGACGCCGTGCGCTTCGAAGTGCGCCGAGAGGTCGGCGACGCCGCGTCGCCGTGCGAATACGCGGCAATCGAGCCACGCGAGATAGGTGGCCTCGGGCAGGGTCACGCGGATGCCGGGAATGTTCGCCAATTGTTCGTCGACCAGCGCCCGGTTGGCCCGCAGGTAGCGCAGCAGGCGTCGTCGCCAGTCCTCGCCGTAGCGGTAGGCGGCCTCGGTGGCGACCAACCCGAGCAGGTTTGCGTGGGGTACGATCCCCCGCATGGCGTGTCGAAATCGTCGCCGCAGACCCTGGTCCGGGATGATTGCGAAGGCGCAGTAGAGCGAAGGGATGTTCCAGGTCTTGCTCGGCGCCATCAGGGTGATCGTCCGGGCGGCGATCGATTCGTCGAGGGTGGCGATCGGCAGATGCCGGCGGGTATCGTCGAGCACCAGCCCGCAGTGGATTTCGTCGGAGCAGATCACCAGATCGCGGCGCGTGCAGATCTCCCCGATTTGCTCGAGTTCCCGATGGTCGAACACGCGGCCGACGGGATTGTGCGGATTGCACAGCATGAACAGGCGCGTGCGGTCGTCCATCGCCGCTTCCGTCGCCTGCCAGTCCCACGACCAGCGCTGATCGTCCCCCTGTCGCAGCGCGGCTTGCTGCAAGCGCCGACGATTGTTGGCCGGCGCCCCGAGGAAAGGCGGGTAGATCGGCGTTGCCGAGAACACGCCATCGCCATCGTCGCCGATCGCACGGCAGGCGAGGTTGAATGCGCTGACCATGCCGGGCAGCCAGACCAGCCACTGCGGCTCGATCGGCCAAGCGTAGTCGCGATGCATGGCTTCTACGATCGCCACTTCGAGTGACGGCCAGGCATCGGTGTAGCCCAGAACGCCATGGTCGAGGCGGGCACGGATTGCGTCGATGATCGCGTCGGGGGCGGCAAAGTCCATGTCGGCGACCCACATGGGAATCACGTCACGGCCCTCGAAGCGTGACCATTTTTCTCCGGGCACCGCCCGTCGATCGATGATCCGGTCGAACTCTTCCGTTGATGCCATCACGGGCGGTCCTCCTCTGGGGCGCACGCGAGGCTTGGAATGCTGCGCCGCCGCAATTAGAATCGGGTGACCCCGACAAGAGTTCCGGATACTACTATGCTCACCCACTTCGCCGACGGCATCCACGCCTTCGACTCGGGCTACGGCCGGCCGATGCTCGATGCCATTCACCTGATCGAAGACGCTGGTCGCGTGGCCATCGTCGACACTGCCAGCAATGCTTCCGTGCCGCGGGTCTTGGCGGCGCTGGCCGAACTCGGCCGCAGCGTCGAAGCGGTCGATTATCTGCTGCTGACCCATATCCATCTCGACCATGCCGGTGGCGCTGGGGCGCTGATGGCGCGCTTGCCGACAGCCCGGCTCGTGGTTCATCCGCGCGGGGTCCGCCACATGGCCGATCCCGCCAAGCTGTGGGCCGGTACCGTGGCGGTCTATGGCGAGGCGCAGGCGACCCGGTTGTACGGCGAACTGGTGCCGGTGCCGGCGGAGCGCATCGTCGCGGCCGACGACGGGCTCGAGTTGCCGCTCGGGGCGCGAACCATCGAGGTGCTCGACACCCCCGGCCACGCCCGCCACCATGTCTGCTACTTCGATCGCTCGGCCCAGTCCTTCTTCACGGGTGACACCTTCGGCCTGTCCTACCGGGAGCTCGACGTGGACGGGCGGGCCTCGATCTGGCCGACCACGACGCCGGTGCAGTTCGATCCGCAGGCGATGCACGCCTCCATCGACCGCATGCTGGCCCGTCGCCCCGTTGCGATGTATCTGACCCACTTCAGCCGGGTCGACGACGTGCCCAGGCTGGCCGCCGACCTGCACCGCCTGATCGACGAGCATGTGCGCATCGCGGAGGCGGCAGAGGGCGAAGGCGAGGCCCTGACGACGGCCATCGAAGTCGGCCTGCGGGGGTTGCTGCAGCGAGAGGCCGAGCGCCAGGGGTGGACCTTGCCGGCGGCCCAACTCGCAGCCTTGATGGCGATGGATCTCGCGCTCAACGCCCAGGGGCTGGCGGTGTGGCTGGCAAGCCGCCAGCCGGCAGCCGTGTGAGTGCTTGCATCCAACGGCGCCGCGCACGACCATCGGAGCCGGTTCGACGGAAGGGTGGCCGATGACCGACGACGCAGGCATGGATGGCGAGACCGAGCGGCGCTTTGCCGGCATCGCGCGCTTGTACGGCGCGGACGGACTGGCCCGCCTCCGCTCGGCGCGGATCGCCGTGATCGGTATCGGCGGCGTCGGATCCTGGGCGGCGGAGGCACTGGCACGCAGTGGTGTCGGCCATCTGCGACTGGTCGACCTCGACCACGTCGCCGAATCCAACATCAACCGGCAGGTCCATGCCCTCGAACCGACCCTGGGTATGGCCAAGGTGGCAGCGATGGCGGCGCGGATCGCCGCCATCGACCCGACGAACCGGGTCGAGGCGGTGGACGATTTCCTCGGGCCGGAGAACGCCGAGGATTTGGTTCGTGGCTGCGACGCGGTGATCGACGCGGTCGACCAGATGGGCGCCAAGCTGGCCTTGGTGCTGAGCTGCCGCCGGCTCGGCGTGCCGCTGTTGGTGTGCGGGGGGGCGGGGGGAAAACGTGACCCGGGCCGGATCCAACTCGCCGACCTCGCCCGCACCGTCCAGGATCCCCTGTTGTCGCGACTGCGGGCCCGTCTGCGGCGCGAACACGGCTATCCGCGCGACTGCCGGCGCCGCTTCGGCGTCGATGCGGTGTTTTCGAGCGAGCCGCCGACCGCCGCGACCGCTGCGTGTACGCCGGCCGCCGGTGCCGGGCTCAGCTGCGCGGGATACGGTTCGAGTGTGGCGGTCACGGCGGCCTTCGGTCTGCAGGCGGCCGGATGGGCGATGAACCGGTTGATTGCCGAGCGGGCGTGAGCGCCAGGCCAGTGGGCTGGTTTCAGGAGCCTTCCGGAACCAGCGCGTCAGGGTCCACCGACGTGCCGTTGAGGAACACGCTCCAATGCACGTGGGGACCTGTCGCGCGTCCGGTGGCGCCCGCACGTCCGACGATGTCACCGGCGGCGACCCGATCGCCGACCGCGACGTCGATGCGTGACAAGTGGCAGAGCATGCTGATCAGGCCATGGCCGTGATCGACGAAGACGGTGCGGCCATTGAAGAAATAGTCGCCGGTGAGAGAGATCCGGCCGGCGGCGGGGGCGCCGACCGGCGTGCCGGTCGGCACGGCCAGATCGAGCCCGCTGTGGGGGCGGCGGGGTTTGCCGTTGAAGGTGCGGCGCAGCCCGAAGGCGCTGGAGCGCCGGCCTTCGACCGGTAGGCGCAACACGGCGCCGGCCGGCGCGGGTTCGCGCCAAGCGCGCTTGGCGGCGTCCTGTTCCGCGCGTTCGCGCGCCCAGCGCGCCAGATCCTCGGGGTCCGGATCGACATGGCGGCGATTCTTCACGCGCAGATGCTGGACCGGATAGTCGCGTGCCTCGACCACCAAGGGCTGCTCGCGTTGCTGCCCCCGGACGTTGGTGATCTCGGCGCTGAGCCAACCGGGCTCGGCGTCGAGCGGGATGCCGATCAGCGCCTGCCAGCGCGCGCTGGTCTCGAGCACCAGCACACGCCGCCCCTGAAAGCGGACGGTCGGTTGCGGCACATCGGCCGGGCCGAGGTCGAGGCGCAGGACGCCGCCCGGATGGGCGGCGGGGGCGTCCGCCGCTTGCGCCGCGCTCACGAGGCAGATCAGAATCAGGCTGAAGAAGAATTTCATTGGCACTTGCCGAAACCGGAACGACGAATCGATGACAGAGGCTATCGTACTGTTTGCCCACGGCGCGCGCGACCCGGAATGGGCGGGTCCGGTGCGACGCCTGGCCGCGCTGCTCGAATCGCGTGCGCCGGCCGTTCGTGCCCGCCCCGCCTTCCTGGAATTCATGACACCGGACCTCGATGCGGCCGTGGATGAACTGGTGGCCGAAGGCGTCCGCCGGATTCTGGTGGTGCCGGTGTTTCTCGCCCAGGGGGGGCATCTCAAGCGCGATGTTCCGCAGCAGGTGGCGGCAGCTGCGCGGCGCCACCCGGACTGCAGCCTGATCCTGGCCAAGGCGGTCGGTGAGGATGACCGCGTGCTGGCGGCGATGGGCGAGTTCGCGCTGACCGAACTGGCGGCGGGCGATGGCTGAAACGGAACACCGGGTGTGTCGACTGCAGGAGGTGTGGCCGCTGGCGAGTCGGCTGGCGGGCGGCTGCGCACGCCCCGCGATGGTAGCGGCCGGACTCGCCGAATTGATCACCAACGGCATCGAGCATGGCAATCTGGCGATCGGCTTCGCCGAAAAGCGGGCCGGGCTGGTGCGCGGCGATTTCACGCGGGAGCGCGATCGGCGGCTCGCTGCCCGGGGCGTCGGCGACCAGGGCGTGCGGGTCTCGGTGGCCCGCTGCGCCGACGTCGTGTGCTTTCGCATTCGCGACGAAGGCGCCGGGTTCGACTGGCGACCCTGGCTGGATTTCGACCGGAGCCGGGCCGATGCGCCGAATGGCCGGGGTATCGCACTGGCGCGATCGTCGTGTTTCGAGTCGCTGAATTACCTGGGCTGCGGCAATGAGGTCGAGGCGGTGGCCCTGCGCGCCGCCACGGGCGGATCGGTGTGACTCAGGTCACCGAGGGTCGGTCTGGAGTTGACCAGGCGGTGTATCAGAATATACTGATATACATGAGACGACTTCTTGCCTTTTTGATGGTGGCCATCCTGCCTTGCGCGGCGAGCGCTGAGGCTCCCGCGGCGGTGCGGGTGGATTCCAGTCCGGTGCTGGCTTCCTATCCAGCCGAGGGTGTGGTCGAGGCCGTGCGCAGCGCGACCCTGGCGGCCCAGACCCAGGGGCGAATCCTGGAAATGACGGTTGACGCCGGAGATCGCGTCAAGCGCGGCGATCTGGTGATCCGCATCGATGCGGCAGCGGCGACTCAGGCGGTGGCGGGCGCCCAGGCCCAGGTCGAGCAGGCCCGCGCCAACGCCATCAATGCCCGTGCCCAGTACGAGCGTACCCAGGGTCTGTTCGAGCAGAAGTTCGTCAGCCAAGCGGCGCTGGATCAGGCGGAGGCCTCGCTGCGGGCGGCGGAGGCGGCGCTGCGTGCGGCCGAGGCGGGACGCGGCCAGGCCACGGTCGCGCGCGGGTTCGCCAGCCTGGCAGCGCCGATGGACGGCATCGTTGCCCGCCGCGACGCCCAGCCCGGCGAGATGGCACAGCCGGGCCGCGCACTGCTGACGATCTACGATCCGACCGAAATGCGTGTGGTTGCCGATCTGCCCCAGTCGCGCCTGGAGGCGCTGCGGCGCGGTCCGCTGAGTGCGCGGGTGGAGTTTCCGGACAGTGGCCGCTGGGTCGAGTCCGAGCACGTCGAATTGATACCCACCGCCGACCCGCGTACCCATACGGTGCAGGCTCGGGTCGGATTGCCGGCCGAATACGCCGGCGTGCTGCCGGGCACTTTTGCCCGCGTCCATTTTGCGACGGGTGAGCAGAGCCGGATCGGGGTGCCGCCGGAGGCCATCGTGCGACGCGGCGAGATCACCGGTGTCTATGTGCAGCAGGCCGATGGCGGCTTCGTGCTGCGCCAGGTTCGGCTTGGCGAGGCCTTGTCCGATGGCCGCATCGAAGTGCTGGCCGGGCTTGCGCCAGCCGAGTCGGTCGCCACCGATGCGGTCAAGGCCGGCATCGCGGTCAAGCGCGGCGCCGCCCGCTAGAGGCCCGGGATGAGCGCGCAACCCGACCGGATGGGGATTTCCGGCCGCATCAGCGCGGCCTTCCAGCGCAACGCGCTGACGCCGCTGCTGGCGCTGGTGCTGATGCTGATGGGCGTCTTCGCGACCCTGATCACGCCGAAGGAGGAAGAGCCCCAGATCGACGTGACGATGGCCAACGTGTTGGTGCCCTTCCCCGGCGCGTCGGCGCGCGACGTCGAAGCCTTGGTGTCGCGCCCGGGGGAACAGGTACTTTCCCGGATTGCCGGCGTCGAGCACGTCTATTCGGTGTCCCGCCCCGGCATGTCGGTGATCACCGTGCAATTCGAGGTGGGCGTCAAGAACAACGACGCGCTGGTGCGCCTGTACGACACCATCGATTCCCATCGCGATTGGTTGTCGCCCCAGCTCGGCGTGATGCAGCCCGTGGTCAAGCCCAAGGGCATCGACGACGTGCCGATCGTCGCGCTCACCTTCTGGACCGAGGATTCGGCCCGGTCGGGCTTCGAACTGCAACAGGTGTCGCGGGCGATCGAAGTCGAGATCAAGCGCATCGACGGTACCCGCGACGTGACGACGATCGGTGGCCCGGGCCACGTCGTCAAGGTCGAGATGATGACCGAGCGGATGAATGCCTACGGCGTCACCGCCCAGGATCTCAAGGCGGCGCTGCAGATTTCCAATGCGTCGCTGCCGGCCGGCAGCCTCACTGCCGACAACCGCGAGGTGCTGGTACAGACCGGCACCTACCTGGAATCGGCCGACGATGTCCGTCGTCTGGTGGTCGGCACCAATCAGGGCAAGCCGGTATTCATGCAGGATGTCGCCGAAGTCGGCGATGGGCCCGGCGAGAATCGCCAGTACGTCTGGTTCGGCACCGGCAGCGCGGCCACCCAGCGCGGTGTCGAGGCCGACGGACTGTTCCCCGCGGTGACCCTGTCGGTGTCGAAGAAGCCGGGAGCCAACGCCTCCGACGTGGCCGATGCGGTGATCGCCCGCGCCGAGTCCCTCCGCAACACGGTGATCCCGGAAGGGATCGAGATGACGGTCACGCGCAACTATGGCCAGACCGCTTCGGACAAGGCGGAAAAGCTCATCGGCAAGCTCGTCTTCGCGACTTCGGCCGTGGTGGCGCTGGTATTGCTGACGCTGGGCTGGCGCGAGGCACTGATCGTCGGTCTGGCGGTGGCGCTGACCCTCGCGGCGACCCTGTTCGCATCGTGGGCCTGGGGCTTCACGCTGAACCGGGTCAGCCTGTTCGCGCTGATCTTCTCGATCGGCATCCTTGTCGACGACGCCATCGTGGTGGTCGAAAACATCCACCGCCACCATGTGCTCGAACCGACCAAGCCGCTCTGGCAACTGATCCCCGGCGCGGTCGACGAGGTCGGCGGGCCGACCATCCTCGCGACCTTCACGGTGATTGCGGCCTTGCTGCCGATGGCCTTCGTCAGCGGCCTGATGGGGCCCTATATGAGCCCGATCCCGATCAATTCGTCGATGGGCATGTTCATCTCGCTGGCGGTCGCCTTCGTCGTCACGCCCTGGCTGGCCCAGCTGATGCTCAGGAAGACACCCGTGCATAGCGATGGCGGGGACCGCGTCACCGCCACTCTGGACCGGGTGTTCCGTCGCATCATGGCGCCGTTGCTCGATCGTCGTCGTGGCGGTCGTCATCGTGGTCTGTTGTGGTTGATGATCCTCGGCCTGATCGCGGCGTCGGTGTCGCTCGCGGTGGTCAAGCTGGTGGCTCTCAAAATGCTGCCGCTCGACAACAAGAGCGAGTTCCAGGTCGTGCTGGACATGCCGGTCGGCACGCCGGTGGAGCAGACCCAGCGCGTGCTGCAGGAGATCGGCGCCTATCTGGCGGCGGTGCCGGAAGTCACCGACTACCAGACCTATGCCGGCACCGCGAGCCCGATCAACTTCAACGGCCTGGTGCGCCAGTACTACCTGCGTGCCGCGCCGGAATTGGGCGACATCCAGGTCAATCTGGCGGACAAGCAGCATCGCGAGCGATCCAGCCACGAGATCGCCGTTGCGGTGCGCGATCGCATCGCCGAGATTGCGCGTGGGTACGGCGGCAACGCCCGGGTGGTCGAGGTTCCGCCCGGGCCTCCGGTGATGGCCCCGATCGTCGCCGAGGTGTACGGACCGGACTACCAGGGCCAGATCGCGGTGGCGAAGAAGATCCGCGAGGTCTTCGAGAATACGCCCGACATCATCGCGGTCGATGATTCGATCGACGAGCTTGCGCCCAAGCTGGTGCTGCGGGTGGATCAGGCCCGGGCCGCATTGATCGGCGTCGCCCAGGCCGATGTCGTCGAGGTGCTGCGCATGGGGCTGGCGGGCGAGTCCGTGACGCCGGTACACGGCAGCGACAACAAGTACGAGATTCCGGTGCGGGTGCAGTTGCCGACCAGTCGGCAGTCGCGGCTCGAGGAACTGCTGGCGATGCGGGTGCGCGCCCGCGACGGCCATCTGGTGCCGATCTCGGAGGTCGTGCAGGAGCGGCCGAGCCAGCGTGAACAGGTGATCTACCATAAGGATCTGTTGCCGGTCGTGTATGTCACCGGCGACATGGGCGGGGTACTGGATTCACCCCTCTACGGCATGTTCGACATGCGTGGGGAGATCGTGGGCATGGCCCTCGATGGCCCGGGACTGACCGGCGCGATCGACGAGTACTTCATCTCGCAGCCGGGCGACCCGTACGCCGGCTACAGCATCAAGTGGGACGGCGAGTGGCAGGTCACGTACGAAACCTTCCGTGACATGGGTATCGCCTACGCGGTCGGCCTGGTGCTGATCTACCTGCTGGTGGTGGCCCAGTTCAAGAGTTATCTGGTGCCGCTGATCATCATGGCGCCGATCCCGCTGACGGTGATCGGCGTGATGCCGGGCCACGCGCTGCTGGGGTCGCATTTCACCGCCACCTCGATGATCGGCATGATCGCTCTGGCCGGCATCATCGTGCGCAATTCGATTCTGCTGGTCGATTTCATCAATCACCAGCGTGGCCAGGGTGTCGACTTCGCCGAGGCGGTGATCCGGGCGGCCAGCGTTCGCGCCAAGCCGATCGGGCTGACCGCACTGGCAGCGATGATCGGGGCCCTGTTCATTCTCGACGATCCGATCTTCAACGGACTGGCGATCAGCCTGATCTTCGGCATCTTCGTCTCCACCGTGCTGACCCTGGTGGTCATCCCGGTTCTCTACTATGCCGCTCGCCACGGGCGCGAAGCGCATCCCGAACCCGAAGGAGAAAGCTCATGAATCTCACCGTCAACCAGTTCGTACGCATCTTCGCCGGCGCCTTCGTACTGATCTCGCTGGGGCTCGGCGTCGAGGGTTCGCCGCTGTTCGTCAACAGCAACTTCCTGTGGTTTACGGCCTTCGTCGGCGCCAATCTCTTCCAGAGTGGATTCACCCGCTTCTGTCCCCTCGAAATATTCCTCCGTAAGCTCGGCGTCAAGGATACGGTCAGCTGCGCCTGAGGCCGTGGGCATGGCGTCTGCGGGCGCCTCGCGGGCATCCGGACGCCGGATGGCCACAGGGCTCAACTTGAGCGTGGCCACGCCGTTAAGGCGTGAATGCGCGCTCTCCTTCAGGGTCCCTATGGCCGTGCCGTCCCGCCGCTAGCACCTGGTCAGGCGGGCGATGGCGTCGCTGCCGGTGCCTTCGGCCCGCAGCTCACGGCGTTGGCGATCTTCGTGCTGTGCGTGGCCCTGGTGCTCGGTGCCACCGCGCGTCTTGCCGCCATCGAAGAAGTCGAGGCGCGACGTCAGGCCGCCGAGGCCAGCGGGCGGATCGCGGCGCACCTGGTCGCGCGTTTCGCCGCCTACCGGCAGTTCCTGTACGCCATCACCGCCTTCGCCAGCAACGGCGCCGATGCCGACGCCGCGCGCTGGCAGCGCTACGTCGATCGCGCCGGTCGTGAATTGTCGCCCCGGGACGGCGTCCTCGCGGTCGGCCTGCTGCACGAGGATCGCTACGGCGGCCTCGCGCTGCGCCGGCTGTCGGCCGGTCCCCTGAACGAGCAGCCGACGGCGGTCAGCGGCCTGGGTGAGTTGCCGCAGATCGAGGCGGCCGCGCGGCGGGCCTCCGAATTCGACGAACCGGCACTCAGTGCGCCGGTGCGTTTGTTCGCGACGGCCCCAGCGAACAAGCTGGAGGCACTGCTGCTGATGCCGATGGCGGAATCGGGTGGCGATGGACCGGGGCAGAGCGGATCGGGGCAGGCGTTCGTCGCGGTGGACTTCGGTGGCGTGCTGGCCTCCGGCGGGCTTGCCGATGGCCTGCGTCTGCTCGACACCACATCGCCGGTGTCGGTGGCCGTCTTCGACGCGGCCGGCGACTGGCCGCGCATCGCCGGCAGCGAGCGGTCGCTGACGCTGGGCGGCAGGAACTACCATTTGGTCTTGCACGGGCCGCCGGTGCATGCGCCCGCTGGTCTGTCGTCGCCGATCGCGATCTTCGGCGTCGGTCTGAGTGCGCTGATCGCGTGGCTGGTCTATGTCGTCGGCAACGGTCGCCGCAAGGCGCTGCAGATCGAGACACGCATCGACGGCGAGCTGCGGCATGGCGAGACGCGGCTCGCACTGGCGCTGGAGGCGACCCGAGAGGGGGTATGGGAGTGGGCGCCCGATCGCGCCGAACTCCACCTGAACCACCGGGCGCGAAAACTCTTGGAGGATTTGGGGTGGGCGGGTTCGGCCACGTCCCGCGCGATCCTTCGTGCGCTCGATGCGCCCGGCCGGCGCGCCCTGCTCGCCTCCCTGAGAGGAATGCTCGAGGCGGACATCGCGCTCGATGTGGAAGCCGGCGGACATCCGCGTGCCCAGGTCGATTCCCGGCTGCGCATTCGTGGCAAGGTCGAGCGTTCGCGCTGTGGGCGAGTCACGCGGATCGTCGGTGCGGTCTCCGACGTATCCGATCTGCGCCGACGGGAGGCCTCGGCCGAACAGTCACGGCAGCTTCTTACCCGCGTCGTCGACGCCTTGCCCTTCGCGGTGACGGTGCGCACTTCGGATCAGGGCTACCAGGTCTGCAACCGTGCGGCGATGGCGCTGCCCGGTGTGCTGGCCTTGGCCCGACCGGGGCGGGCACGGTCCGGTGCGGACGAGTTGGCCCAGGCGATCGCGTCCGGTGAGTCCTGCGTGATCGCCGGCGGTGCCGGCGGCAGCCGCGAAGTGAGTCTGGTCGATGCCGACGAGCGCCGCCGCTGCTGGTCGATCGAGCAGTTGCCGATCGAGGCGACGCATGGCGAAGCGGCGACCCTGAGCATCATCCACGACATCTCGGCAACGCGGCGGCGGATCGACGATCTCGAATCGTCGCGGCAATGGTTCGAGTCCTTGCTGGAGGCCTTGCCCCTGGGCATCGCACTGTTCGATGCAAAGTGGCGCATCCTGTTCTGCAACCGCGGTTTTCGTGCCATGAGCAGGCAGAACGCGGCGTCCGCTGCTGCGGATTCCGGCGCGGGCCTCGGGGCGATCGTGTCGGAGGCGACGAAGCTGGCGGCCGCACTGTGTCGCGACGGAGGCGATTCGGGGCGCATCGAGTTCGACCTTTGTGGCACCGGCGGGGAGTCTCGCCGGACACGCCTCGGCCTGGTACGACTGCCCCAGGCCGCGGCGGACGAAGGCTGGTGGCTCAGCCTCGAGGATGTGAGCCCGGCACGGGACGCGGAAGCTGCTTTGCGCACATCGGAAGGCGCGCGTGAGGTGCTGCTGCAGGCCTGCCCGGACACCTTGCTGGAGCTCGGCGCCGACTCGCTGGTGCGCTGGGGCCGACTGGCGCCCGACGCCAGCGCGGATGTCTTCGCCGGCGGACGGTTGGAGGGCGCTTCCCTGGCCCAGTTGCTGCCCGCCGAGGCCGCCGCGATCCTGCTCGAGGCGGTCCACGCGACGCTCGCGGACGGCAGCGGGCTGCGGCGTGAGTTTGCGGTCGCGGACGGCGGCGGCACCCTGCAGTCCTTCGACGCGCACATTGTTCCGAGCACCGACGGCGGTGCCCTGCTGGTGATCCGTACGATCACGGTGCAACGGGCGGCCGAGCGCCAACTCGAAGAGAAAGAAGGCCTGCTCAATGCACTGGTCGCGGCGATGCCGGACATGGTGTGGTTCAAGGACCGGCAGGGCCGCTACCGCTACTGCAATCCGGCCTTCGAAAGGCTGGCCGGGGGCCGCGCGCGCAAGCTGCTCGGCTGTTCCGATCACGAGTGCTTCACCCCGGCCATGGCGGACCGCTTCCGTGCCGCGGATCTGGCCGCGGAAGGATCGTTGGTGCCGCACCTGCAGGAGGAGTCGCTGTGCTTTCCGGACGGCAGCGAGTGGCACGCGGAAACGCTCACGGTGGCGGTGCGCGACGGGGCCGGGATGGTCTGCGGCGTGCTCGGGGTGGCGCGCGACACGTCGCAGCGACGCCGCAGCGAAGAGGCCTTGCGCAGCAGCGAGGCGCGTTGGCAATTCGCGCTGGAAGGTTCGGGTGACGGCCTCTGGGACTGGGACGTGGGGCGTGACGAAGTCTATTACTCGCCGCGTTGGTGCGAGATGCTCGGATACCGCCATGGCGAGATCGGCGCTTCGCTGGACGAATGGCGAACGCGCATCCACCCGGATGACCGGACCCTGGTCGCCCATGCGGTGCAGGACCACCTGGAGGGACACGCCGAGGTCTATCGAACCGAACACCGCATGCTGCATCGGGATGGCGGCTACATCTGGGTGCTGGATCGGGGGCGGGTGGTCGAGCGCGATACCGACGGAAGACCGCTTCGTGTCATCGGGACCCATGCCGACATCACCGATCAACGTCGCGCTTCGGCGGCCCTGCGCGAGTCGGAGGAACGATTCCGGCGGCTGGCCGATTCGGCGCCGGTGCTGATCCGCATGCTGGCCGCGGACGCCCGGGTCACTTACCTCAACCGCACCTGGCTGGAATTCACCGGAACCGAGCTGATCGACGGGCTTGGTGCGGGATGGCTGGAGTCGGTCCATCCCGAGGATCGGGTTCGGTGCGCAGTCGCCGAGCACCAGGGCATCGAATCGCAGCGCGCCTTCGGCATCGAATTCCGCTTGCGCCACCGCGACGGCGACTACCGTTGGATGATGGCGACCGCAGATCCGATCCTGGATCTCGACGGCTCGCTGCTCGGGTTCATCGGCAGCGCGACCGATGTTTCGGCACTGAAGCAGGCCGAGGAGGAACTGCGGCGCCACCGGGACGAACTGTCCGACATGGTGCGTGAGCAGACCCGCGACCTGCGGGCCGCCAAGGATGCCGCCGAGGCGGCCAACGTGGCCAAGACCAGTTTTCTCGCCAACATGTCCCACGAGCTGCGGACGCCGATGCATGCGATCCTGAGCTATGCCCGGCTCGGCGAGAGCCGCATCGATCGGCTGCCGCAAGAGAAGCTGCTCGAATATTTCCGCCGGGTGCGGCAAAGCGGCGAGCGGCTGCTCGACCTGCTCAACGACCTGCTCGACCTGGCAAAGCTCGAGTCGGGTCGGATGATGCTGCAATTCAGTTCCCACGACCTGGCGGAGATCGTCGCCGATGCGCTCGACGAATACGGCGTGTTGCTGTCGTCCCATGAACTCGACGCCGACCTGGACCGGGCGCCGCCTCTCCCGATCCGCTGCGACCCCATGCGAACCGGGCAGGTGGTGCGCAATCTGCTCTCGAACGCAGCCCGTTTCACCCCGGCCGGCGGTCGCATCCGGATCACCCTCGACTGTGTCGAGCGTTCCTGCAGCCATCGAGGCGACACGATCGGGGCTACACATTTCGCGCGTTTGGTCGTAGTGGACAATGGAGTCGGAATTCCCCACGACGAGCTCGAATTGATCTTCGAGAAGTTCGTGCAGAGTTCGGAGACGAAATGCGGTGCTGGCGGTACCGGCCTCGGGCTCGCGATCTCGCGGGAAATCGTCGAGGCCCAGGGTGGCGTCATCTTCGCGAGCAACGAGGCAAGGGGCGGGGCCCGGTTCGAGTTGATGCTGCCGCTCGAGCATGCCGCCACGGCCGTCGAACAAGGGACTTGAAGTGAGTGAGATGCAGATCTTGGTGGTCGATGACGAGCCGTTCAATCTCGACATCATAATGGAAACGTTGGACGATCCCGAATACCGGCTGGTAACCGCCGACAGCGGCGAGCTGGCGTGGGAGATGCTCAGTGAGCCCGGCAGTCACTACGACCTGGTGGTACTGGACCGGATGATGCGCGGGATCGACGGCATCGAGGTGCTGCGGCGCATCAAGGCCGACAAGCGATTGTCCGACGTGCCGGTCATCATGCAGACGGCGGCGGCTTCGCCGGACCAGGTGCGGGAAGGGCTCCAGGCCGGCGCCCACTACTATCTGACCAAGCCGTTCGAACTCGAAGCACTGCAGACCATCGTTCGCGCCGCGCTCGACGATGCCAGTCAACGACGTGCTGCCGCCCAGGGCGCCGACATCCAGGCACGGGTGATCTTGCTGGCCGAGTCTGCCTGCTTCAAGATCCGCACCCTCGAAGACGCACAACATCTTGCCGCACTGCTCAGCAATCTTTTCCCGGAACCGCAACTCGGTGCCATGGGCCTGTCGGAACTGATGATCAATGCCATTGAGCACGGTAATCTCGAGATCAGTTTTTCGGAGAAATCGCGACTCAAGGAGCAGGATCGCTGGCACGAGGAGGTGGAGCGTCGCCTCGGGCTGCCCGAATACAGGGATCGCAACGTGACCGTCACGATCGAGCGCCGTGCGCACGAATGGGAGTTCGTGATCGAGGACCAGGGCCATGGATTCGACTGGCACGAATTTCTGGAACTCGATCCCGAACGGGCCTTCGCCCCCAATGGCCGGGGCATCGCCCTGGCCAGGCAGCTCGCGTTCGCCAGCCTGAGCTACGAGGGCAGCGGCAACCGCGTACGCGCGATCGCCAATGGGGAGCCGGCATGAAGGCTGCACACCCGGGCATTGTGCGACCTGCGGCCGGGCCCAGCGCCGAGTCCGCTCCGGCTTCTCGCCCCGTCGGTCGAGGAGATCGGCCATTGGATACGCCGCTGGACAACGAAAAGTTTCCCCAGGCGAAGAACCTCAAGGTGCTGGTCGCAGACGATACCGCGTCGAACCGGGGCATGCTCGAAGTGTTTCTGAGGAAACTCGGCTTCACTGCGATCATGGCTGCGGACGGCAAGCAAGCGGTCGCCCAGTTCCAGGCCGAAAAGCCCGACATGGTCCTGATGGACGTCATGATGCCGGTCATGGACGGCTTCGAGGCGACCCGCAGCATCCGCCGTCTGCAGGAGGGCAACTGGGTGCCGGTGGTGATGCTTTCGGCATTGTCCAACGACTCCGACATCGCGGCGGGGCTGGATGCCGGCGCGGACGACTACCTGGTCAAGCCGATTTCCTTCGCGGTCTTTGCCGCCAAGATGCGAACCGTGTCGCGCCAACTGATGATGCAGCGCGCGGTGGTGGAATCCCTCGAGCAGATCCGCGCGATCTCCGATGCGGTCATCGACGGCCTGATCACGATCGACGAGCATGGCGTCATGCATTCGTGCAATCGTGCCGCCTGCGCCCAGTTCGGCTACACGCCGGCCGAACTGATCGGCCAGAACGTGGCGATGCTGATGCCCGAACCGCACCAGTCGGCCCACGACGGCTACATCCTGCGCTATCTCGAATCGGGCGTCGCCCGCATGGTCGGAAAGATCCGCCAGGTGATCGGCCGACGCAAGAGCGGTGCGCTGTTCCCGCTCGAACTCGGGGTGACCGACATCCAGCTGCCGGATCGCCATCTGTTCGTCGGTGTCATGCGTGACGTCACCGAGCGCGAGCGCCAGGCCCGTGAACGGGCCGAGACGCGGGCGCGGCTGGAGCGCCTGTACGCGGAGCAGGAGCGTGAGCAGGAACTGGCTCGCACGATCATGGAGCGCCAGATTCATGCCGACTGGTTGAAGGACCCACGCGTGCAGTATTCGGTTTCGGCCACGACGCGCTTCTCCGGCGACCTCATCATGTTGGCACGCTCCCCCGGCGGCCGGACCTTCGCCATGCTGGCCGACGCCACTGGGCACGGCCTCGCCGCGGCGATCAGCGTGTTGCCGGTCCTGTCGCTCTTCTATACCGAGGTCGCCCGAGACGTCAGCCTCGCTTACCTGGTTACCGCGATCAATGCGCAGTTGCGTGGTGCGCTGCCGGTGGGGCGTTTCGTCGGCGCCGCGCTGTTCTGCCTGTCGGCCGACGCGAGCGAGGTCGAATTGTGGGTCGGCGGTGTGCCCGAGGTGCTGGTGCTGGAGCACGATGGCAACATCGCCCGGCGCTTCGCCTCCGACCACGTCCCGCTCGGGATCACCGACAGCGATGAGGATACCGCGCGCACCGAGAGCTTTCAGGTCGAACCCGGCCAGCAGATCCTGGCCTATTCGGACGGCTTGATCGAGGCGCATCGCTCGGACGGGGAGGAATTCGGTCCCGAGTGCCTGGAGCAGACCCTGGTGGTATCCAAACCGGAGCAGCGGGTCGCGGCTGTCCAGCAGGCACTCGAAGCGCATCTGGAAGGCGAGGCCCACCACGACGACGTCTCGATGTTGCTGCTGACCTGCGTGCCGTGGTCGGAATCGACCGAGCCCGCGCTGTAGCCCGTTGCGGACGGATCGAATCAGGAGTGAGAATGGATCGAAACGACGCCGCCACCGAACGCAGACGCAACCGAAGGGTTCCGCTCGGAGGCATCGAAGCCAGCGTACATGTACCCGGAGAGGTGCGGCCGTTCGCGGCGCGATGCACGGATCTGGGCGTGGGGGGAATGACTCTGATCAGTGCCTATGTGCCGCGCGAAGGCGAGCAGCTGCGGGTCGAGGTGGCATCGCCGGGCGGTCCGCAGGGGATTGCGCCTTTGCATGTGCGCGCGTGTGTGCGCCGTTGCCATCCAATGGGAGATGGCGCGTATGCGATGGGTGTCGAGATCGTCGAGGTCATCGGCTGAAGCGCCTCTCGTGCTCGGCCGTCAGGCGCGTCGTCGGGCCAACAGCAGCCAGGTCGCGAATGCGGTGACCGCGAGAAAGCTGACCAGCGACCAGTTGGCGATCGACAGGCCGAGAAAGGTCCATGCGCGCTCGGTGCAGTCGCCCGCACCCTGGAAGATCATCGGCAGCGCATCGGCGAGCGGGAAGCTGTCGAGCAGGTACTCCAGGCCCGGTCCGCATTCGGAGATTTCCGGTGGATAGACTTGAATCCAGCTCTGGCGCGCGGCCACGCCACCGCCCGCGAGTGCCGCCAGCGCCAGCAACAGGCCGTAGATCCGCCGACCGGTGCCGCCGGCACCGTGAATGCCGGCGATCAGCGCAATGATCGCGACACCGACGAAGGCATAGCGCTGCATGATGCACATCGGGCACGGTTCCTGGCCCTTGACGTATTGCAGATACAGACCGAAGGCGAGCAGCGACGTGCAGGTGGCAAACAGCAGCAGGAACGGCAGGCGTCGGTGCTCGAGGATGCGGACAATGGCTTGCACTTGGGATCTCGGGTGGATTCGGGAAGGGCGGAATTGTAGCGGCAGCGCCATTCGCCGCGTCTAGATCCCGTGTGCCAGTCGGGCCAGCGCGGCAGCCTGGAAGGCTACCGGTTCGGGCACCGGCAACCCGCCTGCGAGCATCCGTCGGATGGTTTCTGCGTTGCGTTCGGCATCGAAATGCTCCGGCAGTTCCGCCAGCGGCGGCGCTCCGCCACTTTCCCCCTCGGCCTGGACGAACTGCCGACCGTCGGCGTAGGCGACCAGGCGTGGCAGGCGTCGGGGATTGGCATAGGCTTCCCCCTCGGTGCCTCGGAGCAATTGCGCGTGACCGCCACTGGCGCAAAGGAATTCCTCCATCCGCGTCAGATATTCGGGATGGGTGACCGCCACCACGCGAACGCTGCGACCGATGCAGGGGTCGAGCAGCTTGGCCATGGTATGGCCGGCACTGCGCACGCCCAGCCGCAGGCGAGTTGCCAGCAGACGGGCTAGGCCCGGCAGCAGGGATTCCAGACCGAGCGCGGTGATGCCGCCGCGGGCGAGCTGGTGTGCGGCCTCGCCGACATCCGTGGCGCGGCGGATGCCGAGGACGTCGAGCAAGGCGAAGGGGTCGACCCGCGCATCGAAGTCGTGGCGGCCCTGGATCAGCACCGGCACCCCATGGCGCTGCAGCAGCAGGGCGAGCAGCGGCATCAGGTTGGGCTGGCGGCGAGCCCCATTGTAGGCTGGCAGCACAACGCAGCGCGGCCCTTCGGGGATGACAACCTGGGCCGTCCGCGCGGACATCGCATCGGCGAATCCGAGCAGCTCGTCGAGGGATTCGCTCTTGATGCGCAGCGCGATCAATACCGCGCCGAGTTCGAGTTCGCCGACCTCGCCGTCGAGCATGGCGGCGAACAGTTCGCAGGCACGGGACCGGTCGAGGGAGCGGGCGCCCTTGGCGCCGCGTCCGATTTCCTTGACGAATGGGGCAAAGCGCATGAAACGGTTTCCTGGCTGTGGGGCCGGCAGGGATGTGCCGATGCCGACTTTCGGATAGGCCGGGCGACGGCTTCCGCCTACTTTATCGGAGCGAGCCGCTACAATCCATGTATGCGCAATGGACAGGGAAACTGCCGATGAAAGTCGGGTTCGTGGGTCTCGGGCTGATGGGCCGACCGATGGCCCTCAATCTTCTCAAGGCGGGGCACCAGGTGTTCGTCTGGAGTCGTCGGGCCGAGTCGGTGCAGCCCTTGGCCGATGCCGGCGCCACGGCTTGCGCCGATGCCCGCGAGGTGGCGCGTCGGGCGCCGGTCGTGATCACGATGGTGGCGGACGCACCGGACGTCGAGCAGGTGGTGTTCGGTGCGGCCGGACTTGCCGACGGCGCGAGCAGCGAATCGATCGTCGTCGACATGAGCACGATCGCACCGAGCGCGGCGGCCGGTATCGCGGCTCGGCTCGCCGAGTCGGGCATCCAGATGCTGGATGCTCCGGTTTCGGGCGGCGAGGCCGGCGCCATCGCCGGCACTCTGACGATCATGGTCGGCGGGCCGCAGCAGGCATTCGAGTACGTCCTGCCCTTGTTCCAGGCGATGGGGCGGTCGATCACCCACATCGGCGAAGGCAGTGGCGCCGGTCAGGTGGCGAAGGCCTGCAACCAGGTCATCACCGGCATCGGGGTCGCTTCGGTTGCCGAGGCGCTGAACTTCGCACGCCACAGCGGCGTCGATGCGGCAGCGGTGCGCGAGGTGCTGACCGGTGGCCTGGCCAATGGACGCATCCTCGAGAATCACGGTGCGCGCATGCTCGATCGCAATTTCCAGCCGGGCTTCAAGGCGTGGATGCATCTCAAGGACATGCGCATCGTTCTCGGCGAGGCCCACCGTGTCGGCGTGGCCCTGCCGGCTGCGGCCGCCGCCGCCCAATTGTTCTCCGGCATGCTCGGCAGCGGCCTCGGCGAGGAGGATTCGGTGGCGGTGCTCAAGTTGCTCGAAGGGCTGGGCGGCAATCCGGAGGAAGTCAAATGAAGGTCGGTTTCATCGGTCTCGGCGCCATGGGCCGGCCCATGGCGCACAATCTGCTGACCGCCGGCCATGAACTCCACGTGTGGAGTCGTCGCCCGGAGTCGGCCGAAGCCCTGGTCGCGGCCGGTGCCGCGTACCACGACACCCCCCGGCAGATGGCGGTGGGATGCGACGCAGTGGTCTCGATGGTGACCACCGGGGCGGACGTCAAGTCCGTGTCGCTGGGCGACGATGGGGTGCTGGCCGGCCTTTCGGCCGGTGCCGTGCACGTGGACATGAGCACGATCG
>JAGRFZ010000051.1:0-17250 GCA_020445785.1 Rhodocyclaceae bacterium
ACAACTACTGGCAGACCGAAACCGGTTGGCCGATCCTGGCGATCTGCCGCGGCGTCGAGCAGAGCGAGATCAAGCTCGGCTCGCCCGCCTTCCCGGTCTATGGCTACGATCTGCGCCTGTTCCGTGAGGACGGTTCCGAGGCCGGCGCCAACGAGAAGGGCATTGTCGGCATCGTGCCGCCGCTGCCGCCGGGCTGCTTGTCCACGGTCTGGGGCCAGGACGAGCGCTTCGTCTCGACCTACTTCAGCACGTTCAAGGATCCGGTGATCTACTCTTCGTCCGACTGGGGCATCCACGACGACAAGGGCTACTACACCATCCTCGGTCGCATGGACGACGTCATCAATGTCGCCGGCCACCGTCTCGGTACCCGCGAGATCGAAGAAGCGGTCCAGGCCCACCCGGCGATCGCCGAGGTGGCAGTCGTCGGCGTCGCCGATCAGGTCAAGGGCCAGATGCCGATGGCCTTCGCGGTGGTCAAGAGCGCCGATTCGGTGGATACGCCGGAAAAGGTGGCAGCGCTCGAGAAGGAAGTCATGAAGAAGGTTGACGGCATCCTCGGCGCGATCGCCCGTCCGGGACGCGTGCATTTTATTTCCGGATTGCCGAAGACCCGTTCCGGCAAGATGCTGCGGCGCTCGATCCAAGCGCTGGCGGAAGGTCGCGATCCGGGCGATCTGACCACCATCGACGATCCGAGTACCCTGGAGCAGATCCGCGACGCACTGAAGAAGTAACTGCCCGCAGTCGTCCAGGCCGAGTCGGGGCCCGCGCTTGCGCGGGCCCTTTCATTTTCGTCCCGCCGACCCCTATCGTGAATTTTCCGGGCTAGCCGGTCGCAGGCCGGTCGGCCGCGGCGGGCTTTCCGTCGCTTCCGGCCACTGCTTCCTCGTGGCCTGCTTCGATCTGAGCCTTCACGGTTTCCCAGATCGGTCGCAACAGCCATCTCATGCCCTTGATGATGGATTGCACATCCATCATCGACGGAACCCGCAGGCCCCGGTGATCCACCGGCTCGCCGATCTGGCGAATCTTCACCCCGAGTTTGCCGAAATGGGCGGCGAGGCGTGGTTCGGTGAGGACGAAAAGCGTTTCGATGCCCTGGCGATCGGCCAGGCACACGGCCCCGAGATACAGGCCTACCGGAATGTAGGGAAACCTCGGCCGATCCCGAAAGCCGTAGTCTTCGTCGCTGATCACGACCTGCGCACGCTCGTCACTGCGGCGGCGCCGGTACTGGGACTTGACTGCCAGCCGGGAGACTTCGGCAATGCTGCTGCGCGGTAGCTTCGCCGGATCGATGATGCGGCGGTCGAGCGTGGCTTCACAGAAGCGCTCGAAGGGCAACGGATAGTCGGGGTCGGTCGGGCGCGCCAGCACGATGCGATTGCAGCCGACCGGCGCCGGCGTTTCGCTGGCCGTGACGAGCAGGCAGTGCTGACTGTGGGCGTCGTACTCGTCGGTCTCCATGCCGTCGTCGCGTTCGGCTTCGTAGCCGAGTTCGCGGCAATACACGTCGTGCCGGATGCGGAAGACCTCGTTCCGCAACTCGGGCTCGGCGGCAAGACGGATGCGGAAATACCGGCTGAATCCGTTGCCGAGGTTGAACTGATCGAAGAGCGCCATGTGCTTTCTGCCTGCCAGATTGCGTCGATTATTCAGATGCCCTGCCGCAACGCGTCGACAATCGGATTGCGGATCGACCGCCAGGCCGGAAGGACTGCAGCGAGGAAGGCTGCGGCAAAGCCGATCAGCCATGCCTTCAATGTCGGCTCCAGTCCCGTTCTGATGAGTGCCGTGTAACCGACATTTGCATTGGGGGGCGGCGGCATCGGAATGCCGATCGCCGAGACGATGGCCGCGATCAGATTGCCGAGCACCGCGCCCAGCGTGGCACCGAGGATGCCGAGCACCAGACCCTCGCTCATCAACAGTTTGAAGATCATGGCCGGGCTGTTGCCGAGCGCACGCATCGTACCCAGTTCCGCCTGCCGTTCGAAGGTGCTCATGTTGACGCTGTTCGCCACCGACAGCAGCACCATCAGCAGAATGATCCATTCCAGCACGCCAAACTGCTTGTCGTACATCTGCACGGTCTTGTCGTAGAAGTCGGATAGGGTCCGCCAGTTGTAGACCTCGAGCATGCCCGTATCGACCTGCGCTTCGATTCGTCGTTGGGCTCGGTCGGTGTCCTCGGTCCGGTGCAGCAGCACGACGATCTGATTCGCACCGTCGGTCAGCAGCAGTTCCTGTGCGGCCTGCAAGGGAATGCGGACCGCCCTGGCGTCGTAGTCCTTGGAAAAGCTCTGGAAGACCCCGACCAGCTCGAAGTCGAGGGAGTTCAGCGCACCGTCGCCGGTCGTGGCCAGTACGGTCACGGTGTCACCGACCTCGAGTGAGAGGGATTGTGCGACCCCTTGACCGACCAGGATCTCGAACAAGGCGTCGGCACCAATGGCACGTCCCGATTCGATCGTCAGGTAGGTCCCGATGTCGGCTTCCTTGGCCGCTTCGACGCCTTCTCCGACGATCGCGACGTCCTTCCGGCCATTGCTCAGCAGGCCGGCGAAGCTGAGTCGGGCGGCAACCTTGTCGACCCCGGGCTCGCCGGCCACCCGCGTCGCGACCGCAGCGGCATCGGGGATCAGGAACTTATCGGGTTGCCGGGTCCCCTTCGAAAGGTAATCGCGCATGAAGATCTGCACGTGCCCGGTCTGGGAGTGGATGACGGCCTCGCCGAGCTGGTCGTAGATGTCGCGGACGAATCCGCCGGCGAGAATCAGGCCTGCGACCCCAGAAACGATGGCGACCATCGTGGCCAGGGTCCGCAGGCGCTGTCTGAACACGTTCCGGATCGCGAGCTTCATGAACACGGCATTCACCCCGACTTGCGCAACGCATCGACCACGTTGAGCCGCGAGGCCTTGCGGGCCGGCAGAATGCTCGCGAGCAGCGTCGTCGCCAGCGCCAGTATGAAGCCGTCGGCGGCGAGGGGCGCGGAGATCAGGATCTCGCCCGTGTAGCCTCTGGCCATGCCGGGCGGCGGTGGCATCGGAATGCCGATGGTGGAGATCAGGTGGCCGAGCAGCAAGGCCAGGACGACACCGAGAAGGCCACCCGCCAGACCCAGAATCGCGCCCTCGGATACGAACAGCTGCAGAATGCGGCGGCGCTTGACGCCCAAGGCCATGGACGTGCCGATTTCCGAGGTCCTTTCGGCAACCGCCATCGACAAGGTGTTGGAAATGCTGAGCACGACGATGGCCCCGATCAGGATGCGGACCAGCATGACCTGCTTGGAAAACAGATCGACGGTCTTGCGATAGAAATCCGCCAGATCCCACCAGGGCGTCACCTCGAATTGCGTGGCATCGAGGCGGTCTCGAAGCCGCGACATGGCGGCCTGCGTCTGATCGGTCTCCTGCAACAGGATCACCCAGGTCGTCGCGCCTTCGACCCGCATCAACTCACGAGCGGTATCGATCGGTGCGCGCAGCACGGTATCGTCATACGCCTTCGCCGCGGTCGAGAACAGTCCGGCGATGGTGACTTCGACCGCGTTCAGGCCACCATCCACGGTGTTGGCCAACAGCACGATGCGATCGCCCGGCGCGGCCCCCAGGTTTGCCGCCAGCCCCTCGCCCATCAGCACGGAATCGCTGTCGCCCGGCGACAGGTCCTGGCCTGCGACGATATTGATTGCGCGGGTGATCGGGGCTTCCTTTTCGGGGTCGATGCCCTCGCCGATGAACGCGATGGTCTCGTCGCCGCGGCTGGCGAGTCCGCTGAAGGCGAGTCGGGGCGCGATCGTGACGATGGATGGGTCGTCCAGGGGCGATGCCGCCTGCGCGGGGTCCGGCAAAAGATAGGCGTAGGGGTCGCCTGCGCCCTGGGTGCGAAAACCGGGTCGCGATATCTGTACATGGCCGAGCTGCGACTCGATGGTGGCCTCGCGCATGCTTTCCAGGATCCAGTTGATGAATCCGCCGGCAAGCAGAAATGCGATCACGCCGCCCGAAATGATCACGACCGCGAAGGACGTCCTGCGGGCGTGACGCACCACGTTCCTGGCCGCGAGGGCGAGATCGGCGACGATGAGGTTCAGCCGGTTGGTCAGCATTCGACGTGGGTCATGATTATTGGATGTCGCGCTATGATAGCGGCAGGAAACCGGTTTGCTTAAGAGGTCCTGGATGCCGCCAGAGTTCGACTATTCGATGGCGTTCTCGCGAAATGTGGGCTGGATCAGCGAGGACGAGCAGCGGCAGTTGCGTCGCAAGCGAGTGGCAATTGCCGGCATGGGCGGCGTCGGCGGTGTACATCTTCTGACGCTCGCCCGTCTCGGCATCGGCAGCTTCACGATCGCGGACTTCGACACCTTCGATCTGGTCAACTTCAATCGCCAGGCGGGTGCCATGATGTCGACGCTCGGGCAGCCGAAGGCAGCCGTGCTCCAGGAGATGGCGCGCGACATCAATCCGGAATTGGATATCCGGGTGTTCGACGGCGGCGTCGACGAGGGAAATCTCTCGCAGTTTCTCGACGGCGTCGATCTCTATGTCGACGGGCTGGATTTCTTTGCCTTCGAGGCACGCATCGCGACCTTTGCCGCCTGTCGCCAGAAGAGGATTCCCGCCATCACCGCCGCGCCTTTGGGCATGGGGACTGCATTCCTCTCTTTCATGCCGGATGGCATTTCCTTCGAGGAGTATTTTTGCCTGGACGGCTGCGACGAAATGGAGATGGCCCTTCGGTTTCTGATCGGTCTGGCGCCGGCGATGCTGCATCGGACCTACCTGGTGGACCCGGCCAGTGTCGATCTGTCGCGCCACAAAGGTCCGTCGTCCGTGGCGGCATGCCAGTTGTGTGCCGGCGTCTGTGCCGTCGAAGCCTTGAAGATCCTGCTGCAGCGGGGCGAACAGACGGTGGCGCCGCGAGGATTCCAGTTCGACGGATTCCGCAACCGGCATGTGCGCACGTGGCGTCCGGGGGGAAATCGAAACCCCCTGCAGCGTCTCGCGCTTGCAATCGCTAAGCGGCAGCTTTCAACCAGGAAGGAATAGAACGACCGCGATGACTGATCGGGACACCTTACTTCGAATCCTCGCGCTGGCTCGTTGGGCCCCGAGTGGAGACAACACCCAGCCGTGGCGATTCAGAATACGCAATGATCGGCATTTCGAAATCCATGGTTTCGATACGAGGGAATGGTGTTTGTACGACCTCGACGGGTACGCCAGTCTGATCGCCCACGGCGCCTTGCTGGAAACCATCCGCATCGCTGCGACGGGAAGCGGGGTGCATGCCGAATGGCGATTGCAGGACGAATCGCCAGAGGCAAAACCGGTTTATGACGTGTTCCTCAGTGAAGCCGAAGGCCAGGAACCCGATCCGCTGCTCGCGCATATCGAACGGCGTGCCGTGCAGCGTCGGCCAATGCGCATGCAAGCACTGACCGAGCAGCAGAAGGCCAGTCTGGTGGATGCGGTCGGCGAGGATTTCGAGCTGAAGTTCTTCGAAACCTTCGGCGCGCGTTGGCACATCGCGCGCCTGCTCTGGCGGAGTGCGTACATTCGACTGAGTGCACCGGAGGCATTCGAAGTCCATCGGGAAATCATCGATTGGGGAAAGGCGTTCAGCGAGGACCGGATTCCCGAACGGGCGGTTGGCGTCGATGTGGCGACCGCACGCTTGATGAAATGGGTCATGCACAGTTGGCAGCGCGTGCAATTCTTCAATAAGTACCTGGGCGGCACGATCGCTCCGCGGCTGCAGCTGGATCTGCTGCCGGGCATGGCCTGTGCCGCACATATCGCGCTGCAGCCGAAACAGGCGCCGCGGACGCGACTGGATTACGTTGCGGTCGGCGTCGCATTGCAGCGGATGTGGTTGACGGCGACCGCACGCGATCTCTGTCTGCAACCTGAAATGACGCCGATCATATTCCGCTGGTATGTTCAGGCAGGGAGGCGTCTGTCGCGCGTGCCCGAACTCGACGATCTCGCTCGCCGACTCGCCGAGGACATCGATTCCACGGTCGAGGTCGCGCGCGATGCGCCACTCAGTTTCCTGTGTCGGGTGGGTAGCGGGCCGCAGCCGCGCTCACGCTCCCTCAGAAAGCCCCTCGGCGACCTGATGATCGACGACGACGGCGGTGATGAAAACGCCATGTCCCACTAGCATCGAAGCGGACGTAGGCACCGAAGCCGGGCGCCGGAATTTCCCGGGCCGGCAGGGCGAGGCAGAGCGTGTGGCGGCGGGCTACCGCCTGCCGCCGTTTCCGTGAGCCTGCGGACAAGGCCGTGTAGCGCCGATGGGATATCAGCAGCAACGGTGAGAACGGCGCTGCGACCGCCTTCGCAGGGGTTCGATCGAACGCCCGCGAGGGCGGTCGTCAGGGGCGAGACGCACGAATTCGACGGAGGTTGGAGCCAATGGAGGAATGTACAGCGGACGGGGATTCCTGGGATATCGCGATCGTCGGTGCGGGCATGGGCGGGGGTACGCTCGGGCACGCGCTGGCACGCGCAGGCTGGCGCGTCCTTTTCTGTGAGATGGGGCATGCGCGCCCCGGTATGGCGGGTACGTTGTGCGACGTCTATCCAGAACAGCGTTTCGGCCGAGATCCGGACGAACGAAAGGCCCTGCTGCGTGCGGCCGGTCGGTTCGAGCGGCCACTGATCGACGAATCGACCGGCAGGAAGATGCCCTTCGTTCCGTTCATCGGCAGTGCGCCGGGGGGGTCCAGTGCGCTCTATGGCATGGTGCTGGAGCGATTCTCCGCGGCGGATTTCGAACCCGGCGCATGCCACCGCGGCGCGGTCGACGCGAATCTGCCGGATCGGTGGCCATTCGACTACGCAGCACTGGCCCCCTACTACGAGGAGGCCGAGCGCTTGTATCGGGTTCGAGGAGAGCGTGATCCATTGCGAGCGGAAGAAAGCCTTCCCCCGCTCGGGCAGGCCCCGGCCCTGCGCGAGCCCGCCCGGGCGCTCGCCGAACGTCTCGTCGGCCTCGGGCTGCATCCCTATCGCCTGCCGCTGGCGTGCGAATTCGTCGATGGCTGTCGCGGCTGCCAGGGCTACCTGTGCGGATCGTCCTGCAAGAACGACAGCGCCCGAATTTGCGTCGAGCCTGCCATCGCGGAGCATCGTGCAAGCCTGCTGGACGATTGCGAAGTGATCGAACTCGAGGCCGATCGGGAACGCGTGACGGGCATGGTCTGCCGGCGGCAAGGCAAGTTGTTGCGTGTCAAGGCACGCCGTTTCGTGCTGGCTGCCGGTGCCCTTGCGACGCCTTCGCTGCTGCTGAGATCACGCTCCGCCGACTGGCCCGAGGGATTGGCCAACCGTTCCGGACTGGTGGGCAGGAACCTGATGCGCCACTTCGTGGATCTGTACGCCGTATTTCCGAAGCAGCGGCCATCACGCGAGTGGAATGCGAAGGAGCTCGGTTGCAACGACTATTACCACCGGCAGGGCGAAAAGCTCGGATCGATCCAGTCCTTCGGCCACCTGCCACCCGGATCGGTCATTGCCGAGGATCTGAAAAGAGATCTGCATCAGAAGGTGCATCCGGCGGCAGGCGCACTGTTCGGATTGGTCAAGCCCTTGGTGGCACCCTTTCTCGACCAGATGTTTGCACGGGCGATGATCCTCGCCACGATCATCGAGGATCTGCCTTACGGCGACAATCGGGTGCTCGAACCGGACGAATCCGAAGCGCACGCCATCCGCATCAGCTATCGGCTCCGTGCGTCCGAGCAGCAACGCATCCAGACGATGAGATCGACCATGAAATCGGTGCTGGCAGGCTATCGGCACCTCGTCATCAAGCAGGCGGAGAACAACCAGCGCATTGCGCACGCTTGCGGCACGTGCCGGGCCGGCATGGATCCACGGACGAGCGTCGTGGACGCGAGCAACCGGACCCATGACCTGGAGAATCTGTACATCGTGGATGCTTCGTTCTTTCCGTCCAGTGGCGGAACGAACCCGGCGCTGACCATTGCGGCGAATGCGCTACGGGTTGCCAAGCAACTGTCGGAGCAGGGTGCGAAGGGGGGGGCGCAATGAAGATGGACGAACTGAAGGGCGAGTGGGCGCTGGTGACCGGCGCGTCCGCGGGCATCGGGCGCGAGTATGCGTTGGCGCTGGCCAGGGCCGGCATGAACGTGGTGCTGGTGGCCCGGCGCCTCGATCGACTGCAGGCGCTTGCAGCGACCATCTCGGAGACGGCCGGTACGAAGACGCTGGTGATCGCGCAGGACCTCGGGGTCGCAGGTGCGGCGGCGCGCGTTGCCGAACAGGTGAATGCGGCTTCGATCTCGATCCGGCTCCTGGTCAACAACGCGGCTTTCGGTCGCTGGGGTCGTTTCGGAGATTCGGAGCAAGCCGTCTATGCGGCGATGTTGCAGACGAACGTGACATCGCTGACCGAGCTTTGCCGGGCCTTCATGCCCGCACTCGCCAAGAATGCGCCCAGTGCCGTCGTCAATGTCGCCTCCGGGGCCGCCTATCAGCCCGTGCCGTACATGGCCGCATATGCTGCGAGCAAGGCCTTCGTCCTGAACTTCAGTCAGGCGCTGCACGGGGAATGGCGGGATCAGGGGATATTGGTGCAGACGCTCGTGCCGGGACCGACCGATACCGAATTCGACCACCACGCCGGTGCATACCAGAGCGCCCTCCAGACCCGGGGGCCAGCGGAAAAGGTCGTTGCCGACTCGATGGCCGCACTGGCCACCGGACAACCCGTGGCGCTCAACGCGCGAGGCACGCTGAAGCAGCGCATCTTCGCTGCGCTCTTCCCGCCCAGATTCGTCATCGAGCAGGTCGGCAAGATGTTCCGGCCGCCCGCCTGAGCGGGCCGACCGTGGCGGCCGCCGGCTCCGGGCCGGTCGCTCCATAAGACAAAGGGCCCCGGTCGGGGCCCTTTGTCTTATGGAAGCGGGCGGGGCGGGTGCCCCGTCCGCTGTGCCATCCAGCTGCGCTTAGGCGCGGCGGCGTCCGAAGCCCGCCAGGCCGGCCAGTGCGATGCCGAACAGGGCGAGGGAGCCCGGCTCGGGCACCGACAGCGGGTTGATGAAGAAGGCAGCCTGGTCCTCGAAGGCCCAGCCGCGGGAAACCGCGTCGTCACCGGCGAACTGCACGTCACCGTCGTCGAGGGTGACGTCATTGGTGTGCACACCGCCGGCGAAATCGAGCACGTCCACCGGAGCCCAGTCGGCGGCGAAGGCGGAGGAAGTCACCTCGACCGCTGCGCGCTCGGTACTGCCGAGCAGGCCGCCGTCGGCAAACTCGAAGAACGCATCACCGGCCAGGCCCAGCGTCATCTCCCAGCCCCACAGGCCGGAGTTGAAGTTGGTCGTGAAGTTGCCGGTCGTGTAGTTCAGCGGGTCGTCGCTCGCATCCGGCGTCGACAGCACCACGGCCACGGAGTCACCGTCCAGGTGACCGGCGCAGATCGCGCCGCAGAAGTCGATCAGCATTTCACCGGCATTGGATGCCACGCCGAGGATGCCGTTGCCGCCGGCGGTGGTGCCGACGAAATCCAGCGCGAACAGGATCGCAATCTGCTCGTCGTCACCGATGGTTGCGTTGGCGACGCCCGAAGCCTGGATGTCGCTCAGGGTGGCCACACCCCAGATCGTGTCGCCCAACGTGAAAGTGGGCAGGCCGAGCTGGTTGACCGAACCGTCGCGGTTGATGATGGCCGACAGGCTGTCGTCCTGGAGACGGTCTTCGCCGCCGCCCTGGGTCGGGAAGCCGCCGACATCGACCGGACCGTCAAACGTCAGGTGGTTCGACAGGATGGTTGCATTGGCTGCCGGTGCCAGACCGAAGGTCAGGGCGCAAGCAATGCCGAGGGGCTTGAGCCCGGCGAGAAGCTTGTTGCGTACGGACATGTCTATATCCTCTTTTGTGTTTGCCGTGAGGGTGGTCTGTTGAACCACTTGCCGATTCTTAAGCATGTCGCGTGCCTGATATGAAAATACATATAAAAACAATGGACTGTGCGGCCTGTTTGGGGCTTGTCGGTGGTCCTTTGGACTGCGGTGTAAGAAATTCCGACAGGGCCTGTGATGCCTGATCCGGGTCACGGTGCGCCTGGTTTTCGCGCGGTTCGGGGAAGACGCGAAGCGGTGGTGGCGGCCGGCCCCGGCGGCCTAGCCGGCACACAGTTTTTGGATGCGCTCGGCCAGCACCCGGCCGGCGGTGCCCGGCTCGTAGGATTCGGCCAGCGTTGTGGCCCGCGACCGGAAGCTCGGATCTTCGAGCAAGGGCACGATGGCGCGCTGAAGGGCCTCGCGACCGGCCTTGTCCGATCGGACGGTCAGGCCGGCGCCGTACGCTTCGATGGTCCGCATATTGAGGAACTGGTCCATGTTCTTGGCGATGCCGAGCACCGGCACGCCGTGCACCAAGGCCTGGCTGGTGGTCGGACTGCCCCCGTTGCACACGACGATCCTGGCGTGACGGCACAGCAGATCGCCCGGCACGAAATCGAAAATGCGGGTCCGACTGGAAGCAAGGCCCGCCGGAATCGGTTTGCCGGCCGTGGCGACGACAACGCTCAGGCCGGCACTCTCGAGGGCCGGGACGAGGCGGCCGAGGACGGCCGGATCCCCCGAACTGCCCATGGTGACGTAGGCCAGCGGCCTGCCGTCGTTTGGCAGGTCGGGGGCCTGCTGGCCGGCGGGTGACCAATTGACCGGGCCGATGAATGTTGCGCGTTCGCCGCAGCGTACGGCCGGGAACAAGCGTTCGAAGTTGGCGAACAGGCGCACGTCGGCATCCGTGTAGGCCTGCCGCAGATCGACGCCGAGCGAGGGCAGGCCGAATCGTTCGCGCAGGCGCCGCATCGGCCGCGCGTGGACGGGGAAGGCAACGCGTGTGGCCAACCGGAAGATCGGCTCGGCGATGGAAATCGGCAGAAAGCGCGTGACCGGAAAGACCGGAAGCGGCGGGTGGAGCCGATGTTCCGGACTCCAGTAGGCGTCGCAGATCGTCAGGTAGGGGAGGCTACACTTCCTCGCGCTGACCGACAGCGACAAGCGGAAGTCGCCGACCACGGCATCGGGCTGCTGGTCCTCCAGGATCTCGAGATCCTGGCGCACGTAGTCCGTCAAGGTGTCGAGATCGTACAGCGGCCGCCCGCGATCGAGGCGCGCGCCGAAGGTTTCAGCGCTCTGGCAGCGGAGGTCGATGAGGCCGAAGGGCTCGTCCTTGGTGACCCAGGCGAAGCTCGCGGGCCGAGCCAGGACGACGTCGAATTCGCTCGGGTCGAGTGCGCGCGCGAGCACCAGTGGCCTGGCCACGTGGGCCAGGGTCGCGCCTTCAGCGAAGAACAGTACCTTGGTCTTGGCCATGACGGGCGGCGTCCGGGGGGCCGGCTTCGGGGGGGCGGGCGCGCCGGCATGACGACCGAAGCTGCAGCGTCGCGCGCGGGTTCGGCGCCGACATCAGGCGGTACCGTGAATCAGGGCATAGGCCGAATGGTTATGGATCGACTCGAAGTTTTCCGCCTCGACCATGAAGGAGACGATGCGCGGCTCGCGCTTCAGCACGCCGGCGACGTCGCGCACCAGATCTTCGACGAACTTCGGGTTGTCGTAGGCGTGCTCGGTCACGAACTTCTCGTCCGGCCGCTTGAGCAGCCCGTAGAGTTGGCTCGACGCCTGGGCTTCGACCATTTCGACCAGTTCCTCGATCCACAGGTGGCCATCCAGGCGTGCGGTCACGGTGACGTGGGAGCGCTGGTTGTGGGCGCCGTAGTCCGAAATCTTCTTCGAGCACGGACACAGGCTGGTGGCCGGGACCAGCACCTTCAGGGTGAACTCGTACTCGCCGCCCTGCTGGATCTCACCGATGAAGGTGACGTCGAAATCGAGCAGGCTTTCGACACCGGTGACCGGTGCGGCCTTGTTCATGAAGTACGGGAAGCTCATCTCGATGTGGCCGGTCTCGGCTTCCAGCCGCTCGATCATGTCGCGCAGCATCGGCTCGAACAACTCCACCGAGATTTCCCGCTCGCGCGTGTTAAGGATCTCGACAAAGCGAGACATGTGGGTGCCCTTGAAGTCGTGGGGCAGGCCGACATACATATTGAACACGGCCACCGTATGCTGGACGCCGCCCGCGCGGTCGGCGACCTTGACCGGATGTCGGATCGACTTGATGCCGACCTTGTCGATGGCCAGGGCGCGGCTGTCGGCAAAGCCCTGGACATCGGGCATGGTGTTGTTGTCGGGGGCGTTCATGGGCAACTCTCGGCGCGTCGGGATTCGATCTGGCGGCAATCCTAACATTCCCGACCAATTTACTCAATTATTCGCCTTCCCCGGTGCTCCGCCGGATGCTGCGGACGATGCCGTCGGCATCGAGTCCGGCGGCCGCCAGCAACTGGCTCTGCTCGCCGTGATCGACGAAGCGGTCGGGGAGGCCCAACTGCAGGGTTCGCGGACGGCTGTCGGCGGCTTCGAGGCAGCGTACGATCTCACCGCCGACACCGCCGGTGACCGAATTCTCCTCCAGCGTCACCAGCCATTCGTGCTCGGCCGCCAGTTCGAGGATCAATTCCCGATCGAGCGGCTTGACGAAACGCAGGTTGGCAACCGTCGCGTCGAGTTGCTCGCCGGCCTCGAGCGCGGCGCCGAGCATGCTGCCGACGGCGAGCAGAGCGACCTTTCGGCCACGGCGGCGAATCTCGCCCTTGCCGATCGGCAGTGCCTGCATTTCGGCCAGCGGTGCCACGCCCATGCCCTTGCCGCGCGGGTAGCGGACGGCCGCCGGTCCCGGGTGGCAATAGGCGGTGTACAGCATTTGCCGGCACTCGTTCTCATCGGCCGGCGCCATCACCACCAGGTTGGGAATGCACTGGAGGTAGGACAGATCGTAGGCGCCGTGGTGGGTGGCGCCGTCGGCGCCGACCAGTCCGGCGCGATCGATCGCGAAGCTCACTGCGAGATTCTGCAGCGCAATGTCGTGGATCAACTGGTCGTAGGCGCGTTGGAGGAAGGTCGAGTAGATCGCCACAACCGGCTTCATGCCCTCGCAGGCAAGGCCCGCAGCGAAGGTCAGTGCGTGCTGTTCGGCGATGCCGACGTCGAAATAGCGCGACGGAAACTGCTCCGCGAAGCGCACCATCCCGGACCCTTCCCGCATCGCCGGCGTGATCGCCACCAGCTTGTCGTCCCGTGCCGCCATGTCGCACAGCCAGTCGCCGAATACCTGGGTGTAGCTCGGCGACACCGGCGCCGGCGACGTACTGGGCCGGATGCCGGACGTGTGATCGAAGCGCGACACGCCGTGATACAGGATCGGGTCGGCTTCGGCCAGCTTGTAGCCTTGGCCCTTGCGCGTGATGATGTGGAGGAATTGGGCACCCTCCAGCTTCTTCAGGTTCTGCAGGGTCGGCACCAGTGCATCGAGGTCGTGGCCGTCGATCGGGCCGTAGTAATGAAAGCCGAATTCCTCGAACAGGGTGCCGGGCGCGATCATGCCCTTGACGTGCTCTTCGACCTTGCGCGCCAGTTCCAGCATCGGCGGCGCGACGCCGAGGACGCGGCCGCCGGCTCTGCGTGCTGCACTGACCGTGCTGCCCGACATCAGCCGGGCGAAGATGCGGGTCAAGGCACCGACCGGTGGCGAGATCGACATTTCGTTGTCGTTGAGGATCACCAGGAGTCGCAGGCCCCCCATGTCGCCGGCGTTGTTGAGGGCCTCGAATGCCATGCCGGCCGACATCGCGCCGTCGCCGATCACTGCCACGCTGTGGCGGCGGCTGCCTTCCGCACGGGCCGCGACCGCCATGCCCAGCGCCGCCGAGATCGAAGTCGAGGAGTGGGCCGTACCGAAGGTGTCGAATTCGCTCTCACTGCGCTTTGGAAAACCGGAGATGCCGCCGAATTTGCGCAGCGTAGCCATCGCTTCGCGCCGTCCGGTCAGGGTCTTGTGGCCGTAGGTCTGATGTCCGACGTCCCACACCAGGCGGTCGCATGGCGTATCGAAGACATAGTGCAGCGCGATCGACAGTTCGACCGTGCCGAGATTCGACGACAGGTGGCCACCGGTCTTCGAAACCGACTCGATCAGAAAGCGCCGGAGTTCGTCGGCGAGCTGCGGCAATTGCCGGCGCTCCAGGCGGCGAAGTACATCCGGCGATTCGATGGTATCAAGCAAGGGGTGGTCGGACATCTCGTGTCGTTTTCCTGGCGTCGGCTCAGAACCGGCGATGCATGACGAAGCGGGCGAGTTCCGTCAGGCGTCGCGATGCGGGCAGCGGCGCCACTTCGGCGAGGGCCTGGTCGAGCAGCTCGCCGGCATACGCCCGCGAGCGCGCAAGGCCCAGCAGGCTCACGTAGGTGGGCTTGTCGTGGGCGGCGTCCTTGCCGGCCGTCTTGCCCAGGGTTGCGGTGTCGCCCTCGGTATCGAGGATGTCGTCGACCACCTGGAAGAGCAGGCCGACCAGCTTGCCGAAGCGATCCAGCCGCTCGAATTCGTCCCCCGCCGCGGGCTTGCCGCAGTGTGCGCCGAGCATGACCGCGCAGCGGATCAGGGCGCCGGTCTTGTGAATGTGCATGAATTCGAGCTCGCCGCGCTCGAGCTGCCGGCCGATGGAGGCGAGGTCGATCGCTTGGCCGCCGGCCATGCCGCGGGAGCCGGTGGCCAGCGCCAGGTGGTGGACCATGGCAAGCTGCACGCCGGGGTCGGACAGCAGGCCCGGCTGGGAAAGCGCATGGAAGGCCAGGGTCTGCAGGGCGTCGCCGGTGAGCAGGGCGGTCGCTTCGTCGTACTGGACATGGACGGTCGGCTTGCCGCGGCGCAGGACATCGTCGTCCATGCACGGCATGTCGTCATGGACCAGCGAGTAGGCGTGGATCAATTCCACGGCGCAGGCCGCGCAGTCCAGCACCGCGGCCTGCGCGGCACAGGCTTCGCCGGCGGCATGGACCAGCAGTGGGCGAACCCGCTTGCCGCCGCCGAGGACCGCGTAACGCATGGCGGCGTGCAGCCGCTCCGGCGCCACCGAAGGGGGCGGTAGAAGCGCCTCGAGCGCGGATTCGGTGCGCTTCAGAATGCGCGTCGTCCAAGTCTGGAAGTCGGGCATCGGCGGATCCTAGGCGTCGTCGTCGCGCGCGGCCGGGACCTCGACCAGTTCGCCGTCGTGCAATTGACGGATGCGCTGTTCGGCACTGTCGAGCGCTTCGCGGCAGCCGCGCACCAGGGAAATACCGCGCTGGTACAGGCTGAGGGATTGCTCGAGCCCGAGTTCGCCCTGTTCCATCTGGCGGACGATGTCTTCGAGTTCCGCGACGGACTTCTCGAAATCGGGCTGCGTGCGGGTGGCTCTGGCCATGCGGTCGGGGTGGTGACGGGGGTTGGCAGGGCGGGGCATGGCCGTGGCACGCGCTTGGGCTATACTGGCCGGTCCCTTTTTCCGGATTTCTATTCTTGTTCAGGAGGTTCGGGGATGTCCGACATCGCTTCCCAGCTCACGGTCGCTCCGGCGGCTTCCCAATTGCCGGTCTCGTGGTATTTCGACGAGCGCATATTCGAACTGGAGAAGCGCCTCATCTTCGATGCCGGTCCCGGCTATGTCGGGCATCGGCTGATGGTACCAGAACTCGATAGCTACCGTTCGCTGGAATGGCGCGACCACGGCAGTCTGCTGGTGCACGGCGACGACGGGTTCTACGAGATGTCGAACGTCTGCCGCCATCGTCAGGCAATCATGCTGGAGGGCTCGGGCAGGCTGGGCAACATCGTCTGTCCGCTGCACCGCTGGACCTACGACAAGCGCGGTGAACTGCTCGGGGCGCCCGAGTTCGAGCGCAAGCCGTGCCTCCGCCTCGAGCGCAGTCCGCTCGAGGACTGGCACGGATTGCTGTTCCGCGGGCCGCGTTCGGCCCGTTCGGAACTCGCAGGGCTGACGGTGGCCTCGGAGTTCGACTTCGAGGGCTACAAACTCGACCACGTCGAGATCCACCGTTGCAATTACAACTGGAAGACCTTCATCGAGGTCTACCTCGAGGATTACCACGTCGCACCCTTTCACCCGGGGCTCGGCAATTTCGTGACCTGCGACGACCTGTCCTGGCAGTTCGGCGAGTGGTTCTCGGTGCAGCGGGTCGGTGTGACCTCGCTCTCCCGCCCAGGCTCCGACGCCTACCGCCGCTGGCACCGGGCGGTGCTCGACTACGGCGGCGGGGCGTTGCCCAGGCAAGGTGCGATCTGGTTGACCTACTATCCGAACGTGATGGTCGAATGGTATCCGCACGTGCTGGTGGTCAGTACCCTGATCCCGGAGGACGTGGATCGCACGACCAATGTCGTGGAGTTCTACTATCCGGAGGAAATCGTGGAATTCGAACGCGGTTTCGTCGAGGCCGAACAGGCGGCCTATATGGAAACCGCGGTCGAGGACGACGAGATCGCCGAGCGTATGGACCGCGGACGCCTCGCCTTGTTGAAGCGAGGAAGCAACGAGTTCGGACCCTATCAGTCGCCGATGGAAGATGGCATGCAGCACTTCCACGAACGCTATCGCCGCCTGATCGAGCCGGCACTTTGAAGCATCCGCCCCCCGAATGGCGGGGACTTGTAAGCATCAAGTAAGATCCGCCTTCCTATACTCCGCCCCACGGCTGATCCCATTGGCGGCCCGCGGCTCGTCCGCGGGCTGAAAACTGGCCGAAATCAACTTAAAAAGTGGAGGCGATATGGATAGAAGCGCGCAAGCCTACTGGAAGGCGGTGCTCGGTCTTCTGACCAAGATCCTGATCGTGTGGTTCGTGGTCTCGTTCGGTTGCGGCATCGTGCTCGCGCCGGTTCTCAATACCATCCACCTGGGCGGTTATCCCCTGGGTTTCTGGTTCGCCCAGCAAGGGTCCATCTACGTGTTCGTGGCTTTGATCTTCTATTACGCACACGCCATGGGCAAGCTCGATCGCGAATTCGACGTACACGAAGAATAAGACGGGGAGACGTAATCAATGGATCTTCAAACCATGACCTACCTGGTGGTCGGCGCGAGTTTCGCGCTGTACATCGGGATTGCAATCTGGGCTCGCGCGGGTTCGACCTCCGAGTTCTACGTGGCGGGCGGCGGTGTCCATCCGGTGCTGAACGGCATGGCGACCGGCGCCGACTGGATGTCGGCCGCGTCGTTCATTTCGATGGCCGGCCTGATCGCCTTCATGGGCTACGGCGGCGGCCTGTTCCTGATGGGCTGGACCGGCGGCTATGT
>JAGRFZ010000051.1:17373-53698 GCA_020445785.1 Rhodocyclaceae bacterium
ACCTACATCATCGGTCAGATGACGGGTGTCGGCGTGGCCTTCTCGCGCTTCCTGGGCGTCTCCAACGAGACCGGCATCTACATCGGTATGGCGATCGTGTTCATGTACGCGGTGTTCGGCGGCATGAAGGGCATCACCTACACCCAGGTGGCCCAGTACTGCGTGCTGATCCTGGCCTACACCGTGCCTGCGATCTTCATCTCGCTGAACCTCACCGGCAACCCGCTGCCGCAGCTCGGCCTGGGTTCCGATCTGGCCGGTCAGGACGTGTCGCTGCTGAACAAGCTCGACCAGGTCGTCACCGACCTCGGCTTCGGCGAGTACACGACGTCGGTTCCGGGTGGCAGCATGCTCAACATGTTCGTCTACACGGTCTCGCTGATGATCGGTACGGCCGGTCTGCCGCACGTCATCGTGCGCTTCTTCACCGTGCCGAAGGTCGCCGACGCCCGTAGCTCGGCCGGCTGGGCGCTGGTCTTCATCGCGATCCTCTACACCACCGCACCTGGCGTCGCCGCGATGGCCCGCTACAACCTGCACGCCACGGTGAACTCGGCCGTGACCACGGGTGGCGACATCTTCGCGCCGGAAGCCGCGCTCAAGTACGACGAGCGCCCGGCCTGGATGGAGCGCTGGGAGGTGACCGGTCTGCTCAAGTTCGAGGACAAGAACGGCGACGGCCGCATCCAGTACTACAACGACAAGTCGAGCAACGCCGAATTCAATGCCAAGGCCGAGGCCGCCGGCTGGAAGGGTTCGGAACTCAATGTCAACCGCGACATCATCGTGCTGGCCAACCCGGAAATCGCCAGGCTGCCCAACTGGGTGATCGCGCTGGTGGCTGCCGGTGGTCTGGCTGCCGCACTGTCGACCGCCGCGGGCCTGTTGCTGGCAATCTCGGCAGCGATCTCCCACGATCTGATCAAGAACGTGATCAACCCGGAGATCAGCGAGAAGGGCGAGCTGATGGCCGGCAAGGTGGCGATGGCGTGCGCGATCGTGGTGGCCGGTTATCTCGGTCTGAATCCGCCGGGCTTCGCCGCCGGTACCGTGGCAATCGCCTTCGGTCTGGCCGGTGCATCGCTGTTCCCGGCGATCATGATGGGCATCTTCTCGAAGAAGATGAACAAGGAAGGGGCCATGGCCGGCATGCTGGCCGGTCTGTTCGTGACCATGTTCTACGTGTTCGCGCACAAGGGCATCTTCTTCATCAAGGGCACCGAGTTCACCGACCTGATCGGCGGTCCGAACAGCTTCTTCGGCATCACGCCGAACGCGTTCGGCGCAATCGGCGCGCTCGTGAACTTCATCGTCGCCTTCGCGGTCGATAAGGTCACCGCAGAGCCGCCGGAGCACATCCAGCAACTGGTCGAGGACGTGCGCGTTCCGCGTGGCGCCAAGGCCGTGGATGGCACCCACGCTCACTGAGTGAGCATACCGAGCCGCACGGACCGGCCGCTGTCGGTCCGTGCGGCAGGAAGACGACCCCGCCGCGAAACTGGCGGGGTTTTTTCTTCCCGTCGTCGGGCGAGAATCGGACCGGCCCGCGGCGGATGCGCATGCGAACATGCCGCCGGCACGGTGTGGCGGCGTCACAGGCGCCCGAACGGGGGCCGCTGGAGTGGTGAATGGTTTCTGTTTCCCTGGCGCTGAACTGGATTCTCTTTCTGGCCCTGTTTCCGATCAGCTTCTTCTGGGCACGGCGGGCCTGGCGCATCATCGTCAAGCGGGACTTCTCGGAAGTCGCGCTCAAGCGCGGCATGCCCCCGCCCCAGCCGGAGCGATTCGCGCCCTATTGCGCGGTGATCAACATGCTCGGCGCGTTGGCGCTGGTGTTCGTGATCTTCGGCGTGCTCGGCGGCGGCTTCGGACTGCTCGCGGAGCCGCTGACCACCGAGACCTGGACCGGTGCCGCCGGCATCACGATCTGGTCCAAGTTCATGCTCGATTTCATGCTCAGCAGGCACGCCCATCCGATGCAGTGGGGGCGCCGCAAGGCCGACCCCGACAAGGCCGGCGAGGGCGAATGAGCACGGCGGCCGTGCTGCCGGTATGGCGTCAGTCGGCCTCTTCGGTGGGCGGCGCATGCCCCGCTTCGAGTTCGGCATCCATCCGATTCATGATTCTTGCGTAGAGCCAGACGATCAGAAGGAAGGCCCACAGGTTCCCCTGGGCGCACAGATAGAAGCCGAGCGGAAAGCCGAGAAAATCCACCCGGTTCAGTTCGTCGGCGAAGTAGGCCGAGAAGAACGTGATGCAGAACCAGGTCGCCAGCAAGGACGACGTCAGCAGACCCGTTCGCAGCCAGTAGCGGCGTCGTGCCGCTTCGTCGGCCGCGTCGCGGGCATCCGGTGCACTGACCTCTGCCCCGGTCATGGGCCCGACCGAACATGGCCGCGCGCGAGGCGTCTCGCGCCCATGGCCGGTCGGCTCCGCGTGATCACTGCTTGCCGGAAGCGTTGCGCATCTTCTGCTGCAATTCGTGGGGTGCCGGTTCGTAGTGGCTGAAGTCGATTTCGCAGACTGCGTCGCCACCGCTGATCGCCCGCAATCGCGATTCGAAGCCGTCCATTTCGACCATCGGCACCAGGCCGATGATCTGGGTGCGGCCGGCACTCGCGCTGTCGGTTCCGGTCAGGCGGCCACGGCGCGAGGAAAGGTCGGCGCTGACGTCGCCGAAATGGGTGTCGCCGGTCTCGATGCGGACCAGCACGAGGGGTTCCAGCAGCATTGGCCGGGCCGCGCCGGCAGCCTCCTGCAGGGCGTGGCGGGCGGCGGTGACGAAGGAGATCTCGTTGGAGTCGACGGTGTGAAACTTGCCGTCGAATACGGTCACCTGCATGTCCTGCAGCGGGAAGCCGGCGAGCACGCCTTCTTCGGCCGCCTGACGCACGCCTTTTTCGACGGCCGGTAGGTACTGGCCCGGGATCACGCCTCCCTTGATTTCGTCGACGAACTGGACGCCGGCGCCGCGCTCGAGCGGTGCGATGCGCAGCGCCACTTCGCCGAATTGGCCGGCACCGCCGCTCTGCTTCTTGTGGCGGTAGCGCGCTTCGGCGCCGGCGGCGATCGTCTCACGGAACGGAATCGACGGCGGCGCCGTGCCCACCTGCACGTTCCAACGGGATTCGAGCTGCTCGAGCACGACCTTGAGGTGGGTCTCGCCGAGCCCTCTCAATACCGTGCCCTTGCCGCGCGGATCCTGCTCCACCTCAAGGCAGGGGTCTTCGTCCAGCAGGCGGTGGAGTGCGTCGGAGAGCTTCTGCTCGTCACCATGCTTGTTCGGAATCAGGGCCTGGCCGAATACTGGCCTGGGATAGTCGGGGGAGGCCAGGTGCAGATAGTCCTCCTCGTGGGAGTCGTGCAGCACGGCGTCGCGATGGATGTCGTCGACGCGCGCGACCGCGCAGATGTCACCGGGTACGCCCTCCGGAATTTCGACCTGGTTCTTGCCTTGCAGCCGCAGCAGATGGGCAACCTTGAAGGGTTTGCGCCCGTCGCCGATAAAGAGCTGGGTGTTGGGCGTGATCGTGCCCTGGTGGATGCGGAATACGCCGAGTTTGCCGCGGAAGACGTCGTTGCTGACCTGAAAGACGTGGGCCACGACGTGATCGTCCGGGCTGCCGCCGAGCGCGACCGGTTCTGCCGCTTCCCCCTCGCCGCGCATGAATTCGGGCGGATTGCCTTCGGTCGGATCCGGCATCAGCCGGCCGAGGATCTGCAGCAGTTCGGGGACACCGGCGCCTGTGCGCGCCGATACGAAACACACCGGCACCAGGTGGCCTTCGCGCAAGGCCTGCTCGAAGGGATCGTGGAGTTGCTCGGGATCGAGCGACTCGCCCTGTTCCAGATAGAGCGCCATCAAGGCCTCGTCGACCTCGACGATCTGATCCACGATTTGTTCGTGGGTGGCGGTTACCGTCGAGAACGCGGTATTCGCCTCGTAGTCGGGGGTGAAGAAGCAGTCGATGACACCGCTGCCGTCCGGCGAGGGGAGGTTGATCGGCAGGCACTCGGGGCCGAAGGTCGTGGCGATGGCGTCCTGCAGGGCGGCCAGATCCACGCCGGCGGCGTCGATCTTATTGACCACGATCATGCGGCACTTGCCGGCTGCCGCGGCCATCACGCGGCGGGTGACCGGTTCGATGCCGGTCTGGGCATTGACCACGACGATGGCGGTCTCGACGGCAGGCAGCGCGGCCAGCGCGCGCCCGAGGAAGTCCGGCGTGCCCGGCGTATCCAGCAGATTCACCCAGTGTTGCGCCGACTCGAGATGGGTGATGCTGACGTTGATCGAATGGCCGATCGCCTTTTCCTGGGCGTCGAAATCGGAAACGGTGTCGCCCCGCTCGAGGCTGCCGGCGGCGTTGATCGCGCCGGCGCTGCTGAGCAATGCCTCGAGCAGTTCGGTCTTGCCGCAGCCGGCCTGGCCCAGCAGGGCGACATTTCGAATGTCGTGAACGGACTTCGGTACCATCGCGCGCTCCTCCCTCTTGATCCGATGGCCCAAGTATCCGCCTGCGGGCGCCTCGGGACAACGCGTGCGCGCAAAACGGCGGCAGGCGCTGCAGGCCTCAGGCCGCGTCGGTCGGATTGCGGTCGAGCACCACCATGTTGTTGCGATGGATGATCTCGGCTTCGTCGACATAGCCGAGCAGGGATTCGATCTCCGAGGACGGGCGGCCGGCAATCCGCCGGCACTCGCCCGCGGCATAGTTGGCAAGGCCCCGGGCGACTTCGCGGCCGGCCAGTGACAGGCAACTGACGACCTCGCCGCGGGCGAACTCGCCGATCGCCGAGTGCACGCCGACCGGCAGCAGGCTGCGTCCCTGGGCCAGCGCCCGGCAGGCGCCGTCGTCCAGGATCAGGCTGCCGGCGACCTGCAGATGGTCGGCCAGCCATTGCTTGCGGGCCTGCAGCGGCGAGTTCGCGGCATGCAGCAGGCTGCCGACCTCCTCGCCTGCGGCCAGCCGCAACAGCACGTCCGCGTCGCGGCCGCTGGCGATCACCGTGTGGGCGCCGCTGCGGGCCGCGCGCCGTGCGGCGCGTATTTTCGTGACCATGCCGCCCTTGCTGATGGCACTGGACGAATCGCCGGCCATGCCTTCGTATCGGGGGTCGTCGGCCAGCCCTTCGCTGATCAACTGCGCGTCGGCCACCTTGCGTGGATCGGCGGTATAGAGGCCGTTCTGGTCGGTCAGGATAATCAGTGCCTCGGCCTCGATCAGGTTGGCGATCAGTGCGCCGAGGGTGTCGTTGTCACCGAACTTGATCTCCTCGGTGATCACCGTGTCGTTCTCGTTGATGATCGGTACGACGCCGAGTTCGAGCAAGGTCGTCAGCGTGGAGCGCGCGTTCAGGTAGCGTTCGCGGTCGGCCAGGTCGTCGTGGGTCAGCAGCACCTGGGCGGTCTGCAGCCCGTGCTCGAGGAATGCGCTCTGGTAGGCTTGGGCCAGTCCCATCTGGCCGATCGCGGCGGCGGCCTGCAGCTGGTGCACGGCTTTCGGGCGCCGCGTCCAGCCGAGGCGCTGCATGCCCGCCGCGATCGCCCCCGACGAAACCAGCGCCACCTCTTTGCCGGTGGCGCGCAGGGCCGCGATCTGGCGGGCCCAGATCTCCAGCGCGGCCGCGTCGAGTCCGCTGCCGTCATTGGTGACGAGTGCGGAACCGACCTTGACGACCAGGCGCCGGGCGTTGCGGATGCGCGACCTCATTGCGGCTCCGTCCCGACTTGCGCATCTGCTGCCGCTTCCGGCGAATCCTGCTCGGCGGCTGCCTCTCGTTCGGCCCTGAGCCGGGCCGATTCTCGATCCACATGTGCCTGCACGGCGTCACACAAGGCCTCGCATCCGTTGCCGTCCAGCGCCGATATCGCGAACCACGGTCCTTCGTGGCCGAGGGCGGCAACGAAGTCGGCCAGTCGCGCGTCACGTTCGGCGGGATCGATCAGGTCGATCTTGTTGAGCACCAGCCAGCGGGGTTTGGCGTGAAGTTCTTCGTCGTACTTGCGCAGTTCCTCGAGGATCGCCCGGGCGTCGCGCAGTGGATCCGCCTCCGGATCGAACGGGGCCATGTCCACCAGGTGCAGCAACAGGTTGGTGCGCGCCAGGTGCCGGAGGAAGCGATGGCCGAGGCCGGCGCCTTCGGCTGCACCTTCGATCAGACCCGGGATGTCGGCGAGGACGAAGCTCTTTTCGTTCCGCGTCCGTACTACGCCGAGATTGGGCTGCAGGGTGGTGAAGGGGTAATCGGCCACCTTTGGCTTGGCCGCCGAAATCGAGCGGATCAGGGTCGACTTGCCGGCATTGGGCATGCCGAGCAGCCCCACATCGGCGAGCACCTTGAGCTCCAGGTGCAGATTTCTGCGCTGACCTTCCTCGCCCAGCGTGCGCTTGCGGGGCGCACGATTGACGCTCGATTTGAAGTGGATGTTGCCCAGTCCGCCGCGGCCGCCGCGTGCCACCAGCACGCGCTTGCCGTCCTCGTCCAGGTCGGCGATCAGCTCGTCCGAATCCTGGTCGCGGATGATGGTGCCGACCGGCATGCGCAGTACGATGTCGGCGCCGCCGTGTCCGTAGCAGTCCTTGGAGGCGCCGTTCTCGCCCCGCTCGGCGCGGAAGCGGCGCTTGTAGCGGTAGTCGATCAAGGTGTTGAGATTGCGGTCCGCCACGGCGACGACGTCGCCGCCGCGACCGCCGTCGCCGCCGTCCGGCCCACCCTTGGGAACGAACTTCTCGCGGCGGAACGAGGCCATGCCGTTACCACCATCGCCGGCAGCGACTTCGATTCGGGCTTCGTCGAAGAACTTCATGGATGGGTCCTGAAAACAAAAAAGCCCTACCGCGAAGGATAGGGCTTTGTTCGCGACGGGTAAGGCTGGTGCTTACTCGGCGTCCGGAACGATGGCGACGGTGCGGCGCTTGGCCGGGCCCTTGACGAGGAACTGAACCTTGCCGTCCTTGAGGGCGAACAAGGTGTGATCCTTGCCGATGCCGACGTTGTCGCCCGCGTGATACTGGGTACCACGCTGGCGTACCAGGATGTTGCCGGCCAGTACCGACTGGCCGCCATAGCGCTTGACGCCGAGCCGTTTCGATTCGGAGTCGCGACCGTTACGAGAACTGCCGCCGGCCTTTTTGTGTGCCATGAGTCAAACCTCCTGTTCAGCCCGAAATCGCTTCGATACGCAATTCGGTGTAGTTCTGGCGATGGCCCTGATGCTTGATGTAGTGCTTGCGGCGACGCATCTTGAAAATCTTGACCTTGTCGTGACGACCGTGGGAAACCACGGTGGCAGTGACGGCGGCGCCGTCGACCACCGGCGTGCCGATCCTGACCGACTCGCCTTCTCCGACCATCAGAACCTGGTCGAGGGTGATTTCCGAGCCCACGTCTGCCGGTATCTGTTCTACCTTGATCTTTTGGCCGGCGGACACTCGGTACTGCTTGCCCCCGGTTTTTACGACCGCGTACATGGTTGCTCCAGTAAAGTGGTTTTGAGCGAAACCGTAAATTCTATTCCGCATCGAGATCCGAGTCAAAGGTATCGTTGATGGCCGCGTGGGTGGCGGTGGCGGTGGCGTGTCGCTGGCGCATGCCGGATCCCGGGGTGCCGTGGATGCGCAGGGCGGTGCGGCAGTCGGCGGCACGCCATTCGGGCATGATCGCTGCACGGCCGCGGCCTGGTAGCGCGTGCGCTGCCGGTGGGACGGGTTTACCCGGCTTCCACGCCCCGCCTCGCGGGGGTAGGATTCGGCTAGTTGTCAGACAAGCAGACAAGCAAATGGCCGAATGTGCACATCTGCCCAGACCGCCGCGGCTGGCCGACACCTTGTCGCGCTCGCTGCAGGGCTGGGTGCGGGAAGGGCGTCTTGCGGAAGGCGATCGCCTGCCGACGGAAAAGCAGCTTTGCGAGCGCTTCGGTGTCAGCCGCGCCGTCGTCCGTGAAGCCATTGCCCGGCTGCAGGCGGACGGCTACGTGGAGACCCGTCAGGGCCTCGGTGCCTTCGTTGCCGCGGGCGCCGGCGTCAGCCGCTTCCGCATCGATCGGACGGAGGATTCGGTCGACGGCGAAGGGCTGCGCGAGGTCTTCGAGCTGCGTCGGTTGATGGAGAGCGGCATCGCCGAACTGGCCGCCGCGCGACGCACCGAGGCGGATCTGTCGCGGTTGCGCGCGCTGCTCGAGCAGATGGCGGTGGCGCTGGCCGAGGGGCGGCAGGCGAGCGATCTCGACGATGCCTTTCATCGCGCGATTGCGGTCGCGACGAGAAATCCGCTGGTGGCGCGGTTCATGGAGTTCATGGGGGCACAAGTCCAGGATTCGAGGGTGCCGACCTGGGATGCCCAGGGCCACGCCGGCGGCCTGGCCGCCGCCGCGCACCGGGAGCACGAGGCGATGTATCGGGCGATCGCCGCCGGCGAACCGGCTGCGGCACGTCGTGCGGCCGCCCGGCATCTGCAGGCGGCGGCCGAGCGCCTCGGGTTGGAGCCGAAGGACGAAGTTTCCACTGCTGGCCGGTACGGGGCATGAAGGAGGAGGAGATGGGCAAGCAAGAAGCCGCGGTGGGCATCGCCCAGCGCGAGGCGGATTTTTCCCGCGTCGATCGGGCGCGACTGATCGAGGCCCTGGCCGGTGCGTTGCCGGCCCAGTGCTTGCTGCATGCGCAGGAAGACATCCGGCCCTACGAGTGCGACGGTCTCTCCGTCTACCGCCAGGTGCCGATGGCCGTGGTGCTGCCGCGCACCGAGGCTCAGGTGGTGTCGGTGCTGCGAATCTGCAGCGAACAGGGTGTGCCGGTGGTGGCCCGGGGTGCGGGCACCGGTCTGTCGGGCGGCGCGCTGCCCCACGCCCACGGTGTGGTCCTGAGTCTGGCGCGGTTCAACCGCATTCTCGAGCTCGACGCCAACGCGCGGATCGCCGTGGTCCAGCCGGGCGTGCGAAACCTGGCCATTTCCGAGGCCGCCGCCGCCCATGGCTTGTATTACGCGCCCGATCCCTCGTCGCAGATCGCCTGCTCGATCGGCGGCAACGTCGCCGAGAATGCCGGTGGCGTGCACTGTCTGAAGTATGGCCTGACGGTTCACAACGTGATGCGGGTTCGTGGCATCACGATCGATGGCGAAGCCGTCGAAATCGGCTCGCGTGCGCCGGACGCGCCCGGCTACGACGTGCTGGCGTTGATGCACGGATCCGAAGGCATGCTGGCGGTGGTGACTGAGATCACCGTCCGTCTGACGCCGAGGCCGCGCCTGGCGCGCTGCATCCTGGCGAGCTTCGACGACGTAGCTCGTGCCGGCGACGCGGTTGCGGCGGTGATCGCCGCCGGCATCATTCCGGCTGGCCTCGAGATGATGGACCAGCCGGCGACCGCGGCGGTCGAGGAGTTCGTCCATGCCGGCTACAACCTCGACGCGGCGGCGATCCTGCTGTGCGAGTCGGACGGTACGCCGGAGGAGGTGGCCGAGGAGATCGAGCGCATGCGTGCGGTGCTCGAACACAGCGGCGCCACCGAGATCCGCATTTCCGGGGACGAGGCGGAGCGGCTTCGCTTCTGGGCCGGCCGCAAGGCGGCTTTTCCCGCCGCGGGCCGCATATCGGCGGACTATTACTGCATGGACGGCACCATCCCGCGCAAGCGCGTCGGCGAGATGCTGTTGGCCATCCAGGGCATGGAAAAGAAATACGGCCTGCGCTGCATCAACGTCTTCCATGCCGGTGACGGAAACATGCACCCGCTGGTGCTGTTCGACGCCAACCAGCCGGGTGAACTCGATCGCGCGGAAGCCTTCGGCGCCGACATCCTCGAGTTGTCGGTGGCTCTCGGCGGCACCATCACCGGTGAGCACGGTGTCGGCATCGAGAAGATCAACCAGATGTGCAGTCAGTTCACGACTCCCGAGATCGAAACCTTCTTCCGCCTCAAGGCGGCCTTCGATCCGGCCGGTCTGCTCAATCCCGGCAAGGCCATTCCAACGCTCAATCGCTGCGCCGAATACGGCCGCATGCGGGTCAGCAACGGTCAGTTGCCTCATGCCGATCTCGAGCGATTCTGAGCCGCGCGGCATTCATCCACACGAATTCGATTGCGAGGAGCGTTTCCGATGGACCCACTGATCCGCGAATGGAGTGAGCGCGTTCGAGCGGCCGCGTCGCGGGGCGAGTCACTGCAACTGCGCGGTGGCGGCACCAAAGACTTCTATGGCCAGTCGCCCCAGGGCGAGGTACTCGACACCCGCGGCTTTCGCGGTGTCGTCAGCTACGAACCCACCGAATTGGTGATCACGGCCCGCTGCGGCACGCCGCTGGACGAACTGCAGGCGGCGCTGGCCGAGCAGGGCCAGGAACTGCCTTTCGAGCCGCCGTCCTTCGGCCATGGCGCCACCATCGGTGGCTGCGTCGCCGCCGGTCTGTCCGGCCCACGGCGTGGCAACGTGGGGGCGCTCAGGGATTTCGTGCTGGGCACCCGCATCATCGACGGCCGCGGCGAATTCCTGCGCTTCGGCGGTCAGGTCATGAAGAACGTTGCGGGATACGACGTTTCGCGGTTGATGGCCGGCAGCCTCGGCACCCTCGCGTTGTTGGCCGAGGTGTCGCTCAAGGTGTTGCCGAAGCCGGTCGCCGAACGCACCCTGCAGTTCGAACTGGGCCAGGCCACGGCGCTGGCCCGGCTCAACGCCTGGGGTGGCAGGCCCTTGCCGATCGGCGGCTCGTTCTGGCACGCCGACAGCCTGTGGCTGCGCCTGTGCGGCGCCGACGCTGCGGTCGAGGCCGCCAGTCGCGAACTGGGCGGTGAAGCGCTCGAAGCCGGTGAGGCGGCTGCACTTTGGCAGGACATCCGCGAGCACCGCCACCCGTTCTTTGCGGGCGAAGAGGCCCTGTGGCGGCTCGCCGTGCCGACCGATGCCGCGGCACTGCCGCTCGAAGCCCCGGTGGCGATCGAATGGGGCGGGGGCCAGCGCTGGTTGCGCGGTGCGCAGACGGCGCCACAGATGCGCCAGGTGGCGGAGGCGGCCGGCGGTCATGCCACGCTGTTCCGAGGCGGCAACAAGGCCGAGGGCGTGTTCCATCCCTTGCCGCCGGTACTGGCACGCATCAATCGGCGTATCGCCGAGGCGCTCGATCCGCAGGATGTCTTCGGCCGCGGCCGCATCTACCCGGTCGATTGACCACCCGAATCCGGAAGACGTAAGCCATGCAGACAAATCTTGCCGATTTCATCAAGGAAACGCCCCAAGGCCGCGAAGCCGAGCGCATCTTGCGCGCGTGCGTGCATTGCGGCTTTTGCACTGCTACCTGTCCCACCTACCAATTGCTCGGCGACGAACTCGACGGGCCGCGTGGGCGCATCTATCTGATCAAGCAGGTACTCGAAGGGCGCGAGGCTACGGTCAGCACCCAGTTGCATCTGGACCGCTGCCTGACCTGTCGCTCCTGTGAATCCACCTGTCCGTCGGGGGTGCAGTATGGGCGGCTGGTGGACATCGGCCGCGAAGTGGTCGAAAGCCGGGTGGCGAGGCCGGCCGCGCAGCGTGCGACGCGGTGGTTGCTGAAGGAATTCGTGCCGCGCGCGGGCCTCTTCGGCGCATCGATGAAGCTCGGGCGGATGGTCAAGCCGCTGCTGCCTGCGGTCCTCAAGGCCAAGGTGCCCGATGTCCGGCCAGCCGGCCGTTGGCCGGAGGCCCGCCACGGTCGCCGCTGGATCGTGCTGGCCGGTTGTGCACAGCCGGCGATGGCGCCGTCGGTCAACGGCGCTGCTGCGCGCGTGCTCGATGCCCTCGGCATCTCGCTGGTCGAGGTTGCGGGCGCCGGCTGTTGCGGTGCCGTGCGCTATCACCTCAACGACCAGGAGGGGGGGCTGGACGACGCTCGCCGCAATATCGATGCCTGGTGGCCGATGATCGAGGGCGGTGAGGCCGAGGGGGTGTTGATGACCGCCTCGGGCTGTGGCGCCCAGGTGCGCGAATACGCCCATCTGCTGGCGGACGATCCGGCGTACGGCGAACGGGCGCGACGGCTCTGCGAAGCGACGCTCGACGTCTCTGAATTGCTGACCCAGGAGGTCGCGGCGCTGGAACGCGCGCTGGAGCAGCGGGGCGTAGGCAGCGCAGAGCGCATCGCGTTTCATGCGCCGTGCACGCTGCAGCATGGCCAGAAGATCCGCGGCGTCGTCGAGCGGCTGATGGTGGCTGCCGGATTCGAGCTCACGGTCGTCGCGGACGGCCATCTTTGCTGTGGTTCGGCCGGCACCTACTCGTTGCTGCAGCCCGAGTTGTCCACCCGTCTACGAGACAACAAGCTCGCCGCACTCGGCGCCGGTGGACCGAGCCGGATTGCGTCGGCCAACGTTGGTTGCATGACCCATCTGGAGTCGGCGGCGACGGTGCCTGTGGTGCATTGGATCGAACTCATCGACGAGCGGCTGAACGCGGCGAACAGCGGCTGACCGGGCGCTCAAGTCGGTTCGCTCACCGTCCGTAAATGGCGTGATGAGCGATCCTTCCCTTGCCGATGCACAGGCCCTGGCCTGCGCAAATGTCCGAATTCCTTCGCAACCCGCGGTGTTGGCGCGGCTCTTCGAACTGGTCGCCGCTGGCGACTTCGACATTCGGCGTGTCGCCCAGGTGGTGGCCGCCGATGCCGGGCTCGCCGCGCTGCTGTTCAAACTCGCGGCCTCGCCGATCTATGCCAAGGGCCGCCGCGTCGAGTCGCTCGAACAGGTCTTGCAGGTCGTCGGTGTTCAACAATCCTTCAATTTGGCTCGGGCGCTCGGCCTGGCGGCCGCGATCGGAGGCGACCGCCACGTGCTCGAGGCCTTCTGGCAGCGGTCGGGCGACATTGCGCAGATCGCCGCGCAGATCGCTTCGGACCGGGTCACGGTGTGCAATGTGTTTCCGGACCAGGCCTATCTTGCCGCGATCTTCCAGGATTGCGGCGTGCCCCTGTTGTCCGAACGGTTCCCCGATTACGGCAAGCTCGCCGAGCATGCGGCCGGGAACGCCCCCTGGGCGTCGATGATCGACGAGGACCGGCGCTACGACACCGACCACTGCGTCGTCGGCTATCTGGTGGCGCGTCACTGGAAACTGCCGGACTTCGTCGCCGACGCGATCCGCTGCCATCACGAATTGGCCGGTCTGGGGGAACATCGGGTGCGCAGTCTGGTCGCGATTCTGCTGCTCGCACAGGAAATTCATTGCCGTGAACAAGGCATCCACAATGCAGAATGGTTCGGTGTAGCGGACCTGGTCGTGTCCGAATTGGGACTCGACCCCTGCGGGCTCGACGAATACTGCGACGAAATTCGCGATCGCTGCCACGAAGCCGGTTAGGGTGCCGCGGAAATTGCCGCTATCCTCTCCTACCGCCGCCAGTCGACTGTCGACCATGACCCTGAACGTTGAGACCTGCGTTGCCAGCCACCTGGGCGATCGCCCGGAACAGCAGGACCGTGCGACCATCTTCGGCCATCCCAAGCTGGGCGGCATGCTGATGGCCGTGCTGGCGGACGGCATGGGGGGGCATTCGGGGGGGGCGATGGCAGCCGAGCAGGTCCTGCTGAAGGCCCGTCAGAACTTCGAGATGTATGCGCCCAAATCCGAGACGCCCGAGCATCTGCTCAAGGAAATCGTCGAAGAGGCGCACGTCGTCATCAAGCTGACCAGCTTTACCAGCGAGAAGGATCCGCACAGTACGGCGGTGGTGATGCTGCTGCAGCCTGGACGGATCGACTGGGCCCATTGCGGTGACTCCCGTCTGTACCATTTCCGCGCCGGTGCGCTCGTCAGCAAGACCGAAGATCAGTCCCTGGTCGAGCAACTTGTCCGGAAGGGCGTGATCAGCGCCGAGGCCGCGCTCGACCATCCCCACCGCAACGTGCTGCTGTCGTGTCTTGGCGCGGAAAATCCGCCCAAGGTCTTGCACGGACATGTCGGCGAGTTGCGCGCGGGGGATACCTTCGTGATCTGCTCCGACGGATTGTGGGCGTACTTCGAGGATGCCGAAATGGGGGAGATCGTGCATCGACGGGCACCGCGCGACGCCGCCGAAACACTCATCGGTCACGCCCGCAAACGTGCCGAAGGCGAGGGCGACAACATCTCGGTGGCGATCGTCAAGCTGGTGGACGCGGCGGCCGAGGGCTGACCGCGGGCAATCACTCTGTCTGGCGCAGCAGCCTGCGCCGCCAGAACAGCGCGGCGAGCAGCGTCGCGCAGGATCCCATCATGGCGATCACCCACCAGAAGCCCGTGCGATCGCCGATCAACGGCATCTGTTCGAAATTCATGCCCCAAATGCCGGCGATCAGGGTGGCCGGCAGGAACAGGATCGACAGCACGGTCAGTACCCGAACCTCGAGATTGAGTCGGTTGGAGACGCTGGACAGGTAGATCTCGAGGAGATCGCCCAGTTGGTCGCGCACGCCGTCGAGCGATTCCAGCACGTGGATCGAATGATCCTGCACGTCGCGCAGATAGAGTCTCGTTTCGGCACTGAAGCTGGCACGGTCGCTTCGTTGCAAGGTGCCCACCAGTTCGCGCAGCGGCCACACCGCCCGCCTGACCGTCAGCGTGTCGCGCTTGCAGCGGTTGATGCGCGCCAGCAGTGCCGGTGTCGGGCTCGTCATGGCCTCGTCTTCGAGGCCCTCCGCCCGCTCGGCGAGCCGGTCCACGATCAGGAAGTAGCGATCCACGACGATGTCGAGCAAGGTGTAGGCGAGGTAGTCGGCCCCGCGCTCGCACAGAGGGGAGTCCGGTGCCCGCAGGCGTTCGCGCACCGGATCGAAGGCGCCGCGGGCGTATTCCTGGAAGCTCAGTACGAAGTCGCGCCCGACGACCAGGCCGAACTGGTCCGATACGATGTCCGGTCGGTCGTCCGCGGCATCGAGCAGGCGCAGCACCAGGAACAGGTAGGCCGGGTATTCCTCGAGTTTCGGTCGCTGCGATGTGTTGAGCACGTCCTCCAGCGTCAACGGATGGAGGCCGAAACGTTGGCCGATGGCGGTCAGCAGTGCGGAATCGTGCAGGCCGTGGACGTTGAGCCAGAGGTGCTTGCGGGTGGGGCGATGGGCATTCAGTTCCCTCGTCGAGGAGAAGCGGTACTCATCGCAGCCTGTCGCGTCGTATTCGAAGACGGAAATCGTGGTCTGCTCGGTGCGCTTCTCGCCGACGTGGATCGGTGTGCCGGCAGGAACGCCGAGCTTGCGATCGATGGCCTTGGCGCGACGCTTGCGGGCGGGGGGTCGTTCCTTCATTTTCGGATTCCCGGAATACGCGGGTGGCCCGTGTCGGGCGATTTCAGTAATATGCACCGCGGGGTATCGATCAGGCGTGTGCGATTTGCGTCCGACGGTGCCGGCACGCAAAGTACAAGAATACGCCGGGTGGCGCAGTGGTCCGTTGCGGGAGGCGCCGGAACTGCAGTCCGCACGTGTCGCGACCAGGTCCGATTCATTGAAAATTGGGAGTTCCAATGTCCGTGGTTATCGGAATTGCCACCGAGTCCGTACCCGGTGAGCGTCGGCTCGCGGTGGTGCCGGAGGTCGTCAAGCGCTACCGGGGGCTGGGTGCGGCAGTGGTCATGCAGGCAGGCGCCGGTGGCGCCGCGCATTATCGCGACGAGGATTTCTCGGACGTCACGTTCGTGCCCGATGCGGCAGGCGTCGTCGCCGAGGCGGGGCTGCTGCTATGTGTGCAGCCACCACCGGCCAAGCTGCTCAAGAAGCTCAGGCCGGGCACGGCGCTGCTCGGCATGCTCCAGCCCTGGTCCGACAAGGCCCGGTTGAAGGCGCTTGCGACGGGCGGCATCACCAGCTTCGCATTGGAGCTGCTGCCGCGCATCACCCGCTCTCAGAGCATGGATGCGCTGTCCAGCCAGGCCGCGGTGGCCGGTTACGAATGCGCCCTCATCGCGGCCGATCACTCCCCCAAGTTCTTTCCGATGCTGACCTATGCCGCCGGTACGATCCGGCCGGCTCGGGTACTGGTGATCGGTGCCGGTGTGGCCGGTCTGCAGGCGATCGCGACGGCGCGTCGTATCGGTGCCATGGTCGAGGCCTACGACGTTCGCCCCGAGACCCGCGAGCAGGTCGAGTCGCTCGGGGCGCGCTTCGTCGACACCGGCGTGTCGGCGGCCGGCAGTGGCGGTTACGCTCGCGAACTGAGCGATGACGAAAAGACGCGCCAGGCCGAAAAGCTCGCCAAGGCGGTCGCCCAGTGTGACGCCGTGATCGCCACCGCGGCAGTTCCCGGCAAGAAGGCACCGGTGATCGTGACCAAGGACATGATCGCCGCGATGAAACCCGGCGCCGTGGTGGTGGACATGGCCGCGGATAGCGGGGGCAACGTCGAAGGGACGGTGGCCGGCGAGAAGACCTGGATCGGTGAGGTGCTGGTGATCGGACCCACCCACATCCAGAGTCGGATGCCGGTGCATGCCTCCGAGATGTACGCCAAGAACCTCTTCAATTTCATCAGTCCGTTCATCCGCGACGGCGAACTCGTGCTCGACTGGGACGATGAAGTGATGGCCGGCTGTTGCCTCACCCACGACGGGGAGATCCGTCACGCGGGCGTTCGCGAAGCGCTCGGCCTGTAGCCACGACGAGAGAGAAGAAAACCATGGAAGGCATCGTCTATCTGTATGTATTCATGCTGGCCGCGTTCACCGGCTACGAGGTCATCTCGCGGGTGCCGGTGATCCTGCACACCCCGCTGATGTCCGGCTCGAACTTCATTCACGGCGTCGTCCTGGTCGGTGGCATGGTCACCCTCGGCCACGCCGAAACCGGCACGCAGATGTTGCTGGGCTTCGTGGCGGTGGTGCTCGGCGCCGCCAATGCCGCCGGCGGCTACGTCGTGACCGAGCGCATGCTCGGGATGTTCAAGGCCGGCAACCGTAAGGGGGGTGCGTGATGACGGGGCAGTGGTTCATTCACGCCGCCTATCTGGCGGTGGCGGTGGTGTTCATCTTCGGCCTCAAGGCCATGGCCTCGCCGGGGACGGCTCGCAAGGGAATCGTCTGGGCCGGCTACGCGATGATTGCCGCTGTGATCGTGACCTTCTTCTGGCCCGGCATGCAGAACCGATGGCTGATCGTGCTCGGCATTCTTCTCGGTGGCGTCGTCGCGTGGCGGTCCGGCAAGAAGGTGGCCATGACCGAAATGCCGCAGATGGTCGCCATTTACAACGGCATGGGCGGCGGCGCCGCGGCGGCGATCGCGGCGGTCGAATTCGCGCGGGGTGAGATGCATGGCCCGGCCATGCTGGTGATGGCCGTGCTCGGCGCGCTGATCGGTGCCGTGGCGTTTTCCGGTTCGTGCGTCGCGTGGGCCAAGCTCGCGGGCAAGATGAAGCGCGCCTATCGTTTCCCGAATCAGCGCACGCTGAACATCGTGCTCGGCATCATCGTCGGCTGGCTCGGCCTCGGCATCATCGTCGATGGCAGTCCGTGGGCGATCGCGATCGTGCTGTTCTTCGTCGTCGCGCTGGTGCTCGGTGTCGTACTGACTGCACCGATCGGTGGCGCCGACATGCCTGTGGTGATCTCGCTGCTCAATGCCTTCACCGGCCTCGCAGTCGGCTTCGAAGGCTACGTGCTGCAGATTCCGGCGCTGATCGTCGCCGGAATCGTGGTCGGCGCTTCGGGCACCTTGCTGACCCATCTGATGGCCAAGGCGATGAACCGCCCGATCCGCAATGTGCTGTTCACCCCGCTGACCGGCGAGGCCCAGGAGGACGCCCAGGCGATCGAGGGGCGGATGCAGGAAACCACGGCCCTCGATGCGGCGGCGACGATGCGTTACGCGGCGAAGGTGATCGTGGTGCCCGGCTATGGCATGGCGGTCGCCGGCGCACAGCACAAGGTGTGGGAGATGAGCCAGTTGCTGGAAGAGGCCGGGGTCTCGGTGTCGTTCGCGATCCACCCGGTGGCGGGGCGAATGCCGGGCCACATGAACGTACTGCTGGCCGAGGCCGGTGTCCCGTACGACAAGATCTTCGACCTGGAAGAGATCAACAACGATTTCGCCCAGGCCGACGTGGCGCTGGTGATCGGCGCCAACGACGTCGTCAATCCGATCGCCCGCACCGACAAGGCGAGTCCCATCTACGGCATGCCGATCCTCAACGTGGATCAGGCAAGGAACGTCGTCGTGGTCAAGCGTGGGCAGGGTACGGGCTATTCGGGCGTCGAAAATGCGCTGTTCTACAAGGACAACTGCCGAATGCTCTACGGCAGTGCCCAGGAAGCCATCGCCGACGTCATCCAGCACGTCAAGAGTATGGAAGGCTAGCGTCCGGTACAGCCGGCACGTTTCGGGGGCCGCTGCGGCGGCCCTCTTGCGTTCACGCCGATCCGCCTTCAGCCAGCGCTGCGCCCCAGTTCGGTGGCGATGATGCGGCCGAAGGCCTCCGAGTCCACCGGCCCGCCATGGTGCAGGCCCTGGCTCGCGCTGCAGCCGAGTGCCGCCAGTCGGTTACGCTGGGCGTCGTTCTCGACACCGGCCGCGACCACGTCGAGGGAGAATCCGCGGGCAGTCTGCAGGATCGCTTCGACCATCACGGAGCCTTCGTCGCCGAGCTCGAGGTCGCGTATGAACAGGGGATCGATCTTCAGCCCCGAAAGCGGCAGATGGCGAAGCGCAGACAGCGGTGAGCCGTCGGAGCCGAAACGGTCGACGCGGAGGCCGACGCCCAGCTCCTGGAGCGCATACAGATTGTTCATCGCGACCGGATTGCGCGGCAGGGCGGCACAGTCGATCAGTTCGAGTTCGAGCAGTTGGGGGCGCAGCGCGGCCTCGCGCACGAAGCTCGCCAGCTCGCTCGCGAAGTCGGCTCGTTCGAGTTCTCTCGCGGCGACATTGATCGAGATGGTGAGGTCGCATTCGAAGGCTTCGTGCCAGGCGGCTGCCTGCTCGCAGGCCCGCGCAAGTGCCCAGCGACCGAGGGCCGTGATGCTGCCGGAGCGAATGGCCGACGGCACGAATTGCTCTGCCGCGAGCAGACCCAGTTGCGGGTGGTTCCAACGCAGCAGCGCTTCCGCGCCGATCAGGCGGGCGTCCGCCAACCGGTAGCGTGGTTGCCAGTGCAACGCCAGTTCGCCGCGGTCCGGGGCGCGGCGGATCGCCGCGTCGAGCCCGGCGCGGGCCAGACAATCGACGGTGTCGGACAGGTCGAACAGGTGCAGCGGTCGGGCGCTGGCGCGGGCCGAATGGAGCGCCTGCTCGGCGGCCGACAGCAGGCTGGCCAGATCGTCGCCGTGGTCGGGGCCGATGGCGGCACCGATGGTTGCGGCCAGGGTGACCGTGGTCGGGCCCGCCTTCAGCGGTGCGGCGACGACGTCGAGCAGTTCTTCCGCCAGGCTCAGGGTATCCTCCCGACCGCGCAATTCGCCGGCGAGCACGACGAAGCTGTCGGCGCCGATGCGCGCCACCGCGGAATCCTCCGGGGCGACCATCACCAGGCGTTCGCCCAGTTGCGCCAATACGCGGTCGGCATGGGCCTCGCCCAGTTGCGCGTTGATCCGGTGGAAACCGTCGATGTCCATCACCAGCAGGGCCAGCTTGCGACGACTCTGGCGATTCTGGCACGCGAGCGCCATGTAGGGCCCGGCGAGACCCGCACGATCGGGCAGACCGGTCAGGGCGTCGATCGAATCCGGCCCGTCGATCGGAGGGCGGGGCTCGACGGCGTGGCGGAGCGTGACGAGGTAGTGCGGCGCGGCCGCGAGCTTGCGTTGTACGCGCGCGATCTGGACCGTGCTGGAAACCGCGGCCGCATTGTTTCGCCGGGTCGCCAGGTCGCGGCGCAGGCGGCCAGACCCGGTTTGCCGTGCCTCTGCGAACGGGTCTTGGGCGCCTTCGGGAAGAAGACATGCGGCCGGCTCGCCGAGCAGTTGCTCTCGCTCGTACCCGGTCAGGCGGCAGATCGATGGGTTGACCGCGACGATGCGCATGGCGTGGTCCAGGATCAACACCCCGTCGTCGCTGAGTCCGAACAGCTCGGTGCTGAACAATTGCACCGGATCGGGAACATGTACCGGGCGGTGGATCACGAGGCGCTCGCCGTTTCCGTCTGGCGGGTGCAATTCGGCCACGACCACGTCGACCTCGAATTCGCTGCCGTCTTTGCGGCGGTGAAGCTGGCGATGGTTGTCGGCATCGGCCGCGACCTGTAACTGAGTCAGGCGCATCTGCAGCAACTCGCTGCGCTGGTAGGCGTAGGCCCGTTCTGCGGCGCGGTTTGCGTCGAGGATGCGGTCGTCGTTTCCGCCACAGATCAGCGCAGGCATCGGCAGGACCTGAAAGGCCCGCCGGGACCGGCTGTCGGCCGGGTGGCCGACCACCTGGGCGCCGCCGGCGGAAGTTTGATTCGGCAGGGTGACGAGGCGCCAGCCGGGCTGAGGGCCCGGCAATGTCCGGCAGCCTTCGCGTACGATATCCAGGCTGTCGAAGGCGCGGCCGTTCAAGCCTTGTTCGTGTCCCAGCCGGGCCTGGGCGGCCGCGTTGGCCGCCTTGACAAGGCCGTCGTCGCCGACCACCAGAACCGGCTGCTGAACCGCTGCGGCCAGCCGTGGCCACAGTTTGTCGACCGCCAGCGGCTCGGTCGTGCGATCACCGACTGCCGCGGTGTCGGGACTCAGCACCAGCGCATGGACTCCGGGTCGCACCCGCGCCGCAGACAGGCATCGGAGGTGACGGCGCCGGCCTCCCGGAAGGCGTAGTAGCAGGCTGCCGCGTGAAGCCCCTTCGACGAACAGCACCCCGCGAGCGGACAGAAATGCCGCTTCGTTGGGAAACAGCTCGGCCAGCGGCCGGCCGACGAGCTGGGGATAGGAGCGCTCCAGCAGGTGGCAGGCGGCGCTGTTGACCTCGAGGATGGTCTCGTCGCTGGTGATGATCAGCCCTTCCTCGACCAACTCGAAGAGGGCCAGATAGAGGCCGGCTTCGGCACCATCGGAGAGGTCGGGGACCAGCGTCTCGGGCGCTACGTCCGGCGGCCGCCGGATCGGAAAGATGTCCATGCGTCGGATCGAACACGGATTCGCAATGAAGCGACTGTAACGACCGGGTGCCTCGGGACTTGACCGGATAAGCGGGGGGAAACCGCTGCTATTCCGGTCAGGGGTGGAATTCAGCCGGGTTTTCGTCCCAGTCCCCCGAGCAGGAATGCGATCGGGCGCTGATGCTTGCGCACCTCCGCCGGGGGCTGAATGTCTTCGTTCTGGTCCAGTCCCTTGCCATCGGCCGGTGCCTTCGGCTGGTAGGGCTGGCTGAAGTCGAAGCCGTCGGCGGCCACCACGGGCGCCTTTCTCGAGCGCTCCCGGGGTGGCCCGTCGGCGTTACGCGCCACGCCGTCCCGACCGCCACGCTGCCGCTTCTCGCCGCGGCGCTTGCGCTGCCCGGCGTCGTGGAAATCGCCTTCCACGTCGAAGCCGGCGATCGGTTCCTGGGGGATCTCCAGGTTGATCAGCTTCTGGATTTCCGCAAGCCGCACGCGTTCTTCCGCGCAGACCAGCGACACGGCATTGCCCTGGCGCCCCGCTCTGCCGGTGCGGCCGATGCGATGGACATAATCCTCCGCGGTGTGGGGCAGCTCGAAGTTGATGACATAGGGTAGATCGTCGATGTCCAGGCCGCGGGCGGCGACGTCGGTGGCGACCAGCACGCGGATTCGGCCCGATTTGAATCCCTCGAGGGTTTCGGTGCGCTGCTGCTGACTCTTGTCGCCATGGATGGCGTCGGCGGCGATGTCGTGGCGGGCCAGGAAGTGGGCGAGGCGCGAGCACACCATCTTGGTGTCGACGAACACCAGCACCTGGGAATCGGGCTCGTGCCGCAGGATGTGGGCCAGCAGATTGCGCTTGAGGCCGGCCGACACCGGGTGTACCCGGTGAGTGATCGTCTCGCTGACCGTGTTGCGCCGTGCGACCTCGATCAACTGCGGGTTCTTCAGCATCTGATCCGCGAGCTTCTTGATCTCGTTGGAAAAGGTCGCCGAAAACAACAGGCTCTGGCGCTTCGCCGGCAGCAGCGCGAGGATGCGCCGGATATCCGGGATGAAACCCATGTCGAGCATGCGGTCCGCTTCGTCGAGGACCAGGATCTCGACCTGGCCGAACTGGATGGTCTTCTGCTGCACATGGTCGAGCAGCCGCCCCGGCGTGGCCACGACGATTTCGATTCCCCGCCGCAGCTCCTGCATTTGCGGGTTCATGTCGACGCCGCCATAGATGCAGGTCGAGCGCAGCGGCAGATACTTGCCGTAGGTCTGCACCGACTCGTGAACCTGCATGGCCAGTTCGCGCGTCGGGGCGAGGATCAATGCGCGTACGGGGTGGCGGGCGGGCGAAGTGCTGGTGCTGGCATGGCGTGCCAGCCGATGCAGCATCGGCAGCGTGAAGCCGGCGGTCTTGCCGGTACCGGTCTGGGCGCCTCCCATGACGTCCAGACCGTGCATGACGATGGGAATCGCCTGCTGCTGGATCGGCGTCGGTTCGGTGTAGCCGGCGTCGGCCACGGCACGCTGCAGTTCGGGAATGAGCCCGAGGTCCGCAAATTTCATTCGCTGAATCGCTCCGTAATCCTCCCGCCGCCATGAAGGCGCGGCCGGCACGGGCGTGGATTGGGTTCAATGGATGGTTGCATGGCGCCGGCATGGTGCGCTCGCGCGGGCCATGGAACGACCTGCAAGCGCGGAAACCCGACATTATACATTGTCGTTGTTCAGCTCGAAGGCCGGGCCTCCAGATAGGCCGTCACCTCCTCCCGGTCGTGGTAGAGCTGGCGGATTCGCAACTCGCAGCCGAGCGATGCCTGGTGCATGCGTTTGCGAATCAGTCCGCGGCAGACGTCGATTTCGGCGAGGCGCTTTTTCATCGGCAGCTTGAGATTGAAGATCGCCCGCCTGGCGCGCCCGCAAGCCACCCAGTCGGCCACCAGCCGACTGATCCGGGCCGGCTGTTCGACCATGTCGCAGACCAGCCAGTCTACGGTGGCGCGGGGACGCCAGGTAAATCCGTCGGCGCGCACATGTTCGATCATGCCGGTTGCCATTACCTGCGCCGCCATCGGACCGTTGTCGACGGCGGTGACGTGCAGACCGCGATGCGCCAACTGCCAACTCCAGCCGCCGGGCGCCGCGCCCAGGTCGACGGCGCGCTGTCCCGCACGCATCGAGGCCTCGAGTTCTGCCGGCGTGAGCAGGGTCAGCAAGGCTTCCGCGAGCTTCAGGGTCGAACGGCTGGGTGCCTGCGACGGCATGCGCAGCCGCGGAATCCCCATCGGCCATGGCGATCCGTTGTCGGCCGACGACAATCCCAGCCAGGCGCTCCCGGGCGCCGCCAGCAGGATGTTCAGCCGGGGAAGGTGGCCGCGCCTGGGGCGCACGAGACTGTGCCGGTCGAAGCCCCTTTCCAGTGGTGCCTGGAGTCGCCGGCAGATCGCTGCCAGGGGCCGCCCGACGGCACCGTCCGCCGCTTCCGGGAGGATTGCAGAGAACGGCGTGCCGGCAAGGCGCGCGGCGGCCATCAGGGGCGAGACCCGGTCCTTGCCGTCGAGACCGTGCACTTCCGCGAAGCCGAAGGACAGTTGGCGTGCAAACGTCAACGAAACCAGGCGGATTGCACGGTCCAGGGCATCGAACGGGTGTAAGTTGTCCAACGCGATTCTCAGTTGTCCCGACTCAAGGGAGAGGGTGGATCGGCCGTTGATGCCCGTGCGGGCAAGATGCGAGATCAACTCGTTCGCACATTCGCTCTCGAAGCCGGGGCGGCAAAGGGCCATGAGGAAATGGCAGGCGGTGGATCGAGCGCTGGGTCTCATCGGGCGGACGTGGGTGTCGCAACGCAGGCCGCGGCTCGGCGTTGGAGAAGTGTGGGGCGGCGGGCGTCGAGTGGCGGGCAGGCAACAATCATGAACATGGAGTGGATGCAGCGTGTTTGAACTGAGGCGGCTGGGGTCGAGCGATCTTGCGGTATCTCCGATCTGTCTGGGAACCATGACCTTCGGCCAGCAGAACAGCGAGACCGAGGCCCATGCCCAATTGGATCTGGCCCTGGCGCGCGGCGTCAATTTCTTCGATACGGCGGAACTGTACGCCGTGCCTCCCCGTGCCGAAACCTACGGCGCCACCGAGCGGATCGTCGGCACCTGGCTGCGTCGCCAGGCGCGCGACCGGGTGGTGCTGGCGACCAAGGTGGTCGGCGCCGGCCGCCGCTTCGACTGGATCCGCGATGGCGCCCCGTGTCTCGATCGGAAGAACATCCGCGCCGCGCTTCACGCCAGTCTCGAACGGCTGCAGACGGACTATGTCGACCTCTATCAGTTGCATTGGCCCGAGCGCAACCAGCCGATGTTCGGCCAGTGGCAGTACGATCCCACCGCCGAACGGGATGGCACGCCGATTCGCGCGCAGCTCGAGGCGCTCAAGGAGCTCGTGGACGAAGGCAAGATCCGCTACGTCGGGGTATCCAACGAGCACCCGTGGGGAATCGCGGAATTCCTGCGATGCGCGCGCGAATACGACCTGCCGCGCGTCGTCTCGATACAGAACGCCTACAATCTGCTCAATCGGGTGTTCGACTACGGGCTGGCCGAAGTGTGCCACCGTGGGCAGGTGTCGCTGCTGGCGTATTCGCCGTTGGCCTTCGGCCACCTGACCGGAAAGTACTTGCGCAATCCCGATGCGGCCGGCCGCCTGACGGAGTTTCCCGGATTCGGCGCCCGCTACCAGAAGCCCAGGGTGCGTGAAGCGGTGGCGGCCTACCAGGCGCTGGCCAGCGAGGCGGGCATGGCGATGACGCGGATGGCCCTGAGCTGGATCTATCATCGCTGGTCGGTGGCCAGCACGATCCTCGGCGCGACGTCGATCGACCAGTTGACCGAGAATCTCGACGCTTGGTCCGATCCGCTGTCACCCGATCTGCTCGAGGCAATCGACGCGATCCACCTCGGCTTCACCAACCCCGCACCGTGACCGCGACGATGACGGGGATGGAGCGGAGGGTGCGATCGTGAAAGAGATTCTTGCCAGCAACGATCTCACCGTTGGCATGTTCGTGACCGATCTGGACCGGCCGTGGATCGATACCCCGTTTCTGCTCCAGGGCTTCCTGATCGAGGACGAAGACACCTTGGGCCAGTTGCGGGAGCTGTGCCGCTTCGTGTCGATCGATCGCGCGCGCTCGGTCGGAAACGCCCACCGTGCACCGAAGAGGGAAGATGTCGCGTCCACCGTCGGCGGCAGTTTTTCCGGTCGGGCGGCGTCGGAAGCGCTGGCGCGGGGCAGCGGCGCGAGTGCGGTGGAATTGCCCGATTTCATCGAGATCCTGCGGCTGATCCGCGGTGGCCGGCTCGACAAGCTGCCCTCCATCGACGCCGCCGAGCTGGAGCCGGACGCGAGCGGTGAAGATACCCGGGACGGGTCCTTCGGGGCGCCCGGAGTCGAGCCGGATGTCGGCGCAGGCCGCAGTCTGGGGCGGCTGTTCGACCCCCTGCGGAGTGCTTTTGCCCGTTCCGATCGCGATGGGGAGGGCATCGACGGGTTGGCGACGCCGGGCCTGGACAGTGCTGCCGCACAGCAACTTCGGGGCCACGCGTCGCGGATTCGGGAACGCACCCGTGTCGAGCGCGAACTGGTATACGTGGCGCCGCGCTTCGCGAAGGTGCAACAGGCCCTGGAGAAGGTCCTGGACGACGTCTGCAACAGCCTTTCGCCCGACATCGGCGCGCTGCGCGAGGGCATCGACGAGATGGTGCGCAGCATTGCGCGCAACCCCGATGCGCTGATCTGGCTGACCCGGCTGAAGGCTACCGACGAAGGAAGCTATCAACATTCCCTGCACACCTCGGTCCATATGATGGTGTTCGGACGCAGCCTCGGGATGGGCGATGCCGCAACCCAGATGCTGGGACTGGCCGGCATGCTCCACGACGTCGGCAAGATCCGACTGCCGGCCCGTCTGCTGGCCAAGAACGCCCGGCTGACCCCGCTCGAGTATGCGATCTTCAAGACCCACGTGGACTACTCGGTGGCGATTCTCGGTGAGCTCGCAGAACTACCGGCCGAAGTGCTGGAGATCGTGCACCGCCACCACGAGCGATTCGACGGCTCCGGCTACCCACGGGCGCTGGCGGGTGACGAGATCGGCATTTCCGCGGAAATCGCCGGTCTGGTGGACAGCTACACGGCGATGACCAGCCAGCGCGAGTACAACCCGGTATTCAGCACCCATCAGGCCCTCGAAGACCTGATTCGACTGCGTGACACGCGGCATCGGGCAGGGCTCGTGGATCAGTTCATCCAATGCATCGGCATCTATCCGGTGGGATCTCTGGTCGAGCTCAACAGCGGCGAGGTGGCGGTCGTGATCGGCCAGAACCGCATTCGTCGGCTCAAGCCGCGGGTGATGGTCCTGCTTGCGCCCGACAAGACCCAGAACGCCTATCCGCCGCTGCTCGATCTGCTGTACGACCCGGTGACACCCGCCGGTGAGCCGTATGCGATCGTGCGCTCGCTCCCCTCCAACGCCTACGGCATCGATCCGCAGGAGTTCTACCTCGGATGAGGTCCGGCGCCAACGCGGAGGCGCACCGCCCGGCGTTCCGACAAGCGCTTGCCAGCCATGGTGTCGGCACTGCGGAGATGGCTGCGATCCGGGCGTTCACGCGGGTCGTCTCGCCGGCCGATTTCGCCCGTGGATTCGCCGCCTGCCTGGCACAGATCGCGCACGGCTCGGTGCCCGCCGGCGGTGGCGAGCAGGCCCAGGCCCGATTCTGCAGTGAACTGGCGACCTGCACAGCCTGGACCGAGCCCGAGCCTTGGTTCACGCGGGTCCATGCGAGTTGGGTCGGTTGTGTCGATGCCGGTGCCGAGGCGGGCTTCGCGCTCGACGCCTGTGCCGCGCTGGTCAAGTCGGCGGCGCGATACCTGGCGGGCAACGGTACGGCCTCCTACCGGTTGGAAATGGACATCCTGTTTGCGATCGACGCGTTCGCCTGGTGCGTTGCCTCCCTCCTTTCGCAGGAGTTGCTGTCGCGCCGGACCGGCGGCACGGCGCGCGGCGACATCGATGTGCTGACGGGCCTGCCGAATCGCCATGCGCTCGAGCGCCTGCTCGGTCAATGGCTGTCCGGCGCGGAAGAGCGCGCGCGGGTCGGTCTGGTGATCCTGTCGATGGAGTGGGGTGTCGCGGTCCGCCACCTGCCCGCGGTCGAGCGCGACCGCCTTCGGCTGCTGGTGACGAGGCATCTCGGCGACGCGCTGCGCGGCGGCGACGTGCTGTGCGTCACCGGCGACCACGAATGGACGTTGTTGCTGCCCGGCCTGCGCAGCGCCGCCCAGCTTCGACTGGCGGCCAACAAGTTGATCATGGCGTGCGACGTGCTGCTCGAAGGCGAACTCGGCGAGCGCAGCGGCCGACTGCAGGCCGGCGGCGCGGTCGGGCCCGAGCAGGGCCGCGACGCGGTGTCGCTGGAGGTCGCGGCGCGCACGGCACTGCTCATCGCGCGCGAACGCGAGCTGGACTACGAGGACTACCGCGAGGAGCTCGCCGATGTCGTCGACGAGGCCATCGACTTCGAGCGCGAATTGCTCAATGCCCTGCATCTGCAGGAGCTGCAGTTCTACCTGCAGCCCCAGGTGAGGCTCAGCGACGGGCGCTGCGTTGCCGTGGAACTGTTGCTGCGCTGGCAGCGCCATGACGGCGAATGGGTGGCGCCGCCGAGGATCGTCGATGGTGCTCAGCGGATCGGCGTCCTTCCCCGCCTGTCGAATTGGCTGATCATGCACGGCGCGAAGGTAGCCGCCACCCTCGAACAGGCCGGCGTCGACGTCAAGGTGAATCTGAACGTCACCGCCAGCGATCTGATCGACGACGAGTTGCCAGTGATGGTCGCTCAGGCGCTCGAGACTTGGCGGGTTGCGCCTGCCCGCTACGGCCTGGAGATCACCGAATCGGCGCTGGTGTCGGATCAGCAGCGGGCGGCCAGATTGATCGCCGAGTTGCGGCAGCTCGGCTGCCCGGTGGCGCTGGACGACTTCGGTACGGGGTTTTCTTCCTTGGCCTACCTGCGCAACCTGCCGGTAACGGAATTGAAGATCGACCAGATGTTCGTCCGCCAGCTTGGCCAGTCGCGGGCCGACCAGGCGATCGTCGAGGCCGTGATGCGGCTGGCGGACGGCTTCGGCCTCCAGGTCGTTGCCGAGGGCGTCGAGGATGAAGGTGCGCGCGCCCTGCTGGCCGAAGCCGGCTGTGACCTGATCCAGGGACACCTCGAAGCACGCGCGATGCCGCTCGACGACTTCATCGCGTGGTGGCGTGCCCGGGAGGCCGGGCAGCGAGAGCCGGCCTGACGGCGTCAGTGGGCTTCGTTGTTACGGCTGCGACTGCGCAGGCGTGACAGGGGCGTCTCCGGCGGTGCTTCCTCGGCGTGCTGCGGGGGCTCGGCGTGGGTCTCGGCTTCTTCGGGCTTGTCCTCGGCAGGCAATTTCGGCGGGATGGTCGGCTTGACCGCCGCGATATCGTTTTCCGTCATGTAGTCGTTCATGGCGCGCCAGCCTTCGAACACGGCGGCTTTCTGGGCCTCTGGATTGAGCGCGAAGCAATCTTCCAGGGCTCGGCCGGCATGCCGACAGGCGCTGCCGACGGCGCGCCCCTCCGCCTCGGTGGCGGCGGCCTGCTTCTGCGGATCGGGAATGCCGAGTTTCTCGCAGGCGGGCAATGCGAGACCGATCATCAGGCAAGCGAGAAAGCGACCCATCGAATCGAACCCTATCGAGTTTCCGAGATTGAAGGCAGTAACGTCCTTGCAGGCAGATTCTTGACCCCATTCCATGCACGATCGCTGTCGGTGGCGTCCATCGTCGACTTGCGGTGTGCGATGATGCCGACGGAACTTGCGGAGACGGACGGATGAGCAGTCGCTGGTGCCTGCCCCGGATCGTGGCCCATCGCTGCGGTGGTGCGCTGGCGCCCGAGAACACCTTGGCGGGGCTGCGTGTGGCCGCTGCATTGGGTTGCGGCGGTGTCGAATTCGATGTCCAGGCGAGCGCGGACGGTCGGGCCGTCGTGATTCACGACGAACGCCTTGACCGCACCACCGATCGGGTCGGTCCGGTGGTGGGGCTGACCGCCGCGGAATTGGCGATCTGCGACGCCGGTATTCGCCACCATCCGGCCTTCGCCGGCGAGCACGTGCCGCGACTGGCCGAAGTTGCAGCGCTTTGCCGCAGTCTCGGGCTGGTCGCCAACGTCGAATTGAAGTGCAACGATGACGAAGGCGAGGCGATGGCGCGGTTGGTCGCACCGCAGGTCGCCGAATGCTGGCGTGGGGCGAAAGTCCCGCCCCTGATCTCCTCGTTCTCCGAGGCGGCGCTGGCCTGCGCCGCCCTGGTGGCCGCAGATCTGCCGCGGGCGTTGCTGGTGGAGGCCGTGCCGGCGGATTGGCGGGGGCGGTTGTCGCGGCTCGGATGCATTGCCCTGCATTGCCACGTCGACGCGCTCGAGGAAGCGCTGGTGCGCGATGTCCATGGCGCGGGTTTTCGTATTGCGGCCTATACCGTGAACGATCCGGCCCATGCGGCGCGCTGGTTTGCCCTCGGTGTCGACGCCCTATTCAGCGATCGTCCGGAGCTGCTGCTGGCCCACAATCCAGCCGCCTCCGGCGGCCCGCCTTGACGGCCTCGGGTGCCGAACCTACCATCGCGTTTTTTCGCGCCGCCGCATCCGTGTCCCCTCATCCGCTCTACTCGCCCATCAGTGCCGACATGCAGGCCGTCGACGCGGTGATTCGCGATCGCCTGCATTCCGATGTGGTGCTGATCCGGCAGGTCGCCGAGTACATCATCCACAGTGGTGGCAAGCGCCTGCGCCCCGCCCTGGTCCTGTTCTCGGCCGGCGCCATGGGCTATCGCGGCCGTCACCATCAGGAGCTGGCCGCCGTCGTCGAGTTCATCCACACGGCGACCCTGCTGCACGACGATGTCGTCGATGAGTCGGATCTGCGGCGCGGGAACCAGACCGCGAACGCACTGTTCGGCAATGCCGCGTCGGTGCTGGTCGGTGATTTCCTCTATTCGCGGGCCTTCCAGATGATGGTGTCGGTCGGCAGCATGCGCGTGATGGAGGTGCTCGCCGACGCGACCAACACGATCGCCGAGGGCGAAGTGCTGCAGTTGCTGAACTGCCACGAAGCGGACGTCGCCGTCGAGGATTACCTTCGGGTGATTCGCTACAAGACCGCCAAGCTGTTCGAGGCGGCCTGCCGTCTCGGGGCGATCCTGGGCGGTGCCGACGAGGCGCTCGAGCGTGGCCTGGCTGCCTACGGCATGCACCTCGGGACCGCGTTTCAACTCATCGACGATGTGCTCGACTATTCCGCGGACGAGGCGGATACCGGCAAGCATTTGGGCGACGACTTGGCCGAAGGAAAGCCGACGTTGCCTTTGATCCACACCATGCACCACGGCACCCCGGAGCAATCGGCCTTGGTGCGTCGGGCCATCGAGCAGGGTGGGCGCAACGAGTTTGCGCAAGTGTTCGAGGCGATTCGCGCCTGTGGCGCGCTGGAGGAGACGAGGCGCTTCGCGGCGGCCGAATCGGCACTCGCAAAGGCGGCCATCGAACCACTCCCGCCTTCCATTTTCAAGGACTCTCTGCTAAACTTATCCGACTTTGCCGTTGCGAGAGACCGATAATCGGCGACGCACGGTCGAGAGCAACAAATTCGGGGAATAGCTCAGCCTGGTAGAGCACTGCGTTCGGGACGCAGGGGCCGGAGGTTCGAATCCTCTTTCCCCGACCAGTTATGCTAGGAAAACAAGGGATTGGCGGCGACGCCAGTCCCTTTTTCTGCGTTTGGGGCGGGCGAAATCGGGCCAGGGCAAGCCCGCGTGGCCGGTGCCGACTAATGCAGGTAGCGGGCCAGGAACGCCCCTTCGAGCATGGGCGGCAACGGCAGGCGGACGCGATGGCCGCTGCCGGCGGCGCATGCGATCGGCGCGCCGGCGCGGTCGAGCATGATCTCCACGCGATGCTGCCGGTTTCCCCGGGGATGTACGATCTCGAGCCGGTCTCCGAGCGCGAAACGGTTCTTGACCTCGATTTCGGCGAAGCCGCGGTCGTCGTAGCCCAGCACGTCGCCGACATACAGGCTGCGGCCGGATTCGGAGTGTCCACGCAGGTAATTCTGAGTCGCGGCCGGCGTGTGTCGCTGGTAGAAGCCGTCCGTATAGCCACGGTTGGCGAGCCCCTCCAGTTCGCCGAGCAGCGTCGGATCGAGACCCCGCCCGGCGGCGGCGTCGTCGATCGCCTGGCGGTACGCCTGGCAAGTGCGCGCGGCATAGTAGGCGCTCTTGGTCCGCCCCTCGATCTTGAGCGAGTCGACCCCGATTTCGACCAGGCGCCGGACATGCTCGATCGCCCGCAGGTCCTTCGAGTTGAGGATGTAGGTGCCGTGCTCGTCCTCCTCGATGGGCATGAAGCTTCCTTGCCGCTTCTCGCGCTCCTCGAGCACGAACACGTCGCCGCTGGCGTCCTCGCGCGCGCCATGGACCTGAAAATCCCAGCGGCACGAATTGGTACAGCTGCCTTGGTTGGCATCGCGGTGGTTGAAATAGCCCGAGAGCAGGCAGCGGCCGGAGTAGGCGATGCAGAGGGCGCCATGGACGAACACTTCGAGTTCGGTGTTCGGACAGGCATCGCGGATCTCGGCAATTTCATCGAGTGACAACTCGCGTGACAGGATCACGCGGGAGATGCCGGCCTGTCGCCAGAACCGCACTGCCGCCGCATTCACCGTGTTGGCCTGTACCGACAGGTGGATCGGAACCTCCGGCCAAGTCTCGCGCACCATCATGATCAGACCCGGATCCGCCATGATCAGGGCGTCGGGGCCGAGCGCGACCACCGGTGCCATGTCGTCCATGTAGGTCTTCAGCTTGGCGCCGTGAGGGTAGATGTTGGAAACCAGATAGAAGCGGCGACCGAGCGCACGGGTCCGCCGGATACCTTCCGCCAGGACATCCAGGCGGCCGAAGTCGTTGTTGCGCACGCGCAGCGAATAGCGGGGTTGGCCGGCATAGACGGCCGTGGCGCCATAGGCGAAGGCAGTGTCGAGCATCGACAAGGTGCCGGCGGGGGCGAGCAGTTCCGGGTTTGCGGGCATGGCGGGCCGAGAGGTTCCAGGGCGGCAATTATCCCGAAAACGGCGGCCGACCGCATCGCGCCGTCGATGGCTTTGCGACTCTCGACAGGGCAGGGCCCCCCTGGGCGTGGCGGCGTTGCGCAGCGCCATGCCGGCGACGGCCGCTGTGGGAGAAGATGGGCAGGCTCAGTCGGAGTCGTCCGCGCGCGGCGCATCCCGCGCGTAGCGGGGCGCTTCCGGTTCGTCGCAACGATACAGGCCGCGTCCGATCAGATACTGGGTGTAGCCAATCGACCCGATGACGACGCCCGCGGGATAGAGCTGCCGCCCCTGTCGGTCGAATACGGCGAACGGCAGGGGCGCACGGGCCGAAATTTCGTCGGCAAAGATGCGTCGCAAGGCGGACATCCATATGAAATCGGAATGAACAGCCTCAAGGATAGCGCGCAGACAATGCCAAAGGAATAGCGGGCGTGTGCGTCCGCGGCGGCTTGGGCCGAGGGTCGGGCGTCAGCGCCACATATCGCGCATGCCGGCGGCCAGGTCGACCGCGGCTTGCCGCGGGTCGGGATGGCGAGGGCCCGCGGGTGCTTGGGGGGGCCAGCTCCGCTGTTCGAAATGCGTCAGCAATCCGTTCGGAATGAAGCGGGTTCGGCCGGCATAGACGTGGCGGTCGCCGAGCGCTGGTTGGTGGGTGATGTAGAAGCGCTGCGGCAGCATCAGGTCGAGCTCGTCACGGGCGCGGGTCATCGCGACATACAGCAGGCGGCGCTCCTCGTCGATGGTCGCCGCGCTGCCGGTGGCCAGGTCGGAAGGCAGGCAGCCGTCCACGGCATTCAGCAGCGTGACGGTGGCCCATTCCTGTCCCTTGGCCGAGTGGATCGTGGAGAGGATCAGGTAGTCCTCGTCGAGCAGGCCCGGACCGGCCTCGGCGCTGCTCGCTTCCGGCGGATCGAGCGTGAGCTCGGTCAGGAAACGCTGGGCATCCGGGTAGGTCGCGGCGAGCGCGGCCAGTTGGCGGATGTCCGCTTGGCGCATCGCCGGGTCCTGGTAGAGGCGGTCCAGCAGCGGTAGATACCAGTCGCAGAGGCGATCGAAGGCGGCCGGCCAGGCGGTGTCGTCGCTGCGGCAGGAATCGACCAGCTCAGCGAACGCGCGCCAGGGTTCGCCGGTGTGGGCGGGTACCGGTTGTTCGCGCAGCAGGCTCGTTGCGGCGGGGCCCGACCTCAGGTTGTCGAGAATGGTCGAGGCCGTGCGCGGGCCGATACCGGCCAGGAGCTGGATCGCGCGGAAGCCGGACACACGGTCGCGCAGGTTGCGCGACCAGCGCAGAACCGCGAGTACGTCCTTGACGTGGGCGGCCTCCAGGAAACGCAAGCCGCCGTACTTGACGAAGGGAATGTTGTGGCGGCCCAGTTCGATTTCCAGCCGCGCGCTGTGGTGGGAGGCGCGGAACAGCACGGCCTGCTCTTGCAGTCGAATGCCGGTTTCACGCCGGGCCAGCACGCGTTCGACCACGCAAGCGGCCTGATCTGCGTCGTCGCGCACCGAGATCAGGGCAGGCCGACGGCCGTCCTGGCGATCCGTCCACAGCGACTTCTCGAAGGATTCTCCTGCCAGGGAGATCACCGCGTTGGCTGCCGCCAGGATCGGCAAGGTGCTGCGGTAGTTGCGTTCGAGCGCGATGCGCTCGGCCGCGATTTCGAACTGGTCGGAGAAATCCAGAATGTTGCGGATGGTTGCACCGCGAAAGGCGTAGATCGACTGGGCGTCGTCGCCGACGACGGTGAGGCCGCCGCCATCGGGCTTGAGGGCCAGCAGGATCGAGGCTTGCAGTCGGTTGGTGTCCTGGTATTCGTCCACCAACACGTGGCTGAAGCGTGCCCCGATCTCTGCTGCCAGGCTAGGCGCCTCCAGCATGCGGGCCCAATACAGCAGCAAGTCGTCGTAGTCGAGGACCTGCTGGGCCTGCTTGGCTTCGACATAGCCGAGGAAGAGACTGCGCAGCTCCGACGCCCATTCGCGACACCAGGGGAAGCCGTGCTGCAGGACCTCGCCCAGCGGCCGGCAGGTGTTGATCACGGAGGAGTAGACGCCGAGGCAGGTCGCCTTCTGTGGGAAGCGGCGCTGGCGTGCGGACAAGCCCTGTTCGTGTCGCACCAGGTTCATCAGATCGGCGGAGTCCTCCCGATCGTGGATTGTGAACCCCGGGTCGAGACCGATCTGGCCCGCGTATTCGCGCAAAAGCTGTGCGCCCACCCCGTGAAAGGTGCCCGACCAGGGCAGTTGCAGAGCGCTGCCGGCGCCGGCGCGGTTGGCCAGCAATCGCGAGACCCGGCGTTTCATGTCGTCCGCTGCGCGACGCGAGAAGGTCAGCAGCATCAGGGCTTCCGGCCGCGCGCCGTGGTCGAGGAGCACGGCGACCCGATGGGCCAGGGTCGTGGTCTTGCCGGTGCCGGCGCCGGCGACGATCAGCAAGGGGGGATGTCCGCCCGCGCTGGCGCCCAGGGTTGCGGCCTGCCGCTGAGCGGGGTTGAGCGCCGCCAGCCAGTCGTCGGCCTCCGGCGGCGGGGCCAGTGCATTCATGCGCCGCAGCGGGAGGTGGGGGCGCCACCGTATCGGCGGGCGGCGCTCGGTGGCAGGGCCGAAGGCGGCGCCCGGTGGCTGGCGACCGGTTCGCGAAGCGCGGTGCCCGCAGCCGATCCGGGCGTCTTGGTCGATGGTCTGGTGCGTGGCATGGACTGTAATTGTATACACGTTTCGGCGTTTGGCAATGGGGCGGTCGCGATCGCGTTCAACCGCGATTCCCCACTCCATTCCCCACATTTGAGGAATTCGGAAATGGTGTGGGGAATGCTGGGTAAACAGCGACTTGGCAGGATTTCATGGCGTGGCATGTTTCTGGCTTCGAGGGTTGCGCGATGGTGCTTTTCGGGGGTCGGAAATGCTGAGATCGAATTTGAGGGGCGGCTGTGGTGGAAGTGGAGGTCGCCATGCGGATGAATCGAGCCGCTGAGCTCGTTCCCGCCACCGCGGTCACCTCCGCCGCGATTGCCGACGCGATGCAGGCGTCGCAGGGTTCGGGTCGGAGCGCGGTCGAGTTGCTCGAGGAAAGCGTCGGCCTGCCGCCGGCGGATTTCGTCGGCCAACTCGGTCACGCGCTGCGTTACCGGGTGGTGGATAGCGCCGAACTGAACCGCGCGGCGCCGCAGTTCGAGCGTCTGCCATTCACCGAGTGCCAGGGTCGCAATTGCATCGTGCTGCGCTCGGAGGCAGACGAAGATTGTCTGGTGCTGGCCGATCCGCTCGACCGGGACCTGCTCGAATGGGCCGATCTGCGCTTTCCGGATGTCGAGCGGCGGATTGCGCACCGGGCCGACCTCGGCGCCTACCTCGGGCGCTTCGAGGAAAACGTGCGCGCGATGGAGAGCCTGGGTTCCGACCAGCAGGGCCGGGAGGACGCGGGCGACGACGATGGCGAAGTGTTGTCGCTGGCGCGCATCAGCGAGGACGCCAGTGTCGTCGTCAAGCTGGTGAACTCGACCATCTACGATGCGCTCAAGGCCCAGGCCAGCGATATCCACCTCGAAATGGCGCCCAGCGGGCTGCAGATCAAGTATCGGGTCGACGGCGTGCTCAATGCGGCCGGCGGTGTCGGCGGCATCGAACTGGCCGAGCAGGTGATCTCACGCGTCAAGATCATGGCCGAACTCGACATCGCGGAGCGTCGCGTTCCCCAGGACGGTCGGTTCAAGGTCCGTCTCAAGGGGCGCAGCATCGATTTCCGGGTGTCGGTGATGCCGAGCATCCACGGTGAGGACGCGGTGTTGCGCGTGCTCGACAAGCAGGATCTCGCGCAGGCCCAGCGTGGCGTGCTGATCGATACACTCGGTTTCGACGACGCCACCCGCGGGGTGCTCGGCCGCCTCGCCAACGAGCCCTATGGCATGGTGCTGGTGACCGGCCCGACCGGCAGCGGCAAGACCACCACGGTCTATGCGATGCTCTCGGAGATCAATCGCGGCCAGGACAAGATCATCACGATCGAGGATCCGGTCGAGTACCAGTTGCCGGGGGTGCTGCAGATCCCGGTCAACGAAAAGAAGGGCCTGACCTTCGCCCGCGGTCTGCGCTCGATCCTGCGCCACGACCCGGACAAAATCATGGTCGGTGAGATCCGCGAC